>NZ_CP046977.1:0-302350 GCF_030408455.1 Corynebacterium atrinae
GTGGCCGAACAACATGCGTCGCTGATTGACACCTGGGTGGAGATCAAAATCGATCTTCTCCAGCAATCCGATCGACCGGACTCGCCGATTCCTACGTTCACTCGCCAGCAGAAGGCCTTTTTGGAACTCGCCCAGCCGATCGTGCTCGTTGACGGCTACGCCGTTCTCGCGACCCCCCATGCCATGGCCAAGCAGGTCATTGAGAACGAGCTGGGGGAGCACATCGTCAAGGTGCTCACCGAACGCACTGGCCGCCCGTGCAGCCTGGCTGTGAGCATCGAACCCCCAGCCATGCAAGCTGAAATGCAACTTGACCAATTCATGCCGACGCCAACGGTGACGGCCGGATGGACAACGACTCACGCCGTCGTCGAGACGCCAGTGACACCAGAACCTCCCGCTGTTTATAAACAAAGCCAACGCATGCCGCGTGAGAAGCCAGCGCACGATCCCAACCGAGAGAAATCCCTCAACCCGCGCTATACCTTTGAAAGCTTCGTCGTGGGTTCATCCAACCGCTTCGCTAATAGCGCTGCGGTCGCCGTCGCCGAAAATCCGGCTCGCGCCTACAACCCCCTGTTCATCTGGGGAGGCTCAGGGCTGGGCAAGACCCACCTCTTGCACGCCATCGGCCATTACGCGCAGGTGTTGCAACCGGGACTGCGCGTCAAATACGTCTCCAGTGAAGAATTCACCAACGACTACATCAACTCAGTGCGCGATGACCGGCAGGAAACCTTCAAACGCCGCTACCGCAACCTCGACATCCTCATGGTCGATGACATCCAGTTTCTCGCGGGTAAAGAGGGAACGCAGGAAGAGTTCTTCCACACCTTCAACGCCCTCCACCAGGCGGATAAGCAGATCGTACTGTCCTCGGACCGTCCGGCTAAGGAATTGACCACGCTCGAGGATCGCCTGCGCACCCGTTTCGAAAGCGGACTGCCGGTGGATATTCAGCCTCCGGATCTGGAAACACGCATCGCGATCCTGGAGAAGAAGGCCCAGGCGGATGGCACGACGATCGATCGCGCCATCTTGGAGCTCATCGCCTCGCGTTTTGATTCTTCGATCCGCGAGCTCGAGGGGGCTCTCATCCGCGTTTCGGCGTACTCCTCCTTGATCAACGAGCCCATCACCATGGACATGGCCGAAAGCGCGCTACGGGAAATCCTTCCCGATGCCGACGACATCGACATCACCGCCACCACCATCATGGAAGTGACCGCGGAGCATTTTGAGATTTCCCAAGATACCCTCACAGGTGCTGGGAAGACCCGCTCCGTCGCCCACGCCCGGCAGCTGGCAATGTATTTATGCCGCGAGCTCACCGATCTTTCTCTGCCCAAGATCGGGCAGGAGTTCGGCGGCAAGGACCACACCACCGTCATGTACGCGGATCGCAAGATCCGCAAGGAGATGACTGAAAAGCGGGACACTTACGACGAAATTCAGCTGCTGACGCAGCGGATTAAGACCCGCGGACGTCGATAAGCAGAAATTGGCCGCCAGGAGACTGGCGGTTTTTCTTTGTCCACAGAGTTATCCACACCTGTGTAATTACAGAATTGTAATTCAGTGATTCAGCGCACTATTTGCTGGCCGGACGCAGCCCAAGGGCCATGTGGACAACCCCGGTTTTGTTGTTAGTGGAATGGGGAACAACCACCCGTCATCTGTGAAGAAATTCCCACCCGCGCGAGTTGTCCACATGTGCCTCGATTTATCCACAAGAATCCCACACGCGAATCACAACCCGGATGAGTCCACGGACCTTGTCATTTAGGGCTCCGTCCACAGCTTGCACAGGACCTACTGTTACTACCAGCTTTTTAACTCTCAATTAACTAGAAGAAAGAGGATGTGGGGAGAACTGCTCAGCGTGCCTGAAGCAGCGAGGAGCGAATGACAATCTTGGGTGCTGAGATGGCGGCTGCGTAGGGTACGTTGGTGATTGTTATTTGAGTGGCAAGAAAGCGACGTTTGAGGAGTCCCGAAAGCATGGAGTCACAAGCAGTGTCATTCCGGGTGTCCAGGGATGACCTGGCCAATGCCGTGGCCTGGGTGGCCAAAGGCCTGCCCAGCAAGGTGACGCAACCGGTCCTGCGGGCCATGCTCATCACGGCCGATGATGCTGGTTTGGAATTCGCGGGCTTCGACTACGAAGTCTCGTCGAAGGTGCGCATCGCCGCCGAGGTAGCCGAGCCGGGTCGAGTGGCGGTCGCCGGCAAGCTCATCGCCGAGATCGTCAACACCCTGCCCAACAAGCCGGTTGACGTGCAATCCGACGGCTCCAAGGCCATCGTCGCTTGTGGTTCCTCCCGCTTCGAGCTGCCACTCATCCCGCTGGATGATTACCCACAAATCCCGCAATTGCCCGAGGTCACCGGCACCATCGACCCGCGCCTGTTCGCCGAGGCCGTCACCCAGGTCGCCGCCGCGGCGGGTAAGGATGACACGCTGCCCATGCTCACCGGCGTGCACGTCGAGGTCCAGGGGGCCCAGCTGCGCCTAGCCGCCACCGACCGATTCCGCCTGGCACTGCGCACCTGCGAATGGACTCCCACGTCCCCTGATGTCAGCGCCAAGCTCCTCATCCCGGCGAAGACGTTGCTGGATAACGCCCGCACCCTTGATGCCCAGGCCAGCGATCCGGTGGAGATCGCCGTGGGCCAGGGCGATCAGATCGGCGCCGCCGGACTTTTTGGTGTTCACACCGAAAACCGCGAAACCACCACTCGCATGCTCGATGCGGACTTCCCGAACATCCAGCCGCTGCTGCCCAAGACCCACACGTCGATGGCATCCGTCGAGGTTGCTCCGCTGCAGGAAGCGATTCGCCGTGTCAGCCTGGTTACCGAGCGCAACGCGCAGATCCGCATGGAATTCTCCGAGGGTGAGCTCATCCTTTCGGCCGGCGGCACCGACTCCGGCCACGCAGAGGAGCGACTGCCTTGTGCGTTTGTGGGCCGCGATGAATTGACCATCGCCTTCAACCCCGGTTACCTGCGCGACGGCCTCGCCGTGGTGCACAGCAACCGCGTGGTGTTCGGCTTCACCGAGCCCTCCCGCCCCGCCATTTTGGTGCCCGAGCCGGAGGAGCTGCCGGAGGCGAACGAGGACGGCACCTTCCCCACCCCGGAGACTCATTTCACCTACCTGCTCATGCCGGTTCGCCTGCCGGGCTAAACCCTGGCAGATCCCGAGAGGGGTGACTGTAGCATCTTCATCAAGAGCCTTGACCTGCGTGATTTCCGCTCCTGGGCGGAATTAACGCTGGAGCTGGAACCGGGAATTACCCTGTTCGTGGGCCGCAATGGCTTTGGCAAGACCAACATTGTCGAGGCCCTGGGCTACGCCGCCCACCTGAGTTCCCATCGGGTGTCCCATGACGCCCCGCTGGTGCGCTCCGGTGCGTCCAATGCTCGGATCTCCGCTACGGCCGTGAATCAGGGCCGCGAACTCACCGCTCACCTGCTGATCAAGCCGCATGCGGCGAATCAGGCGCAGATCAATCGCACGAAGTTGGGATATCCGCGCGAGATTCTCGGCGTGGTGAAGACGGTGTTGTTTGCCCCGGAGGATCTGGCGCTGGTCCGGGGTGAGCCGGCGGAGCGTCGGCGCTACCTCGACGACATCATCGCCACCCGTACTCCGCGCTTGGCCGGGGTCAAAGCGGATTATGACAAGGTGCTGCGCCAGCGCAATGCCCTCCTCAAATCCGCGGGGTCGGCGCTGAGGCGGGGCTATGACGACGCCGATGGCGCGAACGTGTTGGCCACCCTCGATGTGTGGGACGGCCAGCTGGCGAGCTTTGGGTCGCAGGTCATTGCCGCCCGTCGGGTGCTGCTCGCCGAGCTCGCCGGCCACATCCACGCGGCCTATGCGGGGATCGCCCCGGAGTCCCGCGAAGTCTCCGTGAGCTATCGGTCGACGGTAGACATCGAGGCCACCGATCCCGAGCTCATCGAAGCCGAAATGCTCGCTGAGCTGGGTCGAAAGCGCCAGCGGGAGATCGAGCGCGGGATATCCCTGGTCGGGCCCCACCGCGATGATCTCCTCCTCCACCTTGGCGCCGAACCCGCCAAGGGCTTCGCCTCCCACGGGGAGACCTGGTCCTATGCGCTGTCGCTGCGCCTCGCCGAGTTTTCGTTGTTGCGTTCCGATGGCACCGATCCCGTCCTCATCCTCGATGACGTCTTCGCCGAGCTCGATGCCCGCCGCCGCGAAAAGCTCGTCGAGCTCGCGGCCGACGCCGAGCAGGTGCTCATCACCGTCGCCGTCGACGGGGATCTGCCCGCCAACCTTTCGTCGCTTGCCGACGCCGCCGTCAACCGCTTCACGGTCTCCGTCGAACAATGCGAGGGCGGGCGGATGAGTGTGCTGCAGGAGCAACCATGACGGATCCAGTCTCCGCAGCCTTCGAGCAGATGCTCAAAGCGGCCGGGAAGCGGGCGGCGGCTGCGCCTCGGCAGCCGGTGCGGAAGAAGAAGAGGACCGGACGGCTCAGTGGGCCGGACGGGCGGGCGCCACGGCGCCCCCTGGACGTCGATACGTTTGGTTCCATCCTTGGGCGCGAGATCGACAATCGCGGCTGGAAGAAGGGGATGGCCGGAGGTTGGGTCAATGGCCACTGGGATGAGCTGGTCGGCGAGAAAATCGCGCAGCACACGAAGGTGGAAATGATCAAGGAAACGTCGCTGTTTATCACGTGTGATTCCACGGCCTGGGCGACAAACCTGCGGATGATGCAGCGACAGATCCTGCAGGTCATCGCGGAAAAAGTCGGCCCCGGCATCATCACCGAGTTGAAGATTTTTGGTCCCCGTGCCCCGAGTTGGCGGAAGGGCCCACTCCACGTCAAGGGTCGAGGACCCCGCGATACGTACGGATAAAGCGACCCGCCCAAAAACGCACGAGAAAGGCCCTCCGACGCGCGCGACCCCTTAGCTAGTAGGAACCCACTGGGTGTAGAATGAGAAAGTCTGACATTAACTTCTAGCGAGGAGTGTTCGTTTCACGTGGCAAACGCTGAACACAATTACGACGCGTCATCGATCACGATTCTCGAGGGTCTTGAAGCCGTCCGTAAACGCCCCGGCATGTACATCGGTTCGACCGGTACCCGCGGCCTTCACCACCTGGTGTGGGAGGTCGTGGACAACTCGGTCGATGAGGCGATGGCTGGTGAGGCCACCAAGGTCGAGGTCACCTTGCTCCACGACGGCGGAGTCCAGGTCGTCGATGACGGCCGCGGCATCCCCGTCGAAATGCACCCGTCCGGAGCACCAACTGTCCAGGTCGTCATGACCCAGTTGCACGCCGGCGGCAAGTTCGATTCCGATTCCTATGCTGTCTCCGGTGGCCTCCACGGCGTCGGTATCTCGGTTGTTAACGCGCTGTCGACCCGCGTTGAGGCGGATATCAAGCGCGAGGGCAAGCACTGGCTGCAGAACTTCAACAACGCCGTGCCCGAGGATCTCGTCGAGGGTGGCAACGCCCGGGGCACCGGCACCACGATTCGGTTCTGGCCGGACGGTGAGATCTTCGAAGATACCGAGTTCAACTACGACGTCATCGCGCGCCGCCTGCAGGAGATGGCCTTCCTCAACAAGGGCCTGACCATCACGCTCAAGGATGAGCGCGTCTCCGAGGCAGAACTCGAGTTGGAGGCTCTCGCCGAGGAAGGTGACACCGCCCAGCCGATCGACGGTTCCTCCTTCGATGACATCGAGGCGGAGGAGGCCCCGGCCGGTGCTGCTCCGAAGACACCGAAGAAGCGGGAAAAGAAGGTCGTCTACCACTACCCCGACGGCCTGGTCGACTACGTCAATCACTTGAACAAGTCGAAGTCGGTCATCCACCCGTCGATCGTCGGCTTCGAAGCCAAGGGCGATGACCACGAGGTTGAAGTGGCTATGCAGTGGAACTCCGGCTACAAGGAGTCCGTGCACACCTTTGCCAACACCATCAACACCCATGAGGGTGGCACCCACGAAGAGGGTTTCCGCTCTGCACTGACGTCGCTGGTGAACAAGTACGCCCGCGATCACCGGCTGATCAAGGACAAGGATCCCAACGTCACCGGCGAGGATTGCCGTGAGGGCATCGCCGCCGTCGTTGCGGTCCGCGTGGGCGACCCGCAGTTCGAGGGCCAGACGAAGACGAAGCTGGGTAACACCGAGATCCGGTCCTTTGTCCAGCGCATGGTCAACTCCCATGTCGGTGACTGGCTGGAGGCCAACCCTGCGGAGGCCAAGGCCATCGTGAGCAAGGCCGTGTCCTCCTCGCAGGCGCGTATTGCTGCCCGCAAGGCGCGCGAATTGGTGCGCCGGAAGTCCGCGACCGATCTTGGTGGTCTGCCCGGTAAGTTGGCTGATTGCCGCTCCAAGGATCCGAGCGCTTCCGAGCTCTACATCGTGGAGGGTGACTCCGCAGGTGGTTCCGCAAAGGCGGGCCGTGACTCCATGTACCAGGCAATTTTGCCGCTGCGAGGAAAGATCCTCAACGTGGAGAAGGCCCGCATGGATAAGGTGCTCAAGAACGCCGAAGTCCAGGCCATCATCACCGCGCTGGGCACCGGCATCCACGAGGAATTTGATATCTCGCGCCTGCGCTACCACAAGATCGTCCTCATGGCTGACGCCGACGTCGATGGCCAGCACATCGCGACCCTGTTGCTGACCCTGCTGTTCCGCTTCATGCCGCAGCTGATCGAGGAAGGCCACGTCTACCTGGCCAATCCGCCGCTGTACAAGCTCAAGTGGCGTTCGGGCGAGCCCGGTTACGCCTACTCCGACGCTGAGCGCGACCGGGAGCTGGAAGAGGGCCTGGCCGCTGGCCGCAAGATCAACACCGACGACGGAATCCAGCGCTACAAGGGCCTGGGCGAGATGAACCCCTCCGAGCTGTGGGAGACGACTCTCGACCCGCACACTCGTCTGCTGCGCCGCGTGGATCTGCTTGACGCCCAGCGAGCCGACGAGCTCTTCTCCATCCTCATGGGTGATGATGTGGCGGCTCGCCGTTCCTTCATCACCCGCAAGGCGAAGGACGTCCGTTTCCTCGACGTCTAGATCATGTGCTTTTCCAGGAGTCGGCCGAACTCGGGGACGGTCGGCTCCAGCACCTTGGCACCCTTGCCGCGCAGGGCGTTGTAGGCCTTGGCCAACGCCGGGACGGTGATTTGCTCGGCGTTGCGGTCAGCCACGCCCATCAGCGAATCGACGACCTGGTCGCGTCGGCCTTCGAGGAAGGTACCGAAGTCGGCTGCCCCGGCGGGATCTTCTTGGTAGGCCTGCCAGTGGGGTTGGAGGTCACCGAGGATCTCCGGCAGCGTGCGGCGAGCTCCCTTAGTCATGATGTCACCGTCCACCTCCTTCGCTGCGCCGACTGCGCCCTTGATGGCGGCGCCGGTGATGCCGGACTGGGCAGAAACAGTTGCGTCGGCGAAAGCGGCCAGGTCGGCGACGACGGCCGGGCGTTTGTCATCATTGAGCAACTGGGACAAATCGGACATGGGGAGCCTTTCGTCTTGTGATGTGAAGCACCCATCTTAATCTGAGACCTTGATCTGAGACAGCAAAAAGCGATCACCGTGGTTGAACTCACCGACGGGGATCGCTGCTGTTGTGGTTCTTCCGCCACAGGAACCTCGAGTCACATTATTCACTCTAATTCACTGCAACCACAACGGTTACAAACTCTACACACTCCCGTGATCTCTGAGCAAGATCTGGTGAGCGTTATGTCGCCCAATGGAGATATACCTCACGGCACAGCGCCCCGAACTCCGTATTGTGCCTGTCCAGCGGCTGAAGCTGAACCACCGTCTCCTCCAGGGCGGCAGCCGCCGTCGGCACGGAGGCGTGCACCCACACCCCATCGAGGCGGGCGCCGGGCACGACCGCTGCGGCGACGAGGGCCGAGAAGGATCGAACCTGGCAGCGATGGAACTCGCAGAATTCGTCGGCGACGAGCAGGAGTTGTTCGGGACTCAGTGGACGCATCTCAACCGGTCCTATCCCCGGGCCTGCCGCAGGCGGGCCTCGAGGGCCGCGCGGCCGGGGATGAGGTCGTGGGCGAGTTGGGCCACGGCGGCGTCGTTAAGCAGGCGGGACGCTGAGCTGAGGATGGCGCGGACGGCGGCCTCGTGCTTGCTGGAGCCTTGGGCCTCGGCGAGGAGGGTGAGCGCGCGGTCTTGTTCCGGGGTTAAACGTAGGGTCATCGCCATGCCTTATTGATACCAGAGTGGTAGCACGGGGACGTCGAAAATCTCTTTTATGGCGCCAAGACGCCCTTGTGGGGCGGCAAGGGGTAGAATTGCCTGGGTCTAGACCCCTATCAGGAAGGCTCCCATGAGCGACGATAACACCGGAGGAGAAGACCTCTTCGACCGGATTCTCCCCATCGATATCAATGAGGAGATGCAGACCAGCTACATCGATTACGCGATGTCCGTCATCGTGGGTCGCGCCCTGCCGGAGGTCCGCGACGGCATGAAGCCGGTGCACCGCCGCATCATGTACGCCATGTTTGACTCCGGCTACCGCCCCGAGCGCGGTTACGTGAAGTCGGCCCGCCCCGTGTCCGACACCATGGGACAGTTTCACCCGCACGGCGACGTCGCTATTTATGACACGCTGGTCCGTCTTGCCCAGCCGTGGAACATGCGCTACCCGCTGGTCGACGGCCAGGGCAACTTCGGTTCCCGTGGCAACGACGGCCCCGCCGCCATGCGTTACACCGAGTGCAAGATGTCGCCGCTGGCCATGGAAATGGTCCGCGACATCCGCGAGAACACCGTCAACTTCTCCCCGAACTACGACGGCAAGACCATGGAGCCCGACGTCCTGCCGGCGCGCGTGCCCAACCTCCTGATGAACGGCTCCGGCGGCATCGCCGTGGGCATGGCGACGAACATCCCGCCGCACAACCTCAACGAGCTCGCCGACGCCATTTACTGGCTCCTCGAGAATTTCGACGCCGATGAGAAGGAGGCCCTGGAGGCCTGTATGTCCTTCGTTAAGGGCCCCGACTTCCCGACCTCCGGGCTCATCGTCGGCGACTCCGGCATCAAGGACGCCTACACGACCGGACGCGGTTCGATCCGCATGCGCGGTGTCACCTCCATCGAGGAGACCAACAACCGCCAGACGATCGTCATCACCGAGCTCCCCTACCAGGTCAACCCCGATAACCTCATCGCCAACATCGCTGAGCAGGTAGCCTCGGGCAAGCTCGCGGGCATCTCCAAGATCGAGGACGAATCCTCCGACCGCGTGGGCCTGCGCATCGTGGTCACCCTCAAGCGCGACGCCGTGCCGCGCGTCGTGCTGAACAACCTGTTCAAGCACTCCCAGCTGCAGACCAACTTCGGCGCGAACATGCTCTCCATCGTTGATGGCGTGCCGCGCACCCTCCGCCTCGACCAGATGCTGCGCTACTACGTCGCGCACCAGATCGAGGTCATCGTCCGGCGCACCCAGTTCCGCCTCGACGAAAAGGAAGAACGCGCCCACGTCCTCCGCGGCCTGGTCAAGGCCCTCGACATGCTCGACGAGGTCATCGCCCTCATCCGTCGCTCCCCGACGGTGGAAGAGGCCCGTTCCGGCCTCATGTCGCTTCTCGACGTCGACGAGATCCAGGCCGACCACATCCTCGCGATGCAGCTGCGCCGCCTCGCCGCCCTCGAACGACAGAAGATCGTCGACGAGCTGGCCGAAGTCGAGCTCAAGATCGCCGACCTCAAGGACATCCTGGCCAAGCCCGAGCGCCAGCGCTCCATCGTCCACGACGAGCTCGAAGAGATCGTGAACAAGTACGGCGACGAACGCCGCACCCAGATCATCGCCGCCACCGGCGACGTGTCCGAGGAAGACCTCATTGCCCGCGAAAACGTCGTGGTCACCATCACCTCCACCGGCTACGCCAAGCGCACCAAGGTCGACGCCTACAAGTCGCAGCGCCGCGGCGGCAAGGGTGTGCGTGGAGCGGAACTCAAGCAGGACGACGTGGTCCGCCACTTCTTCGTTTCCTCCACCCACGACTGGATTCTCTTCTTCACCAACTTCGGCCGTGTCTACCGCCTCAAGGCCTACGAACTGCCCGAAACCTCCCGCACCGCCCGCGGCCAGCACGTGGCCAACCTGCTGGAGTTCCAACCGGAAGAGCGCATCGCCCAGGTCATCCAGCTCCAAAGCTACGAAGATGCCCCCTACCTCGTCCTGGCCACCGCCCACGGTCGTGTGAAGAAGTCCCGTTTGACGGACTATGAGTCCGCCCGCTCCGCTGGTTTGATTGCCATCAACCTCAACGAGAACGACCGCCTCATCGGCGCCGCCCTCTGCTCCGAGGACGACGACCTCCTCCTCGTCTCCGAGCAAGGCCAGTCCATCCGCTTCAGCTCCGACGACGAGCAGCTACGCCCCATGGGCCGCGCCACCGCCGGCGTGAAGGGCATGCGCTTCCGCGGCGACGACCAGCTCCTCGCCATGTGCGTCGTTCGCGACGGTGAATACCTCCTCGTGGCCACCTCCGGCGGCTACGGCAAGCGCACCGCGCTGAGCGAATACACCTCCCAGGGCCGCGGCGGCCTCGGCGTGGTCACCTTCAAGTACACCCCGAAGCGCGGTCGCCTTATCGGCGCTCTCGCCGTCGACGAAGACGACGAAATCCTCGCCATCACCTCCGTCGGCGGAGTCATCCGGACCGAGGTCAACCAGATCCGTCCTTCTTCTCGTGCCACGATGGGTGTGCGCCTGGTTAACCTCGAAGACGGCGTCGAACTGCTCGCCATCGACAAAAACGTTGAGGGCGAAGGCGAAGAACAAGCCGAAGCAGTGGCCAAGGGTGTCGCCGACGGACCCGCCGACTTGGCCAAGAAGAACCAAACCACCCTGGACGACCTCACCGAGGACGAGGAGTAGGCAATGGCCAAGCGTGACGTAACGATCACCCGGATAGCCCCGCTCTCCGCGTTCCGAGTCGCCCTCGCCATGTCCCTCGTCGGACTCGTCGCCTGGCTCCTCACCGTCGTCCTGCTCTACATCGGCATGGACGCCGCCGGAGTCTGGGACCAAGTCAACTCCCTCATCGGCGACGTCGGCGCAGACCAAGTCATCGGGTTCGGGCTCGTCATCTCCATCGCAGCCCTCCTCGGCGCCATCTGGGCGATCCTCGTGACCGTCCTGGCCCCCCTCGGCGCCATCATCTACAACGCCATTGTCGACCTCTTCGGAGGCCTCCAAATGCGCCTGCAAGAAGAAGCCTAAAAGGTAGTAGGGGCCGTCGCCTGGTTAAACACTTTAACGTGTTTAACCAGGCGATTTGTCTTAATTGTCCCCGTCTGGGTAATGTACTCTCTGTTCCCAGGGCCTATAGCTCAGTCGGTTAGAGCGCATCGCTGATAACGATGAGGTCGCAAGTTCGATTCTTGCTAGGCCCACAGGAACATGGGGCATTAGCTCAATTGGTAGAGCATCTGCTTTGCAAGCAGAAGGTCAGGAGTTCGATTCTCCTATGCTCCACAGAAAAAGGGCCACCACCAGCACAAACACCAAGTGCCGGCGGTGGCCCTCGTGGTGTCCAGGGCCCAACCCCACATTTACCCCACATTTTCATTTAAATAGGTGACCTTCGGAGCCAGGCCCTGGACCACATCGGATACATCCGAATTGACGTGACGCCAGTCCGTGTAAGCAGCCTCAGTGATACGAGTGTTTGAATGGCCTAGGACCTTGGCCGCGGCCAGCGAGTTGCCGGTGGTTGCAGTGATGTGAGTACCGTTTGTTCGCCGGAGACTGTGGAATGTCACCCATTCAAACTCCGGTCCCCGTGCCTTCCTCAAAGCGGTATTCACGTTTGCAGGTTGTCGTGGAGTGCCCTCCGATGTGGCAATGATCCATGGCACACCGGGTACGCGTTCAGACTTGAGCCGACGGAGGATTACGACGGCGAAAGCTGGGATAACCACTACACGCCGCCCGGCCTCCGTCTTGGGCTTGTCTTGGCGATACAGGCCCCCAGGCAGACCAAGACGCTGACCTTCGGCCTTTGAACGCCACTTCAAAGTTGCGTTGATCGTGACGGTGGGGCTGTTGCCTTCTAGGTCTGCCACGTCCTCCCACTGAAGGGCTAGCAGCTCGCCAATACGGCACCCTAGGGCAAGCTGGAGGTCAAATACGTCCATGAGATAGACCGCACGGGGACGGCCACCAGCTCCGGCGCCCGAAGCCCTTTTAGCGCGAGGGCCACCTGTGGTTTCGTACTCATGGATGCGCCTACGCATTTCAGTGAGTTCATCTAGGGTGAGAGCTCGCGTTGGGTCACGTTCATCGCGGCCAACGTCGATGTTGGCGGCCGGATTGTGGTCTACAGCACCTAAGCGGATCGCATAGCTGAACATTGATGTCAGGGTACGTTTCATTTCCGCACGTACACGCTTCCTCGAACCGGCCTTGGTCAGTACAGCCCGTTCTAGCCGGTCTACCGTGCATTCTCTAATCGCTAGCTCCCCGCATGCCTCAACCACGTAGTCGCGGTAGCGGATGTATTCGCGGCGAGTGTCTTGGTTAAGGTCACCGTCAACCACGCGCCGTTCGATGGTCTCCCACCATCGATTGGCAAGGGTTCGTAGTCGAGTGTCGCCGCCAAGTTTGCTGTCACGTTCTCCGACACGTTCCTTGACCCTCGCCTTTAGGGCGCGTTCAGCCTTCGGCTTAGTTGCGCCATTGGCTTCTACATCACGCATGGTGCCATCGAGTCCCCGGAAACGGGCCCGTGCCCGGTATTGGCCTCCTGGCAGACGAACGGTTGTGATCCTGCCGTGCTCCCCGATAGTCAGCCGAGGTCTAGGCATCTTCCACTACACCGCCCGCCTCTTGAACGCGTTTGATGTAAAGCTCAATGGAGTGTCGTAGTACGTGATTCAAGCTTCGCTGCCGTTCAACCTCTTCTAGGTCGCCATCTTCAAGATAGCTAGCTAGGGCCTCTTCACCTTGTGAGAGCTCAAAGCGCGCCCTATCTAGGAAGAGTGAGCGATCGATGAGTTGCCTCCCTGAATCCCATTCCGTGGCTTCCTGCTCATCATCCGGGTGTATGTATCTCGCCCCCTGTTCATTCTCAACAATCCGAAACTCCTTGTGTGGAGTCTCAGGACGATCGGTTCCAGAGGTCAAGTGAGCTGCCCACACGGAACTCGTGGTGTAGCCGGGAAAAGCTTCAACCTCACCGTCAGGTAGATCGGGATAGAGCAACGCAACAAACGGGGTGCGCAGGGCGTAGGCCAATGCAAGGGCATCGCCAAGCATTAGGCGATCCTTGCGTCTGCCAAGTTCGAAGTCTGTAATCGCTGTTCGGCTAATCGCGTGTCCGAACTGGGAAGTGCGCTCTGACACTTCTTGTGTAGTGAGTCCGAGTTGTTTCCGCCTGGCACGAGCGGCGGTAGCAAAGCGCTTCACGAGATCTTCTGACCATTCTGACATGGGTTTAAGCGTAGTCAACGTCACGTCGTCACCATTCCTTTCGGTTCCTGTGGGGGTCCAAGCAACCCCAACACTACATGTGTGGCCCTGCACATTACAATGATATCTGGCACAGTCATATGTGACAGCACACAATCAGACCTTGAAAGGATGGCTGAGTTGCAGCCGAAACAAGACTTCACCCTCATCCCCGCAAAGATGACGGCCCAACATCTGGGAGTGTCCACCCAGGCCCTGGCCAAAATGCGTATGAACGGAACAGGGCCAGCGTTCATCAAGATCGGCGCCCGGGTGCTTTACCACCCCGATGACATCACCGCCTACGTCGATGCCAACCGCCGTACCCACACCACGCCCGAGGTGGCGTAGTCATGGTCGATCACCACACCGATCATGGCGCCGTCACCGAAACCGCCGACGGCCTGACCATCACCACACCCACCGGCGCATGGCGCCTAGACGATGCCGCCGCCCTGGCCCTTGCCACGAAGCTCACCAGCACCCTCCACGCCCGACTCACCCGCCCATGGGATGACACTGACACCACGTCGATCCTCGACCGGGGGACGAACGGGGACCACAGCAACGCTGAGCAGGGAACCGCATGAGCCACCACGACCGCATCGACACACTAATCACTGAGCTTCACGATTTGAACAGGCAGTACATGGCCCTGCTGGACAACGGGACTGACGAAGAGCTCGCCGCCATGGACGAACAGATCATTCCGCGACAGGCCGAGCTAGTGAAGCTCATTAACGAGTCCTACGAGTCCGTCAACGGTGATCGCCGTGGGTAAGCGCACGACGATCACCCTGCAGGGCGGGGCAACGTACAGCGGGCAAAGCGTGGAGACCATCGTCCGCCGGGAATGGGGCCGTAGGGCCCGGTTTACCCCCTCCCTCAACCCGAACACCCCGGAGGCTGGACACATCGTCCACCCATCGGCCTATGACCCGAAGGTGAGCCACATCATCGCCCCGGTCCTCCACATCGAGACGACATGAGCACCCCCCGAGCCACTCGCCAACTCCCCCGCAAACAAGAAAAACCCTGTGGTGTTGCAGCACCACAGGGAAACGATCACCAAATCACTGGAAGGCAGATCACTATGAATTCTACCAGCTACGAACCCCCGAACTTCATTGAAGAGGTCAGCAAGCGCGTCCACGTTTTCATTGACCGAACGCCACATGATCCGTATGCGAGTGTGTGTGTCCCTGGAAGGTCAGCCGGAGGACTGCACGGACCTCACAGAGGAAGAAACGCGGTCACTCATTGCTGAGCTTCAAGCGGGGTTGGCCGTCCTGGAACAGCGGGAGCCGGTGCCGTTTTGGCCGGTGGCGACTGCGTAAATGTGGGGTTTATGTGGGGTAGTACAGGAAATGGACTACTTCAGCAAAGTGCCGACCTAGAAATAGCAGGTCAAAGCACATAATTAGCTGACGTGTGAAGTTTCAAACTACTGATTGCCCCTTTGTGAACAGGGTTTTCTGGGCGTGAACTATCGGAGTTATCCACAGGATCGCTCTTAAAACCCTGACCGCCAATGCCAACGTGTGACAGTTAACGCCATGGATACCCCGCCGCAATTCATCCACATCCACACAGCAGCCACTCGCTACGGCATCTCACTGCGCACCCTCCACCGCCGACTCAGTGACGGGTTGCTCACCCGCTACCGACAGCCGGGCAACCCCCACAGGGTCCTACTGTCCGTCACCGAGCTAGACGCCCTGTTCTACCCCACACCCCAGGCCGTCTAGCCAGGCAAAGAAAAACCCCGGTGCGCGCTCACGACACCGGGGAACATTCCCAGAAGGGAACAAACCAACGATGAACACACTAACACACCGCAACGACGCTCAACAATCCTTCGTACTGGAGTGCGCACGGCGACGATACAAAGCCGCTGACAGATTGTCGCCACTTCCCGGATACAACCAGCGTGATCCCGATAGGAGCAGGACCATTAACCCAACCATGGACACACGAACGATTGTGTCAATCGCTGAAAAGGGTGGTCTGCTGTCCGCTGAGCAGCTTCGGGCCGCGTGGAGGGCTCACCCTAAGTGCCGGACGATGTTGGAGGCAGTCGCCTACCTGCAGCGCGACGGGTGGGCCGCATGACCTCCCCTCACCTCACTACCGTCCCCCACGTCGAAGACCTTGCCATGGGCCCCGAAGAAGCCGCCGCCGCGTTCGTAGAAGACCTTGCGAACCAACGGATCAGAAGCGGCACGTGGCTTAACAATCAGGTATTCGACCCCCTGCAATGGTCTGTCCCCAACATCCTCCCCGAGGGCTACGCCATGCTTGTCGCCCCACCGAAGGCTGGAAAGTCCTGGCTTGTCGCCGGAGTTGGGTTGGCGTGCGCCGCCGGGGGCTACGCACTAGGCGGCATCCGCGTGGAGGCGCGCCCCGTGCTCTATTTCGCCTTGGAAGACGGCGACCGGCGCCTACAAGATAGGTTCCGCAAGCTGGAGGGCTGTAACTTCATTCCCCGAGCCATGCACCGCATCCTAGAAGTCCGAGACCTCAACGAGCTAGTGATACTCGCTGAGCACTTTCAAGACCTGTGCTTACAAGACAAGACACTGCCCCCGCTCATTATCGTTGACACCCTTGGAAAAGTGAACCCCGGACGCAAGGGCAACGAGTCTCAATACGATGCCGAATACGGCGTGGGCTCACGACTTCAAAACCTCGCCAAACGCGTACCAGGAACCACCGTCCTTGCAGTCCACCACACCAACAAGGGCGAACACTCCGACTTCCTCAACAGCGTCTCAGGCACCCAAGGTGTCACCGGCGCGTGTGATGCCGTCCTAGTCCTCAACCGCGCCCGCAAATCAGATGACGCCGTGCTCTCAATCACGGGGCGGGACATCGAGCATGAGACCGAGTACGCGATTACTTCGGAGGCCGGGAAGTGGGTACTAAAGGGTGGCAGTCTCGCAGAAGCCGAAGACGCAGCGCAAGAAGTCAAAGCCGACCAGGTGGAAGCGGCATCACGGGCACGCTACGGCGACCAGACACAGGCCATTCTCCGCGCCGTCAACGACGTTGGACCCGGTGAGACGATCACAGCGAAAGACGTCGCCGAAGACTTAGGGATCGGCAACGACATGGCCGGTAAGTATCTGCGTCGCTTGATGAAAGACGGCCGTATTGCCAAGGCGGGAAGAGGTACCTATAAACCGCTGTCCGAAGTGTCCGAAGTGTCCGATTCCCAGGTCACAGGGCTAAAAGACTCACTTTTCGATTCGGACAATTCGGACATGTCCGAAACGGACTCACCACCGATTAGCAGCCTGACCAGCCATTAGGACACTTCGGACAGTTCGGACACCCATATGAGATACCTCGCCCGCCCACCGCCGTAACCAAACCTCACATCACCCCAACCCAACCCGCACACCGTCAAGGAGACACCCCCCGATGACCATCATCGACCCGTTCAACATCGAAACCGAACTCTGGTACACCATCAGCGACTACGAAACCGCCGGGAAAGCACTCGCCGCCCACCGCGCCGACTACACCCCCGAAGGACTCGCCAACGCCTTCACCACCCGCACCCAGAAAACAGCCCTCAAGCTCACCACCATCCGGGCCACCATCGACACCTACGCCGATGCCCTCAACAACGTCGCCACCTACGAACAGGCCGCGCTGCTCCCGCCGGTAACCGGCGCGTACTCCACCGCCGATGAACTCGCCGCCGCCCGCATCCTCGCCCGCCCCGGCACCTGGGACCACAAGCGCTACATCGAGACCATCACCCCGAAGTTCGGCACCACCGCCGCAACACTGCTCACCGAAGAGCTCACCGCCCGCGGACTCTCCACCGACATCGTGGACGCCGCCCTGTCCGCCAACGAACGCTACAAAGCCGCCATGGACCTCCACCTGCAGATGACCATGGGCCTCAATGCTGTCCTCCGTCCCCTGCTGAAAGAAGCCGAACGCGCCGCCAACGCCGAGACGTGGGTCAGCCACCACAAGTACCCCGGCAACTCCGCCGTTGGACTGAGCGACGTCCACGAAGACCTCACGCTTCATACCTCCGGCAAGATCAACGCCCGATCCCTCACCAACCGCTAGGAGCACCCCCACCATGAGCCACTACACAGACCTACTTGCCCGCATCGAACACGGCTACTACATCGACCCCCAACAGTTGGCACACGCCAAGCACGACCACGACCAGCAAATCGAAGCCGCCGCCGTGGATCAACAGCTCGCCGACGATAAGGCCGCCGCTGAAGCCGCCTTCAAAAAGCACCACAGCAAGCACAACGCCACCCACCAGCCCGTCATCACCAAGCTGCTCACCGACCTCAAGGCCGCCCACGCCGACCTGGTAGACGCCACAACCGCGTTCACCGAAGCCCAACGGGCCTACAACCAGATCAAAGCCACCCGTGATGCTAAACGCCAAGAGCTCTACGACTACATCAACGAGCACTACGGCCACCGTGACTACATGATCGACACCCGGGTAGGTAAGTCCCTCTACGACACCCACATCGGCGGCATGGGCGCTGTCATCGTAGAAGGCAAGGTCATCAACTACGACGGCACCGCCCGCAACGATGGGGCAAGCGATGACAACTAACCCCCAACAGCACGCCACGGACCCCATGACCTGTGAGTTCGTGACCATGATCCAACGAGAAATTGCAGCACTAGACCCCACCAAGGATACCGACGTGACCGAGCTCGCCGCTATCGCCCGGACGGTCACCGGCGTCTTGGAGGGCTAAGAGAGGGAAGGTTAGACCGTGCCAGTCCACCCCGTGAAAAAACCGAAGCCCGCCGACGTGAAGCGCCTCCACGCCGCTGGGTGTGGCCGCAACGAGACTGCCCGCCGGTTGGGTGTCTCCCGCCGTCAGGTTGATCGCGTCGCCGACAAACTTGGGTTGGAGTGGAACACGAACATGACCGAGGAAGCTGTCACCGCCCGCCGCAAGGCCGCTGAAAATGAGCGGCGGGACTTGGGTGACGGTTTCCGTGAGGTCGCCCTCGACTGCGTGACCCGCGCCTTGCTGGAGGAAGAGGACACTGCTGAGCGGCGCCGTCTTGTCCTTACTGCGGAAGCAGCGTCGCGTAGTGACCTTGCTTTGTTCAATGCGACGGGAGTGTCGGGGGATCGTGCTACTGAAGAGTTGGCGGCCGTGTTGGAGACGTTGCGGGGGAGTTTCGCGACGCTGGATTCCGAGCCGCTAGACGATCTAGAGGATGTGGACGACTATTCCGATGAATATGATGGTTTCTAGGGCGTACTGCAGCTAGGGCATGTTTTGACACTGTGACGAATACCCGTGCTGAGCAGCACGAAACGGGTATCAATTATTCGAATGATAACGAAGAGGTGAGAGCAGATGAATAACGAGCTACTCCCCGGCATCGACCGTTACGCCTCGGCTGAGGCTGCTCTCCTTCGCTACGCCGATGATGCGGACTGGGCTTACCGTGCCTCTATCAACATGGGATACGGCGAGTACTGGAACGGCGTGGAGGACCTCCTCGACATGTTCGACCGCGTGCAGGTGACCCCAGTCCCGCATGATGTGATCGAGAATGCACGGAAGGTGCTCACCAACCCTGACGAGTGGACTGATGAGGAGATAGCACGCGCTAACCGCGTCCTCGATAAGGTTGCCGCGCTAGGCGAGCCCACCTAGCCCCCTCACCGCGCCGCTGCACGGCCATAGGGCGCGTTCGCAAGCCCCGAGGACCGTCCCGCCTAAGTTGACCGTCTAACCGCCGAGCAGGGTGTTGAATCATCCCGAACATGGGAGAGAGCGCACCATGCCACCGAAGCAAGAACAAAGCATTCATCAACCCCTACGGGGCACACGATCGGTCTATCCGGGCCGCGCAAAAGATGTGTTCCCAATGCCCTGTGATCCGGGAGTGTGCCCTAGAGGCGCTGCGCTCCGGCTCCACCCTTGATGACAGCATTGTCACGTTGGGCCGGGAGGTGATCGCCGCCGGGCATGTCCTCCCGAAGGGTGACGCGTCGAATGATGACGTTTGGCCGGTGGCCCGCAAACTCGCCAAGATCGCTAGGGTTCGGCCCCCTGCCTATGTGGTGTCACGGCCACGGTTTCGCCCACCGTCTCAGTGTCGTGAGTGTGGGAGGCCGATGGTGCCATGGACGCGGGGAGAGGTCCCCGAGGGGATGGCTATGCATTACGCGCAGGGGTGGGGTCAGTGTTGCCGTTCGGCGTATCGGATGCATCGGGAAGTGAGGGAGGTTCCCGTGACGCGGAAGCCGGTTGATCGGAAGCGTCATCATCCCGAGACGGCTAGGGCGCGTGCAGCCACAGCAGCGAGACGGGCCACTAATTGCCTTCGTACAAGTGAACTATCGACCGCCACGGGCGGGGAAGACAGGTCTGGAGCCACTGGAGCAGGTGGGTAGTTCCTAATTGCCCCACATTTACCCCACAAATTGGAGTAAATGTGGGGCAATCTAGCGGAATGTTCGAATAGCATGCCAATTTACAAAACCTATTTTGACCGGCGCAATAGCGCGCAACAGTGTGCATTGGATACTAGAACAAGATAGCTAATCACAAGCAGAAGGTCAGGAGTTCGATTCTCCTATGCTCCACAGAAAAAGGGCCACCACCAGCACAAACACCAAGTGCCGGCGGTGGCCCTCGTGGTGTCCAGGGCCCAACCCCACATTTACGGGTTAAGTAGCAAAATGTGTGTCTTTGCGGCGTGTCGACTTAAGGGACATTTTGTGTGTCTTTGTCAGTGGGATCGTCCGGCCCAGCCCTGGCGGACCCACTGGGACTGTGAGCGCTCGATCCCGGTGTCGAATCCTACCGGGCGCCCGTCGCTGGGGCCGGATCGTCGTTGGCAATCCTGCTTGATGAGTTGTGCTGCCCGGCGTTTGCCGACCCGACGACCTCCCGCGCCTGCGTGTCTACGCCCGCATCTTCGGAGCGGACACCGTGGCGAAGCGAAGGGGCTACTACGTCGATGCTCGCCCGCACGCCCATGCTGAGAACCAGGCCTGCACCGCGCAGCAAGCTCGCGCCGAAATCGAAGCGCTACGCGCCCTCACCCCCGCCGTGGCAGTCGAGCGAATCGATCAGACCCGCGCGGCGGAACAGGCACAGCGTCACGCGGCCGAGCGTACCCTGAACGAGCGCCAACGCCAGCTCGGTTCCGCGCCGTACTCCCGCGACCACGGCGACCGCTACAGCGGGCCGTCGCTCAGCCGGTGACGGGACCGTTTCACGAACGCCCCCGCGTAGCAGGAACGATGTCGCATAGGCATACGACCCGTCGGGCTGGGTTCGCCCGAGGTGGAACAGTGGTGTGGGATAATGGGAAAGTGGAGACCAATGACCACGCGGAGGTGACGGAGCAGCTCCGCGCTCTGGAGCCGATCTTCCATCGTGCCGAGGTTGGTTCCGGCCGTGAGGTTTTCGAGTCGATGACCGCCGCGGGTTATTGGGAGGTCGGGGCGAGCGGTCGCGTCTATGCGCGGGAGTACGTCATCGAGACGTTGGTCGAGCGATACGCCCATCCGTATAAGGATCTATGGACGATCGACAAGTTCGAAGTGCGTAGCTTGGCCGATGGCCTTTTCCTCGTTACTTACGAACTCGACCAGGAGGGCAGGCGCAGCCGACGCTCGACGATCTGGCGCTGGTCGTCGCGCGGATGGATCGCGGAGTATCACCAAGGTACCTTGGCCTAGTTCGCCAGGTTCATCGTGGGGCGACGTAGCTGGACGCACACTCCGGCTCGCTACCGGAGCTACGGCCCCTACTGATCACGCGCGACTGAATGGCTGCGACTCGTCGGCCTACCGCGTCTTAAACCACACCGTGCCCCAGTGAACCCGGAACTGACGCGCCAGAGTATTCACGCTGATCCCTTGCGCTCGGGCCGTTCGCATAGCGTCCACTTCGGTGTCTGTGAGGCGTGTTCGAGGTCGCTTCTTTGGTTCCGCCGACGCGCCGATCAATGGTTCGTCCAGCTCTCCGGCAGGGTCTGCATCTTCGCGGATGCCCTGATTCCACGCGGAAACAAGCCTCTCAACCCGAGGTCGTCTGTTCCCGTAGTACTCCATTGCGTCCACAAAAAAGGGCCACTACCAGCACAAACGCCAAGTGCCGGCGGTGGCCCTCGTGGTGTTCAGGGCCCAACCCCACATTTACCCCACACATTAGGCGATGTGCGTTATCTGGTGGGCCTATCCTGCCGTGGTTTCGATGCTGAGCGATCTCGAGCGGAATTCCAATCTCGAACCTAAAAGCCTTAGGGACTCGGTTACGTCCTTTAGCGTGGTGTATCTGTAACTGCCGGTGACGACCCCCAGAGAAAATGTGGGCGACCACCGCAGTACCTTTCGAATCAACTCTTACCTCTCCTCGAAAGGGAACCCACGATGGCCGCTGGCCCCCATTCTATCGACCCGACCACCTACCTCGACGATCTACTCTCCCAGGCCTCGCCGGACCTGATGCGCGAGATGCTCCAAAGCTTCATCAACCAGATTCTGTCGACCCAGGCCGACCAGGTCTGCGGCGCCGATTACGCCACCACCAGTGATGCTCGCGTCAACGTCCGCAATGGCTACCGCCACCGCGACCTCGACACCCGCGTCGGCACCGTGGATGTCGCCGTGCCGAAGCTGCGCACCGGCTCATTCTTTCCGGACTGGCTGCTAGAACGACGCACCCGAGCCGAACGGGCCCTGACCACCGTCATCGCCACTTGCTACCTGAAGGGCGTGTCCACCCGCAGGATGAACGACCTGGTCGCCACCCTCGGGATATCCAACCTGTCGAAGTCGCAGGTATCCGAGATGGCCAAGGATCTTGACTCCATGGTGGAGGATTTCCGCACCCGGCCGCTGGATACCAGCCCGTATCTCTACGTCTCGTGTGACGCCCTAACCATGAAAGTCCGCGAAGGCGGACGGGTGGTCAAGACCTCCGTGCTGCTGGCCACCGGCGTCAACGCCGAAGGCTACCGGGAATTGCTGGGCATGCAGGTCGCCACATCCGAGTCAGTCGCCTCATGGACCGGCTTCTTCCGCGATCTCAAGGCCCGGGGCCTAGATGAGGTGTACCTGGTCACCAGTGATGCGCACGTGGGTATCCAGCACGCGATCGGCGAGGTCCTGCCGAATGCGTCGTGGCAGCGGTGCCGCACTCATTTTGCGAAGAACCTGTCCGGGCTGGTGTCGAAGACGCAGTGGCCGACATTATCGGCGATGTTCCACACGATCTTCCAGCAACCGGATGCAGCATCGGTGTGGGCCCAGGCCCGCGAAGTCGTGACCTTCTGCGAGCAGAAGTTCCCGCACGTAGCCGACTACCTGGAGGAGTCCCTAGACGAGCTGTTGGCCTTCACCCACGCCCCGAAGAGCGTGTGGAAAAAAGTCTGGTCGAATAACCCCACCGAGCGGCTGAACCGGGAGATCCGCCGGCGTACCGACGTCGTCGGGATCTTCCCCAACCGGGACGCCGTGGTGCGTCTGGTGGGCGCGGTCCTGGCCGAGCAGCATGACGATTGGATACAGCAGAAGCGCTACATGTCGCTCACGGCACTGGAGCAGACGAAGGCCATGATGAGCGCCACCGTCATCGATGCCGGCGAATCCACTCAGGAGGTCGCATGAGTCGACACCACTACCGGGCTCGGGACGGCCCTTGCACCGTCATCCTGCCTGTTTTATCGAAAGGCAGAAACACCACTCCCGCGGACTTGACCGATACGCATCTCGGTAGGTGGTGGATCCCTCGTAGGTGCTGGAGACTACCGCCTGGGCGAATCGACGGCTGAGTCGCAAGGGCTGCGTGTAGTAGTAGTTTCCACCGCTGCTATCGCCACGTTGTGTTTCCAGGATATGGATGACTCGTTCTCGCTCTTCGTCGTAGAGCTGGCGAAACTCGTGCCAGTTCAAGAGCTGAGCGTCGTATATTCGTTTGAGTACTACCAATGTGCTGGCACGGTACTTCTTGGCCAGGCGTTCCAGCTCTTCTGTGCTTGCTTCACCACGGTAGTCATCGCGCAGCGCGCTAAGTGGGACGAGTACTTCGGCAGCGACCAGGTTGCACCACAGTTCCTCGGCCTCGCCGCCTATGGCGGTCATGGCAGCATCGGACAAAGCACTCTCTCCGAGCCAAATGTGCGCCAGTTCATGGATGTTGGTGAAGATTTGGGCGGCTTTAGTGTCGGCTCCGTTGACAAAAATCAGGGGTACTAGTGGATCGGCTAGGGCGAAGCCACGAAATTCACGAGGATTAAGTTTACGATGCGTATTTGCACCCACGATGCCATTGACCATCACTAAGACGCCAATGTCTTCGATACGGTCAATCAGCTGCCGTAAAGCGTCCTGCCAATTCCTGAACAGGTGTCGGTCGCTCAGCTCAAATGTGAGGAGATGGCGCATCTGGCTAGCTACGTACGACGTCGGAGTCCGGATAGTTGCGGAGCCGACGAACTCGGGTTCGACGATCGCGTTGTCTCGGGCGTAAGCGCGGTACCAATCCTGGCGTTCCTGGCAAAGGTAGATGGTGTCCAGTAGGTCGGCGGATGGTTGGGGGATTGCCGCATTGCCAATGGTGCGCATGTCGGGGATTGGAACGTTCTCCACGGGTGGATCGGAGAGAAAGAACATTCCGAACGGAGTGTGGGTGTCCTTGGCAAACGCCTGCAACTGCTTCAGCGTGGGACGGTGTGTTCCAGCAATCCACTTTCCGACCTTGGGGGCCCGACGCTCTACTGTTTCCTCATCCCATCCTGCCCGTCTAATTGCCCAGAGGAAAAGGTTAGGGCCGACATCAATGTGTACGGTCATCACGTCCACTTCCCCTTGGTCAACAGGCAAGATGTTGTTACAGAAGGCAGACTACATGGCCACCCCGACATGACCATCCCAAACGAGATCAGACCCGGTTGACGTCAGAATCTCTCAACCAAAAACCCGTTCAGAGCAGAAGTGAAAAGCTCGGGCTTCTGCGTATTCACCTGGTGCCCGGCGCCGCCGATGATGTGGAGATCGGTGTCGGGGATGCCGGCGGCGAGGGCACGCGCGGCTGGTAGGTTTGCCCGATCTCTGGAGCCGCAGAGTACCAATGTCGGTGCGGTTACCTCAGCCAGGCGGGTGGAAAAGTCAACTTTCGCTACGCCGCGCAGAACGGACAGTAGTTGGGGTTTTCGCAGGCCACTCCTTGCAATCAACCGCGCCGGCACGAGCCGCATGATGGCAGTCTGGGTCCGCATCACAGTTCGCGGTGGCGTCACCTGTCCGGCCGCCAGGGTGAGGGAGCGCACTCGCTCCGGGTGATCGATGGCGATCTGCAGTGCGATCATCGCCCCCAACGACAACCCGCACAGGTGAAAATTATCGACGCCGCGATGGTCAAGCTCCGAGAGGATGCCCGCCGATGCGGCCGGGAGTGAGAACTCCCCACTGATCTCGTCACCCGCCCTGAGGCCAGGAATCCTGATGGCCATGCCGGTGAATCCGGCCGGAAGGTGGTTGACCTGGTGGTTCCAGGCTTCGGGGCTGTCGCCGAGCCCGTGGATGAAGATTACGGTGTGTTCGCCGTCCATAGCGACCATTCTCGCATTGGCAACCGTCGATGGTGGGCTCACTATGGAGGGCATGCCGAGTGGTGATGATCCAGAGGTCAGTGACCTTGGGTACTATGCACCCAACGGCGTCGTCGTCTTATATACGGGCGAGGTGGGCTTCTGGAACGGGATCGCTCGCATTGACCGCATGGAGGGTGATCAGTCGGTCACCATCGAGCGCGCCGGGTAGGTCAGGAGCGGATGGCCAGGATCGCGCCGTGGGGCCTGGAGCCTGGATCGGTGCGGGTCTCGCACTGCGTCACGGTGAATCCGGCTGCTTCGACTTCGGCGGTGAGGAGATCAACTGGCCAGTAGTACGCGGTGGTGATCGCATGGTCGAAGGGGGCGAGTTGTGGCCCGGTGAAGAATCCGAGGGCGAGGCCTCCACCTGGTCGGAGGCAGCGAGCGAACTCGAGGAGTGCAGCGCCGGGGTGAACATGAATGAGCGAGTACCAGGCAAACACACCCCCGAGGGATCCGTCGGCAACGTCGAGATCGTCCCCGCGCCCCACTCTGAAGCGCACACCTGGATAGGTTGCCCGAGCACTGTTGATGAACTCAGGCACGGGGTCGATGCCCTCAACGGTGAGCCCGAGGGAGGTGAGGAAATGTGTCCAGTGGCCGGGCCCGCACCCGACGTCGAGCACTAATCCGTCGAGATTGCGCGCCCACGTCTCAATGAAGGCCAGATCCACGGGGGATACCTGTTGGATGCTGCCGAGGGCGGCTATGTACTCGCTGGCTCTCGCGCTGTATTGCGCCCGGACGGAATCCAACGGTTCAACCATGCTTCCACTGTGCCACGCGAGGGCAACCCCTAGATCTCTTTAGGAACAGCCTAGGGGTCATAATGCCTGTTTGCCGTAGATCGCCGAGAACTTTGTCCATACGATTTAACCAGCGTCGATATTGGTTGCTGATCCTCGGTGGCCCGGCGTCCTTGGAAAGGGGTTCATTATGACCACAAAGCCGACCATTGTTTTGGTGCATGGATTTTGGGGAGGGGCTGCGCATTGGGCGGGGGTCATCGTGGAGCTCCGCAAGCGGGGGTTCGAGGCGATTCAGGCAGTAGAGAACCCGCTTACCTCCCTGGCTGATGATGCTGAGCGCACCCGCAAGATGATCAAGCAGGTTGAAGGTCCGGTGCTGCTCGTGGGGCATTCCTACGGTGGTGCAGTGATCACCGAATGCGGTGACCTGCCGAATGTCCAGGGCCTGGTCTACATTGCGGCCTTCGCTCCCGATGCGGGTGAAAGAGCGGGCGGGATCAGCCAGGAGCTTCCGCCGGTAGCGATCGAGAACTTGGCCACCGATTCGGATGGATACCTGTGGATCAAGCAGGACAAGTTCCATGAGAGCTTTGGTCAGGATCTGTCCGAGGAGCAGGCGCTGGTCATGGCAGTGACGCAGAAGGCGCCGGTGGCTTCCACCTTTGGTGATGCTGTGACGGAGCCGGCGTGGAAGGTCAAGCCCACCTGGTTCCTGGTGTCGGCGCAGGACCGGATGTTGCACCCGGACAATCAGCGTCGGATGGCGGAGCGCAAGGGAACACGTAAGACGATTGAGTTGGATGCCAGCCATGCTTCCCTGGCGTCGCAGCCGATCGCCGTGTGTGACCTCATCGAGGAAGCCGCGCAGAGCGCATAGCGTCGGAGTAGAGGCCCTCGAAGGTCTCCAAGGTCCGTTCGAGGCAGTGATCAGAGACGATCTCGCGGCTGCGCACGCCCATTGAGGTGCGCAGCTGCGCATCCTGCAGCAACGTCGTCAGGTGGTGGGTCAGTTCGGTGACATTGCCGGGGGCGTAGAGGAAGCCATTGTCACCGTGGTGCACCAGATGTGGCAGGGCCATGGCGTCGGCAGCGACGACGGGAGTGCCGGCGGCCATCGCCTCGAGGGTGGCCAGGCTTTGGAGCTCGGCGATGCTGGGCATGGTGAATACGGCGGCGCGTCGATAAGCAGCAAGTAGTTCCGCCTCCGACAGGAATCCGTGGAAGACCACCCTGTTCGGCTGCAACCCCAGCTGGCGGGCCTGGGCTTTCCAGGCATCGCCCTGGGGGCCCTTCCCGATAATCTCCAAGCGGCCGGGAATGCCCTCGGGAAGCCGTGCCATGGCGTGGAGCAGATCATCGACGCGCTTCTCGGGGTCGAGGCGGCCGACGAACATGATTGCCGGTGCCTCCTCGTCGGTGGCGGGCTCAGTGGTGGGCAGGTAGGGGGCAATGTCGATGCCGTTGGACACCGCGATGGCCTGCAGGCCGGTGGACTCCTCCAACAGCTCCACGGCCTTCGGGGTTGGCGAGGTCAGTACGTCGGCGCCGCCGTACACGCGCGCCAGGTCCCACCACAGCAGCTTGGCGGTCACGCTGTGCAGGAAGGTAGGAATAGGCAGGTGATCGACCACATTTTGGGGCATGAGGTGGTTGGTGGCCACGACGCCAATTCCGCGCTTGCGGGCCTGCTTGAGCAATGTTCTGCCGAGGAAGAATCCGTCTTGGAGGTGGATTGCATCGGGGTCGACGTCGTCAAGCAGACGGCGGACGAAACGTCCGACGGTGCCGGGGAGGGCCACCGGAAAGTTCTGGTACTTGGGGTAGTGGAAGGAGCGCGCGAGGTGGACGACGATGCCGTCGTCGGTGTCGATTCGGCTCGGACGGCCGGTGGGTGATGGGCAGGCGACGTGGACCTCGTGGCCGCGGGAGGCGAGCCCCCGGGCCAGACGCTGGGAAAACTGCGCCGCACCATTCACGGTGGGCGGGTAAGTGTCGGTGCCGATCAGGATCTTCATGGGGTTCTTTCGGAATCGGGCGAGAGAATGGCGTGCCGGTAGACGTCGAGGACGGATCGGGTGAAGTACTCCGGGCTAAAGATCGCGCTCGCCTCGACGGCGGACTGGGAAGCGGCCACGACCGCACCGGGATCGCGGGCAAGCTCGATGAGGCGGTCCGCGAGGGTGCCGTCGAACGCGGGAATGCCGGCCGGTACCACCCCTTCGGTGAGGGCGGGGTCGCACCAGATGACCCCGCGCAACGCCATGACGGACTCGGCGATCGTCATTGGTTGATTGTCCCAGCCAATCGAGGTCACGGCGGTGACATGGCTGCGCTCCAGCCACGCGGGGATGTCGGCGTGGGGGACGCGCCCATGCAGGCGAATGCCGGGTTGTTCCCTGACCAGCCGCTGGGCGGCGGGGAATTGGGGGCCGGTGCCGAGGACGTCGATAAGCAGCTTGTCCGGACCGACCTCGTCGAGTGCGCGCTGGCAGGCGCGGAGGAAATCGAAGATGCGTTTTTCTGGGCAGAAACGCCCGATCCACAGCACACGCAGGGGGCCGTCGATGCTGTTCAGCGGCTCGGCGGCGGCATTATGGCTCACGGCGTTGGGGAGGACATCGATATGTCTTAAGCCGGCTGCGCTCAGGTGCTCTGCTTGATGCGCGGAGGGGGAAATTACCCGATCTACTGCCTGAGCTGCGGCGAGAGTCATGTTCCGCAAGGCTGAGTCACCCTTCTTCTGGGCGAGTTGGCGAGCAGGGGAGCGCCACCCGGTGAGCAGGCGATGCACTGGGGGGCCACCGAGCGCCAGGAGCGTCTGTACGGGTGCGGTGGTCTGCCAAAAGAACGTATGCACCGTCTGTACCACCGGAATCTCAAGCTCACGGGCAGCGGCGATGGCCGCGGCGGCGATCCCGAACTCCGAATGCACATGCACCACCTCGACATCGGCGAAAGCCTTCCGCAGTAGTGCCCGCAGCTTCGGCGAATTGCGCGCCACGGGAAAGCCCAGGCCAGGCACCACAAATGTCACGGGAACCGCCAGCTTATCGACGCCCTCCTGCACCGCCAACTCATCCAGCCGCCGGCTCGGCGGGCACACCGCCAGCACCTCCGCCACGGCGGAGAGCAGGCTCACTTGCTCGGCGAAGGCGGTCTCCGCCCCACCGAGGGTGGTCAAGGAATAATCACTGACGACGGCCACGCGGCGCACCATGGGCACTCACTCCCGCCCGGTATCGGAGGTCACGAGCTTGCGGCGGTGCACCTCCGGATGATGCTGGGCCAGGCCAGCGACCCCGAGGATGGCGACGACTCCACACAAGGCCATCGCGGCCATCGGCACCGCGCCGATGTGGAGGCCCTCGTGGAGGACGATCTGCCCGTACAACACGGCGACGAGGGGATCGATGGTGGTGAGCGAGCCAACGACGACTTCCGGGTGGCCCACCGCGTAGGCCTGCTGGACCATCCACCCGCCAGCTAGGGCAGTGCCTGCGACGCCTGCGATGATGAGGGCGGCCTGGGTGGAAAGTACTGGCTCACCCACCTTGATCCAGACGAACAGGGTCTTGAGCAGGGCAGACGTCATGCCGAATAAGACCGCTCCGCCCGAGGCTAGAACGAGGGAGCGGAATGTGGGAGACACCCACAAGTTGATCCCGAGCAACACCAGACTGATCAGCGCGCACAAGGCGACGGCCACGACCACGCGAGAGAACTCGATGGCTGAAATCTTGTCGTGCGAGAAGCGGGCCGAAAGCGCAGTTAAGCCCACCACCCCCACCATGGTGACGGCCACGGCCACCCATCCCAACCGGGACGGCCGATACCCGCCGATCTTGGCCGCCAAGAGAACCGACCACGGAACTGCGAGGATGCCGATGGGTTGGACCATGGTGACCGGTGCGAGAAACAACGCCGAAATGTGGAGCGCCGTTCCGATCCCGACCAGGGATAAGCCGAGCAACCACTTCGGTTCCCGCAGCTGGCCAAGCAGCTGCCGCACCGTCATCGCCGTCGGCGCGCCGGGCTTCTGCTTGCCGCGGATCGACGTGTGCTGGAGCACCGCCCCACCAGCGAAACCGAAGGAAGAAACCACCATGAGGCAGATGGCAGCGATGAGAGTCAGGGGTCTCTCCTCTCACCTCGTGGGGTACTCGCCGCAGGCTCGGACGGTGGCTTCCCCTGATATTAACCGCTAGGCCAAAGGTGCGAGAGGTGAGCGGGGATCGGAGGACAGTGCGCCAAAGATGAGGGTGTCAGTCCACTCACCTTTGTTCCACCAGTCTTGGCGCAAGTGCGCCTCCTGCTGCATGCCGACGGTCGCGGCCAGTTTGGCGGAGGCGGTGTTCCGCGCATCCATCTGCGCCGCAATCCTGTGCAGGCGGTAATGATCGAAGCCCATGTCCGCCACCGCGCGCACTGCCTCTCGGGCGAATCCTTTGCCGCCGAAGCGTGGGTCGAGAACCCACCCGATCTCCGCTACTCGACGCTCAGCGTTGGTCATCCACAGAGAGATGTCACCGATGGGAGATCCCTCGTGTTCGATCACGAGGGCGAGGGCTGTGGTGGGTCCATCCAGATCGGTTTTGGCCAGTCGCGTGTCCAAGTGCTGGCCCGCCTCCTCCCGAGTCCAGGGTTCCTTCAGGAGGAAGCGTGCCACCTCGGCTTGGGGGTAGATGTCGTGGAGCCAGACATCGTCGTCCGGCCGGTGGAGGCGCAGCTGGAGGCGTTCGGTGACGAGGGGCAAGGGCGATAGATCCAACATGATTTCAAAACTAACATAGTTCGGATAGTCTGAGCGGCATGAGTTACTGGGAGCACCCTAAGCCGGTTCGGCGTTCGCGTGCCGTCGACGTCGATGAGGTGGCTGCTGCTGCCGCCGACCTGCTTGATGAAGGGGGATTGCGGGCCTTAACGGTCCGTGCCGTGGCTGGGAAAATTGGAGTAGCGCCGGCCAGCTTGTATTCCCGGGTGGAGTCCGTCGATGATCTCTTCGATCTGGCATTGAATCACGCGTTAAGCCGCGATGATGCGGTGAATCGGGCAGTAGCGGACGCTGAACTATTGGACCTCATGCTGGCCTACTACCGGCATCTGGTCCGCCACCCGTGGGCTGGTCAGATCATTGGGATGCGTGCGCCGAGGGGGCCAAGCTACCTTGTGCTCTCAGAGCGCATGGTGGTCTTGCTTGCCGAAGCCGGAGCGCGAGATCCGCTCGGTGCGGCCTATATTCTGTCGAACTTTGTCATCGGGAGCGCGCTGACGTCAGCCATGGCCGACGATGAGCGGGCCGCGCCAGTCGATCCGGAGCTAGCCCCCGAGTATGCCCGATGGCAGAAAACCCACCCTGTTGACCCGGAGGCCATCGTGACGGTCGGGTTGATTGCGCTGCAGAATCAGACAATCGATTACCAATAGGTTTTCAATAAGCCGAAAAGGGGCTATATTGATGTCCATGGGAAGCAACCACGATCACGATCACTCGCGCATGCCAGCCACCCCGACGAAGGCGCTCGGCATCGCATTCGCGATCACCGCCGTGGTCTTCTTCGGCGAGCTCATCGGCGGGCTCGTCTCTGGCTCGCTGGCGTTGCTTTCCGATGCGATGCACATGCTCTCCGATTCCGCTGGGCTCATCATCGCCCTCGTGGCATCAATAGTCGGCCGGCGGGTGGCATCGGGGCGGGCCACCTATGGGCACCGCCGCATTGAAGTGATGGCAGCGCTCGTCAACGCCATCACCGTCACGGGCGTCGTGGTGTGGATCCTCGTGCAGGCGATCGGCCGGGTGGGCGGCGACCATGCCATCGACACGAACGTCATGCTCGGGGTCGCCATCGTCGGCCTGGTGGCCAATGCCGCCTCGGCGTGGGTGCTATCGCGGGCGGCGGGCGAAAGTCTCAACGTGCGCGGGGCCCTGCTGCACGTCATGGCCGACATGCTCGGATCGGTTGCTGTCATCGTCGCCGCGATCGTGATTAAGTCGACCGGATGGGTGGCTGCCGACACCGTGGCCTCGCTCATCATCGTGGCATTGGTCCTGCCGCGCTCCCTCCAGCTGTTGTGGCAGTCGGCGGAGGTGCTGCTGGAGCGGGCCCCCCGGGGCGTCGATACGCAACAGATTCAGGGAGCCCTGGAGGCCGTGCCAGGCGTGCTCGCCGTGCACGACCTCCATGTCTGGTCGACGGATGGGGTGACGCCGCTAGCGACGTGCCACATCGTCGTCGATGGAGGCAAGGACATCAGCTGCGGCGTCCTCGACCGCGCGCAAGAACAGCTGCGCGAGTTTGGGGTCGAGCATTCCACCATTCAGCTGGAAACGCCCGACCACCAATCACACGAACAGACCTGCTAGCAGGCTACTTCTCTTCCTCTTCTTCCTTCTCCCCGGCCTCGTCCAGGGCAGCGGCGCGGTGCTTTTCCAGCTGCTCCTCGAGCGGGCCAAGCAGGTCCTCGTCGCGCTCGGCCGGAGTCTCCTCGGTGGGGGTGACCGTGGAGTAGACGAGGGTCGATTCCTGGGTCTCTTCAGCACTGGGGGCGGAGAAATCCTCCACGCGCGGCGGAGTATCTCCGGGCTGAGACTGGCGCTGGATGAACCAGTAGTAGGCACCGGCGGCCACGGAAGCAGCGAGCGCGACGAGGCCCGCGATGGTCCACCCCTTGCGGCGCTTGGCAGCGGCCTTCTTCTGCGCGGGCAGATTTTTCTTGGCCTTGGTGATGCCCTTCCGGGTCTTCTTCTCGGCCTCGTCGCGGCGGGACTCTAGCTCCTCCAGGGCCTTCTCCAGACGAACCCGGGCTGCCTGGGTGACGTTCCCGGCCTCACGGCGGGACTCGTCGACGAAGGAGCTGGAGCGCTTCTTCAGCTCCTCGACGTCGATGGAAGCGGCGGCATCGGAAAGCAGATCATAAGCCTCGCGAGCCTTCTCCTCGCGGTAATCCTTGATGCGATCGCGGAGGGACGAGGCCGCGGATAGAGCCATTTTCAAGGTTGCGGGATTCATTGCGACTCCTTCGTGGTGGGTCATGGTCGTGTGCCCTTAAGCGTAGCGAGTAAAGGGTTGATAAGGGTCACAGCCGCCGGGCGGTAGCCGAAAAATAATGGTGCTATTCCCGCACGTCACAAAAATGAACAGCTTGGTCCATTTTCGCGCCGATTTCCGGGGATTTTCGGTATTTATATTCACGTTGACGGTAGGTGATTCGCCCAGTTCACAAGGCATTTTGGATGATGGCGGAAAACCAACATTACCCGAAGCAAACCTGTCCCTTGCTACATTCACATGCACTTGCCCAACAGGGCGGAAACGACGGTAGACCCACAGCAGCTCAAGGAGGCGAGGATGAACCCCACAATGCCCCGCCACCGTGCACATTCCCGCTTCTCAGCCTCCGCGCCGCTCGATCACTTCGACGATGCCGACACCCCGCTCCGCCGCCCCCAGCGGACAGCTCTGTCTTTCGAAGTCATGCCGCCGCGCCGGGATGCCGATCAGGCGACGATCGCCGAGTTGCTGGACACCCTCGAGTCCTACAACCCGGACTACGTATCCGTCACCAGCTCCCGGAACTCCGGCTGGCTGGAAGGCACCACGGACTTCATTTCGAAGATTACGGCCACCACGCGCATGCGCACCCTCGCGCACCTGGCCTGCACCGCCGGTACCCGCCAGGAGCTGGGTGTCTGGATCGACCGGCTCATGGATGCCGGCGTGCGCGGCTTCCTCGCCCTGCGCGGGGACTTCGCCGAAGGACAGCACTCCCTTCCCGCCGGATACCTCCCCCACGCCAATGAGCTCGTCCGGCTCATCCGCGACATCGAAGGTCGGCAGGCCGCCCGCTTCGGCGCAGGTCGCCTCGCCATCGGAGTCGCCGCATACCCCAGTGGCCACGCAGAGTCGGCCAGCGTCGATGAGGATCTTGATGTCCTTCTGGCCAAGCAGCGCTGCGGTGCGGACTTCGCCATCACTCAGCTGTTTTTCGACGCCGAGGACTACCTCCGCTTCAAGGAACGCTCCGAACTGGCGGGTGTGCGCATCCCACTCATCCCAGGAATCATGCCCATGACCTCGGTGCAGAGGTTGCGCCGAATGGGCCAGCTCTCCGGACTGACTGTTCCCGACCGCCTCATCCGGCGGCTGGAAGCAGCCGGGCCGGAGAGCGAATACGAGGTCGGGCTCGAACTCACCGCGGAACTCGCCCAGACCGTCTTGGGCGCCGGCGCTGGCGGCTTGCACCTCTATACCTTCAACCGCTCGGACACGACCCGCGAGATGCTCGATAGCATCGGCCTGAGCCCCAGCTAACACCCCGTTAACACCACACTTTTCCCGAAAGGCACCCTTTCTTCATGTCTGCTGCATTCCCCACTTTCACCATCGAGGGCTACCCCCGCGTCGGCGCTAACCGCGAACTGAAGAAGGCCCTCGAGTCCTTCTGGTCCGGCCGCATCGACGAAGCCACCTTCGTCTCCTCCGCGCATTCCATCCGCCTGGAGAACTACGCCCGCCTGCGTGACCTGGGATTGGACCAGGATTACTCCATCCCCGCCGACGTTGCCCTCTACGACCAGGTCCTCGAGACCGCCGTGACCGTGGGCCTCATCGGTGGCGAGGCAGCCGACATCGACCTCACCGAGTACTTTGCCCTGGCCCGCGGCAACTCCGAGCGCGCCCCGCTGGAAATGACCAAGTGGTTCGACACCAACTACCACTACCTGGTGCCGGAGATCTCCGATGACACCGTGATCACCCCGCGCCCGCAGCGCATCATCGACATCGTCAATGAGGCCAAGGCCGCCGGCCACATCGTGCGCCCCTTCCTCGTCGGCCCCGTCACCCTCCTCGCGCTGTCCAAGCCGACCGAGGATGCTGCCGCTGATTTCAGCCCGCTGGCCCGCCTCGAAGATCTCATCGCCGCGTACCAGACCGTCCTCGCCGCCCTCGCCGAGGCCGGAGTCGAGTGGGTCCAGCTCGCCGAGCCCGCCCTGGTCGCCGACCTCACCATCGCCAGCGACGAGCACCTCGCCGCCGACGCCTCCCTCGCCTACCGCGCGATCCTGGCTGAGGAGAACCGCCCGCAGGTCCTGGTCACCACCCCTTATGGTTCCCTGCGAAAGGGTCTCGACGCCCTCGTCGGCGCCAACCCCGAGGCCCTCCAGGTCGATCTCGCGCCGGTCACCCTGGCCAACGACCCGACCTACGTTTCCCGCGTCGCCGCCGCCGTGGAAGGCACCGACATCACCCTCGCCGCGGGCGTCATCGACGGCCGCAACATTTGGGCCGCCGACCTGCGCGAACGCCTCGGCGTTCTGGAGACGCTGAAGGAAGCGGGCGTCGATAAGCTTTCTGTGACCACCTCCGTCTCCCTGCAGCACGTGCCGCATTCCGTGGCCGTCGAGACGGCCCTGCCTGTCGACGTCGCCGGCTGGCTCTCCTTCGCCGACGAAAAGATCACCGAGGCCAAGGCACTGGCCGCCGCACTCGACGGTGGAGCCGTCGCCGCTGCGGACGCCTTCGCCCGCTCCGACCGCGCCGTGCGCACCCGTTCCGAGTCCGCCCGCACCCACAACCAAGCCGTGCAGGACCGCGTCGCCGCGCTTCCCGACGGCCAGGTCGCCCGCCAGCCCGACTTCGCCGGCCGCGTCGAAGCCCAGAAGGCCCTCGGCCTGCCGCAGCTGCCGACCACCACCATCGGCTCCTTCCCGCAGACCCCGGAGATCCGCAAGGCCCGCGCCGACCACCGCAACGGCAACCTCACCGACGAGCAGTACACCCAAGCCCTGAAGGACGAGGTCAAGTCCGTCATCGACCTGCAGGAACGCCTCGGCATCGACGTCCTCGTCCACGGCGAGCCCGAGCGCAACGACATGGTGCAGTACTTCGCCGAGCTTCTCGACGGCTTCGTCACCACCGAACACGGCTGGGTCCAGTCCTACGGCTCCCGCTGCACCCGCCCATCCATCGTCGTCGGCGACGTCTCCCGTCCCGCCCCCATGACTGTCGAATGGGCCAAGTACGCCCAATCCCTCTCCGACAAGCACGTCAAGGGCATGCTCACCGGCCCCGTCACCATCCTGGCCTGGTCCTTCACGCGTGACGACGTCCCGAAGTCCGTCTCCGCCGATCAAATCGGCGTCGCGCTTGCCGACGAGGTCGCCGACCTCGAAGCCGCCGGCATCGACATCATCCAAATCGACGAGCCCGCCCTCCGCGAACTCCTCCCGCTGCGCGCCGAAGACCGCCCCGCCTACCTCGACTGGGCCGTGCGCTCCTTCCGCCTCGTCTCCCTCGACGCCAAGCCGGAAACCCAAATCCACACCCACCTCTGCTACTCCGAGTTCGGGCAGATTATCGACGCCGTCGCCGCCCTCGACGCCGACGTCACCTCCATCGAGGCCGCTCGCTCCCGCATGGAACTACTCGCCGACCTCGACGAGTCCTTCCACTCCGAGATCGGCCCCGGCATCTGGGACATCCACTCCCCGCGTGTGCCCGACGTAGCCGAGCTCACCGAGCTGATCAAGGCTGCCCTGGTCAACGTGCCCACCGAGCGTCTCTGGGTCAACCCCGACTGCGGCCTGAAGACCCGCGGCTACGCAGAAACCGAGCAGTCACTGCGCAACATGGTCCTCGCTCGCGACCTCGTGGTTGAAAGCCTGTAACGCTTCCGGCTAGTGAAGGGCCCGGTTCCACCGTGTGGTGGGGTCGGGCCCTTGTGCGATTGTTGGCAAGGACAACTAGCCCTTTGAGCTCTGCCAGAAGTAGCGCAGTCCTAATGCTGCTGATAGCGCACACGCCACGAATCCAGTCAGCGAGCTGACAACGGAAGGATGAAAGATCACAGTCTCCTCCGCGACTTGTAGAGCCCAGGCGGCGGAACCGACAACGAGCGTGCAACCCATGGCTGCGGTGACCCCGGTAGGTACCAGCGAAGGTGGCCGAATGAAGGCAACGATGCTGTAGGTTGCCATGCCGGCAAAGCAGGTAAAAACTCCACACATGAATGCCAGCACAGGCCACCGTGGAAATGCCTCAATGCTTGACCCGATCCCGATGGCTCCAATACTGAGCACCGCTAATCCGACCAGTGCGCATGCCATTGATGTTCTTGCCATATCGTGCTTTAGCACTGCTGCTTCAACTCCTGACTTGGCTCATTTAGTGCGCCCTTGGATGGAACACTCGTCGTTCTTACCGGACGCCTTTGGACCTCGTGCCGGGGTCCGGTTCTGCCGGAAACTTCATCTTTAGTGCTCTCCGTGCCATTAGTGACATTCCCGCTAAACTCGCACTGAGCCCGGCGATGGGAAGGATAATTCCAAAGATGATCGGCCCATCAACGAAAAGTAAGAAGTAGAGAACAGTTCCCGCCCCCACGAACACGACAATGAGCGGGACCACGAACCAAAGCATTCCTCGGGCGGAGGGCTGGAGGGGAAAGGCCAGCACCAAGGCGATGGCACCTACCAGCAGCGACAGCCACAAGTAGCCGTAGTAGCCGCTGTCTGGATCAATGTCCACCACAAACACCATGGAACCGATGAGGACACAAAGGATCTCGGGTAGGGGAACGTTGAGGAGGCGCCTCCAAAACTGGTTCATGAACTAATCCTGCCAGAGTGAATTTCGCTAAGATGGCCCGCATGACCAACAAGACCGCAACTGCAACGCTGCACACCAACCGTGGTGACATCGTCATTGACCTCTTTGGCAACCACGCCCCCGCGACCGTCGAGAACTTCGTCGGCCTGGCTGATGGCTCCAAGGAATACAAGACGGAGAACGCCAAGGGCGAGAAGACCGGTCCGTTCTACGACGGCGCCGTGTTCCACCGCGTGATCAACGGCTTCATGATTCAGGGCGGCGACCCCACCGGCACCGGCCGTGGCGGCCCCGGCTACATGTTCGCCGACGAGTTCCACCCGGAACTGCGCTTCGACCGTTCTTACCTGCTGGCCATGGCCAACGCTGGCCCCGGTACCAACGGCTCCCAGTTCTTCATCACCGTTGGCCCGACCCCGCACCTGAACAACCACCACACCATCTTCGGTGAGGTCACTGACGCGGAGTCCCAGAAGGTCGTTGATGCCATCGCCACCACCGCCACTGACCGCATGGACCGCCCGACCGAGCCGGTCGTCATCGAGTCCATCACCATCTCCTAATTTTTTAGGGGTAGTTCAGCCCGCGCAGCGTCCCTGGTGACGTCGCGCGGGCCTTGTCATGTCAGGAGTATGTAGTGGAGATCCTCCGCCGTTGGTACCGCGACGTTCCCGCCACCACTGTCCTCATCGCGGCCAGCATTCTCGTGTGGCTGATCACGGCCGTGCAGTCTCGCTCGTTGATGGGGAACTTATCCAATTCCCGTCTCGCCGATGATTGGCTGCTGTGGGGTCCCTACGTCTCCCAGGACGGAGTGTCCTGGTTCCGAGCCATCGGGTCGATGTTCCTCCATGTGGGCGTGGGGCATTTGGCGATCAGCTGCTTCATGCTCGCACTCATTGGCCGTGAGATCGAGAGGGCCATCGGTACGCGGTTGTACGTCGTGGCCTACTTCGCGGGCGGAATCTTCGCCTCCGGGGCCGTGCTATGGATGGATTACGGAGTTCCAACAGCTGGTGCATCCGGAGCCCTGTTCGCTCTGATGGTGCTGCTCGTGGGAGTTTTCCGACGCCGAGGTGCTGACCTCGTCGCCCCGCTCGTCCTCATCGGGGTCAACGTGGCGTATACCTTCATCAGCTCGAGCGTTTCCCTGTGGGGACATCTTGGCGGGCTGGTCGCCGGGGTGCTCATGCTCCCCTTCCTCTTCTCCTCGCGGCGGGCGGTCCGTTGGGGTGGAGTAGTGGGAGTCCTCGTCGTAGGTTGTGCACTAGTAGTGGCTGTTTAGCCGCAAAGTTATCCACAGGCTGTGGGTAAAACTGTGAAATCACTATCGTTAAGCCTCGGTGGATAGTTTTCCCACACCCTGTGGAAAAACCTGTGGGCAGTTTTCCCCACCTGCACGAATGTTCGAGTTTCCCAGGGTTTTAGCATGATGTTGACACGCTTTTCAGGCTCTGCGGCGCGCCATTCGATAAATGACAACTTTGTGATTATCCACAGTGTGGATAACTCCTGTGGACAAACTCTTCCCCTGGGGGATGGGGAAAATCGGTGGATAACACGCCGAAGTTGTCCACGGGGCTGGGGACAACCCACGTGTCTCGCTCCGCTGATGAACCAAGCGCTCGGTCCCCGTTGAGGGTCTGGCGCCCACTTTGCAGCTAGAAGTCTTGCGATGATCTTTCGCCGGGTGTGCGCAGCTGCGCACAGTACGACCCTGTGACCAGCTGAAACGACGAGCTCTTTTGGTTTTGGCGATCCGGGGGCCCTCATAATTTCACTGAGGCACTACAACGCATGCAGTTGGTCGCTGCACCCCTGGTTGATAGGGCTGGCCATAAGGACAATTCGGGTTGACCCGTTAATCGAGTAGTGATCCTCCGCCACGCGATTAGCGCGTCTCGTCGAATTGTCATTTGGCGCGAGCGGCCGACGCAGTCGGAGCCAACGCCTCACTTCAACACCACCCCAAGGCATCCACGTGTGCGCAGCTGCGCACACTTCAACGCCGTGACCAGCAACAACGAGAGGGAAGCCAACTCCCGTCCGGATGGTGGACCGAAAAAGCCCGGTACCGCGACTCTGAAGATTCAGCATCGCAGGCACCGAGCTTCACCAGGACTGCCAGCAGTGTAGCGGCTAACGCCAGCCCATCGTCATCAGCAGGCCGACGATGAAGAGGCCGAAGCCGACGCCGTAGTTCCACGCGCCGAGGCTTACCATGAAGGGGATGTTCTCGCCGGCGAGGTAGTTCACCACCAGCCAGATTAGGCCGAGAAGCATGAGGCCAAGCATGATGACCTTGTACCAGGTGGGGGTGCCGCCGGTGTTGATTTTGACGGGAGTCCGGTCGGCGGTGGAAGCTGCGGCGGTCTGGGGAATGGAGCTCTTGGTGATTTTTGCCTTGGGCATGTCAGGGCCTTTCAGAGATTGTGAACCTAGGGTAGCAGCGCGGGTAGGTTCCTTAGTTGCCGGGCACGAGGGCGTCGAGTTGGAATACCCAGTAGCGGGCGGTGATGGTGCCGTCCTTGCGGACTCCGGCTCCTGGGCTGGGGTTGGTAGAAGCGATGCGTCCTTGGTCGACGAGGGCACCGGTCGAGACGTCGGCACCGGTGATGAGTTGGTCGTCGCGCCCGGTCCAGCCGGCGGCGCGGAGGGCGGCGAGGGCTTGGCGTTCGTCGAGGCGGGAGAGGTCGGGCATGGGGATGAGCATGCCGTTGGAGACTTCGAGGACGACGGTGGAGCCGGTAGGGATTTCGGCGCCTTCATGTTGGGCGCGGATGACTTGGCCGTCGGGTTCCATGGAGTCGATGCGGCGAACTTGGACGACGAAGTCGAGGGAGGTCAGCGTCGCTTCGGCCTGGGCAAGTTGGAGGCCGCTGAGGACGGGGACGCGGGTCGTTTCGGCGCCCGTGGAGACGGTGATAGAAACCTTCGAGCCCTTGGGCAGGGGTGAGCCTGCGGTGGGATTTTGCTCGATGATGCGGCCTTGTTCGACCTCATCAGAGGTGGCCTCGCGGACTTGTTGTTCCAGTTGGAGGTCGAACTTGGCGAGGGCGTCGGCGGCTTCTTGGGGCGTCATGCCCTTGAGGTCGGGGACGTCGGTGATTTCTTTGCCGGTGGACACGGTCAAGGTGATGTTGGTTCCGCGTTGCAGTTGGGAGCCGGAGACGGGGTTGGTGCGCAGGACTTCATTGCGGGGTTTGTCGGGGCTGGGTTCTTCGTTGATGTTGACGACGAGTTGGAGGGCTTCGAGCTCGGCAATGGCGTCGTCGCGGGATTTGCCGGTCAGGTCGGGCACGGTGACCATTTGGGCCATGAGGTTTTGTTCGTTGCGGGTCTGCACGAGGTCCCAGACGAAGGCACCGCCGATGCCGATCGCGATGAGGGCGAGGACGGCTGCGACCCAGGTCAGCCGGCGGTTGCCACGGGTATCTGCTTCTCGACGGTGCGCCCCTGCCGCAGGGACGGCAGCCGGTGCAGGGGTGGTCGCGGGTACGACGGCCGCCGACACAGTTGTCGGGGCTGGATCATCCGGGGAGACGTACGAGCGAGCAGCGTTGGTGACGGCGTTGCGGGCTAGCTTTTGCAGGTCTTCGCCGAACTGGGTCGCCGTTTGATAGCGGTCGGCCGGGTGCTTGGCCATGGCGGTGAGGACCACGGCATCGAGGTTGAGTGCGGCGGTGGGAGATAGGGGGGCGTCGATAAGCTCGGACGGTGGGGTCGGGTTTTCCTGGACATGCTGGAATGCGACGGCGAACGGAGTTTCGCCCTCGAAGGGCGGATGCCCGGTGACCATTTCGTAGAGGACGCAGCCGAGAGCGTAGATGTCCGAGCGACCATCGGCGGCCTTGCCGCGGGCTTGCTCGGGGGAGAGGTATTGGGCGGTGCCGATGACGGCGGAGGTCTGCGTCATGGCGTGCGTCGAATCGTCGAGCGCGCGGGCGATGCCGAAGTCCATGACCTTCACGTCGCCGGTGTTGGTGACCATGATGTTGGCGGGCTTGATGTCGCGGTGGATGATGCCGGCATCGTGGCTGGCCTGCAGGGCGGCGCAGGCGGGCAGAAGGGTCTCGGCGGCGCGGGTGGCCGACATGGGGCCCTCGTCGAGGATGACCTGGCGGATCGTGCGGCCGTGGACGCGCTCCATGACGATGTAGGGGACATCGATGCCCTCGATGGTCGTCTCGCCGGTGTCGAAGACGGCGACGATTGCGGGATGGTTGAGCTTGCCGGAGTTCGCGGCTTCGCGCTGGAAACGCTCACGGAAGTTGACGTCGCGTGCCAGCTCGAGGCGGAGCATCTTCACGGCGACATCGCGGCCGATGAGGGTGTCCTGCGCAGCGTAGACCTCGGACATGCCACCGGTGCCGATGACCTCGGCCAGGAGGTAGCGTCCGCCAATGAGGGTCATCCGTTACCTCCCGTGAGGGTATCCAGGCCGGGGAGCGAGGGAAGGGTGGGCAAGGCGGGGGCCGTCGGCGTGACCGGCTGGGTTGGCGTCGGAGTGGGCGTGGGCTCCGCCGTGGGCGTTGGCTCCTCGGTGGTCGGCGTGACCCACTGCGTGATGGTGGTGGGGACCGGGGAGGATTCCTCCGTCGGGGTGACCCACTCGGTGACCACCTCAGGTTCGCTGGTGACCGGCTGCGTCGAGGACGTGCCCCCGGAGATGCCGCTGAATAGTCCCGTCTGAGCGGCGAGGAAGGTGCCGCCGCCGAGGAGGGCGGCGATGATGATCGCGATGAGGACTCCGGTGCCGAAGCCACCGCCGGAGGATTCCGCCCGGCGACGACCCTGGCCCGTGGGGGCAGCAGCGGGCACGGCTCCGGTGACCGAGGTGGCCGGGTGAATCGTCGTCGGATTCGTGGCCGCGCCGAGCATCCGGGTCGATTCGGTCGGGGAGGGCTCGGGGGCGACCTGGGCCATCGCGGCGGACTTGGGCTGCGGGGGGCGGTTGCCCAGGCGCACGGCGGAGACCGCCAGCGCCATCTCGTTGCCGTTGGCGAAGCGTTGGGTCGGGTCCTTGCGCAGGGCGATGCCGATGAGTTCGCGGGCCTCGGCGCTGACCGCGGTGGACAACGCCGGCGGTGCCTGGCTGATGTGGGCGAGCGCGACGGAGACTGAGGAGTCGCCGGTGAAGGGGCGCTGCCCGGCGAGCATCTCGTAGCCGACGACGCCCAGCGAGTAGATGTCTGACGCCGCGGTGACTTCCTTACCCTGCGCCTGCTCCGGCGAGACGTACTGCGCCGTGCCGACGACCATGCCCGTGCGGGTCAGCGGGACCGCAGCGGCCGCCTTCGCGATGCCGAAGTCCGTGATCTTGACCTGGCCATTCTGCGTAATCAGCAGGTTGCCGGGCTTGATATCGCGGTGGACCAAGTCCATGCGATGGATGATGGACAGCCCGTGGGCGGCCTGCTCGAGGACGTCCAACGCCAAGGATTCATCGAGTTGCTTTTCCCGGGCGAGCAGGTCAGCGAGGGACTCGCCGCGGACGTATTCCATGGCGATGAAGCAGAAGGTGTGCCCGGAGGGGTCAGGGATCTCGCGGTAGTCGTAGGTGTGAACGACGTTGTCGGAGTCGATGAGTTCCGCCGTGGCCGCTTCGTTGCGGAAGCGGTCGAGGAACTCGCGGTTGTCCGAGAACTCGGGGCGCAAGACCTTGATGGCAACTTCGCGATCGTTGCGGATGTCATCGGCGAGCCAGACGGTGGACATGCCACCGTGGCCGATGATCCATTGCAGCTGGTAGTCCTCACCGATGAGGTTTTGCAACCGTTCGCGGCCGTCGATATTAGCCATTAGGCACCCCCTTGGGCGTTGCGGGCGGCATCAATAACCGCACGTCCGATGGGCGAGGCGACTTGCCCGCCCGTGGCACCGGTGCCAAAACCGCCACCATTCTTCACGACGACCGCGACCGCCACGTCAGCATTATCGCTCGGCGCGAACGCAACGTACCAGGTGTGCGGGGGAGTCCCCTCCGGTCCATGCTCGGCGGTGCCGGTCTTCGAGGCGATGCCATTAGCGCCGCCACCTGCGGTATTGCGCTCCGATGCCAGCATGAGCTGGGTGAGTTGTTCCGCGATCTCCGGGCTCACGGCCCGGGTGATCTCGTGCGGGCTGGTCTTGCGCAGCTCCTTGAGGTCGCGTCCGGTCACCCGGTCGACGAGGTAGGGCTCCATGCGTACACCATCATTGGCGACGGTCGCCCCCATCACCGCTGCCTGCAACGCCGACATGGTCACGTCGAACTGTCCGATGGAGGACTGGCCGACGGCGGCGCCGTCGGGAAGATCGCCCAATGAGCCGTCCGCCACGGGCACGCCCAAGTCGTAGGACTCGCCGACGCCGAAAGCCTCGGCGGCCTTGCGCAGGTTGTCGGCGCCAACGTCCACGCCCATTTCGACGAAGGCGGTGTTGCACGAGAGTGCAAATGCCGTCTCTAGGGTGACCTGGCCTCCGCCGGAGCACTGCTGGCCGCCGTAGTTGGTCAGCTTCGTGGTGGTGCCGGGGAGGGTGATATCAGCTGCCCCCGTGAGCATGGAGTTGGAGGTGTAACCGTTCTCCAGGCCGGCGGTGGTGGTGATGATCTTGAAGATCGATCCCGGCGGCAGCGTTTCCTGGCTGGCATGGTTAACCAGCGGGTTGCCCGGATTCTGGTTGAGCTCCGCCCAGGTCGACTCAGCCGTCGCTGGATTGACGATGCCGTTCGGGTCATAGCTCGGCGAAGACGCCATGGCCAGGATCTCGCCGGTCGAGGGCTTGAGAGCTACGACGGCACCCTCGTAGCCGCGGGATACCAGCTGGTCGTAGGCAACTTGTTGGACCTGTGGGTTAAGCGTCAGCTCGACGTTCGCGCCGGTAGTGCCCTTGCCGGTCAGGGTATCCATCCACCGGGAGCTAAACAACGCCGGATCGGTGCCGTTGAGGACAGTGTTGTAGGAGGACTCCAAGCCTGCAGCGCCGTATTGATCAGAGAGGTAGCCCACCACGGAGCCATAGGCTGCCGGGTCTTGGGAGGGGTATGAGCGCTGGTAGAGGCCATCTGCATCGGCCGCGCTGGAGGCCAGCACCATGCCGCCCGCCGAGATCTGACCGCGCGGGATGGATTTCATCTCATAGAAACCGCGCTGGTTGAGCGCGTTCTTGGCGTAGTCGTCCTCCTTGAACACCTGAATATAAGTGAGGTTGGCGATCAAAATGATGACGAGGATGAGCGCGAAGCTGGATACCAGTCGGATGGAACGATTCATTTAACCGTTCACCCCCTGCTGTGCGACCGGCGGGAAAAGGCCCGTGCCAGGACCGGCGCTGTCGGTAGTGGTGTTTGGCGCCGACTCGTGGGCCGGTCGCCGAGCAGCGTTGGAGATCAGCAGGATCAATCCCAGCAAGATGTAGTTGGCCATGAGCGAGGAACCACCGGCCGACATGAACGGGGTGGTCAGGCCTGTCATGGGCATGAGGGCGGTGTTGCCGGCGGTGACCACGAAAATCTGGATGGCGATGGTCAAGGCCAGGCCCGCGGCGACGAGCTTGCCGTAGGAATCACGCACAGTCAAAGCGGTACGGAAACCACGGGAGACCAGCAGGCCGAAGAGAACGAGGATGGCGGCGATGCCGATCAACCCCAGTTCCTCACCGATCGCGGCGAGGATGAAATCGGAATGCGCGACGGGAACGATCTCCGGGTGGCCTTGGCCCAATCCAGTGCCAGTGAGCCCACCCCAGGACATGCCGAACAGGGCCTGGGAGAGCTGGTAGCCGGTGGAATCGTAGTTGGCCACGGGATCTTGGAAGTTGATCACGCGCTCTTGGATTTTGTCGGAGACCTGGTACACGGCGAAGGCGCCGATGGTGACCAGGCCCAGGCCAATGATGAGCCACGAGGTGCGGCCAGTGGCCAGGAACATCATGCCCAGCACGGTAGAGAACAACAGCAGGGCGGGGCCGAAGTCATTGGAGATGGCCATGATGAGCATGGCTACGGCCCACACCGCGAGGATGGGGGCGAGGTCCCGCAAGCGCGGGAATTCCAAGCCGAGGAATCGACGCCCGGCGATGTTGAACAGCGCCCGCTTGTTTACCAACAGTTGGGCGAAGAACAGTAGGAGCAAAATCTTGGAAAACTCGCCCGGCTGGAGCGAGAAAGGTCCGATGGTGATCCAGATGCGGGCATCGGCGTTGATCGCGGACGGCCACACCAGCGGCAAGGCCAGGAGGAACAACCCGATGAGGCCGAGGAGGTAGGAGTAGCGCGTGAGCCTCCGGTGATCGCGCACGAGAGCAAGCACGGCGATGAGCAGGACGATGGCCACTAGTGTCCACATGATCTGGCGGGTGGCCATGCCCGTCCCCTTGGCGATGTCCAGGCGATAGATCATCACCAGCCCCAAGCCATTGAGTGCCGAGGCGACGGGCAGGATGATTTGATCAGCGTGCGGGGCGAAAATACACAGCGCGATGTGAGCGGCAGAGAACACCACGATGAACCCGCCGATGAGCCACAGCACATCCGTGGTGAGGGCGTTGCCCTGGCTCAACTCCAGGTTGGCCAAGGTGACGCTGAGGAGCAACGCAGCGAGGATGAGCAGGCCCATCTCTGTGCGGCGCGAGAAGAGCGCTGACATTTAGCCCACCTCCCGGCAGTTGACGCCCGGGCGGGAAAGATCGCCGCCGGCAGTGGCGCCCTCGGCGGCCGGGGTGGGGCGAGCGATGCACACTGGCAGGGCCTGGTCGGCCAGGCGCCGCAGCTGCTGGGTCACTTCGTCGTAGGAACCGCTGCTTAGGCCATCCACGGAGGAGCGGGCCGATTCCGGGAGATCCTGGAGGGAGAACGGCGAGCAGCTTTGGCTACTGCCGACATCCTTGAACTGCAGATCACCGGCCGCGTTGAGGCAGGTCTCCTGGTAGCGCGAATGCAGGTCTCGGCCGAAGATGGAGTAATCCACACCATGTTCGATGACCAGGTGCTCCTCCTCGCCGACTGCGACGTAATAAGTGCGGTCGATGGTGGAATAGGCCCACCAGCCGCCCGCCACGAGGCCGATGATGAGCAGCAGGCCGATGATCAGCGCGGGGAGTCGAAACGAACCGCGCCGGCGCTGATCACCCCCGCCGGAGGTATCCTCCTGCGCCGTCGGGGGCACCGGGGCGGCACCCGTGAGCGGCTGGGACTGCACGTCACCATCCGGGGAAATCGTTTTCGGCTGCCGGGACAGCAGGGCGGCGCGGCCGGCCGCGGTGTCCGGGTGGGAGTTTTCTTGTCCTTCGCCGAGCAAAGCGCCCGCGGTGACGGGCGTGCCGGGGAGGGCGGCGCGGGCGGCGTCGTCAAGCGAAGTTTCATCGACGACATCGGCGACGACGACCGTGATGTTGTCCGGGCCACCCGAGCGCAGAGCTAACTCGATGAGGCGCAGCGCGGCGTCGTTGGGCGTGCCGGTGGACAGCGTGGTCTCGATCGTCGAGGCCGTGACCGGATCAGAGAGCCCATCGGAGCACAGCAGCAGACGATCGCCCGGCCGGGCATCAAGATTGTGCAGCGTCGGATCAACGGGGCGCCCGGTGTACGCCTTGAGGATCAGCGACTTCTGCGGGTGCGAGGACACATCCTCGGGGTCGAGCTTGCCCTCATCGACGAGCGATTGGACGAAGGTGTCATCGATCGTGATCTGTTCCAGCTTGCCGTCGCGCAGGCGGTAACCGCGGGAATCACCGACGTGAATCATGCCGAACTTATGCCCGTTGAACATCAGCGCCGTGAGCGTCGTGCCCATTCCGTCGGTCTCCGGCTGCTGGCGCACGGTCTCCGCGATCACCCGGTTGGCATCATCCGCCACCCCGCCGAGCAGGGCGAGCATGTCATTGTCTTCCGGATCCGCATCGAGGCGTTCAAGATGCTGCACCATGAGCTGGCTGGCGACCTCGCCGGCCGCGTGCCCACCCATACCATCGGCGATGACCAGCAGGTTGGGGCCCGCATAGGCCGAATCCTCATTGTTGCCGCGGACCAAACCGCGGTCGGAGCGGACGGTGTAATTAAGTCTTAGTTGTCTATCGCTCACGGAACCAGCCTCACAGTCGTTCGACCGACCTTCACGTCGGTGCCCACGCCCACGCGCTCGGGCTGATCAATACGGTAACCATCAACAAAAGTGCCGTTCCGGGAATCGAGATCCTCCACGAACCACTCCGAACCGCGCCGGAACAACCGCGCATGACGGGAGGAAGCGTAATCGTCGCCCAACTGGAAATCGCTGTCCGGGCTGCGGCCCAACACGATCGACTCCAACGTCGCCACCTCCATGTGGGAACCCGTCAACGGTCCCTCCACGACAGTCAGCTGCCGCGCTGCTTCTCGACGCCCCGGTATCACCGCCGCAGCCGCCCGCCGCGGTGCGGCGACGGTGCCCGTCGCGGACGTCGGCACGCCTGCTGCCACCTGGACATCCTTGCGCATCGCGCGCAGGGCCATGAGTACAAAGAACCACAACAGCACCAGCAGGCCGATGCGGAACACCAGCAGAACGATCGAATCCACGACTACCTCCTTCGCGAGCGTCAGTTATTATTCGGGTCCACAATGCGGACCTCAATATGGGAATGGCCCATCGTAATGACGTCGCCGTCAGCCAGCAGCCAATTCTCCACCGGAGTGTCATTGACCGTCGTGCCATTCGTCGACTGCAAATCCACCAACACCGCATCCTGGCCATCCCAGGTCACCTCCGCGTGCTGCCGCGACACACCGGTGTCCGGCAACCGCAGATCCGCATCATTACTACGCCCGATGATGTTCGAACCCTCATGCACCAAATAAGTCCGTGACGAACCATCTTGCAACAAAAGGCTCACCACCGGATCCTTCGGCAGCTCAGTGAACTCGGTCGGGGCGTCGAGATAGTCAGTCATGCTCTCCTCCTGGATCACTTGCGGGGTGCTCTCTTTATTGGGTGCTGTGGGTTGTGAGATGTCAGCGAGGATCGCATCAAAGCCACTATCGTCCGCCGGTTGCTCATCGACGTAGGAAGATACGCGTAACTGCCCAGTCCGCAAACCCGACTCCTCCGCAATCTGCACCACCACCGGACCAGCCAGCTGCCAACCCTTATTACGGATAAAGCGCGTCATTTGATCAGCAAACGACGCCGGTAACTCCCGATCCGCCTGCGACAGAGACTCCAGATCCTTCGACGAGACACCCACCATGAATACATTCGGGGCCTCAGCGCCCGAACCTGCATCATGCAGGTTGTCCTCCGCCTCCTGCTTCAACAGCTCCTCAATCTCCGCCGGCACGATCTTGCCGCCAAAGATAAAGGCAAACCCATTATCGAGACCGCGCTGCAAAGCACTATCCAACCTGGCAAGTTGAGCCATCAGGGCCATAACGCGCGGCCTCCTCCCACACACAAAGAAAACGCTTCAGACGCGAGGCCACTGCAAATTCAATGGCAGTTATAAGACCTCGCGCACAGGACGAAGACCAGTATAGGGTGCCAACCCTGTAGAAACGTAGACGGAAGCCTGTCACGACCTGCTGAAATTTACTGTGACCAGGCCATTTGCACTAACAACCGACGGCCGTGTTATCTTAGTTGAGTCGCTCAGCAGACCGCGCAAGCACGACGCTGATCAATCACCCAGCCCGGGTGGCGGAATGGCAGACGCGCTGGCTTCAGGTGCCAGTGTCCGCAAGGGCGTGGGGGTTCAAGTCCCCCCCCGGGCACCAATTTTATGTCTACGGACATGGTCATACTCAGGGCCTCCCACCGGTTTCGGTTGGGAGGCCCTGAGTCTTTCGTTGGTAGGTGCGGGAAAAGACGTTGGGGGTGGTGAGCTGTGACTATTAGGAAGACGGGACACATTTTTTGCTACTTAGCCCTTCAGGCCTACTGGGTCGATTGAAACCCGCACTTCCTAACAACTTGGCGGGTTTGGAAGGGGGATTGACCTCGGAGTTGTTAGGAAGTGCCGGTTTTAGGCCCACCACGCTGCGTGTCAAGTAGTTGTGAAGAAAAAAGGGGGGTGACTACTGGGCAAGGACGAACTCCTCAGGCGGCTTAGCAAGATTGATCGTCACCGCATGCGGCACCGTCCAGACCTTCGGCGGGGCGTGTCAAGTTGTTTGTGTGCGGGGGATTTCTTACAGGTACTCCTCAAAGCGCTCCGGGTAGGCCACAGCCATCTGATTAATGGCCTGCTTCCACCCAGCAACACGCGCGCCCTCGACCAATCGACCAGCCGTAGCCGACGCACGCGCACCTTCCTTAGCCCGCTTGGCAGCACGCCGGTCCTCAATAGTGCAGATCATCAACCACAACGTTTTCATCGCGGACTCATCATTGGTGAACTGCACCCGATTCCTCGTAGCTTTCCGCAGCTGACTATTCAACGACTCAATCGAATTCGTCGTATAGATCACCTTCCTCGCCGCCGGCGGGAACTGCAAAAACGGTGTAAACCGATCCCAAGCATCACGCCAGACCTTCACCGACTGCGGATACTTCACCCCTAGTGCCGACGCAGCGAAATCATCCAACGCCGCTATCGCACCAGCCTCATCCGGGGCGGTATAGATCTTCTTCAACGCAGCCGATACCTGCTTACGATCGCTGTAGCTCACCCACCGGTTCGCTGCCCTGATCAAGTGCACAATGCAGGTCTGGACCATCGAATCCGGCCAGGTTGACTCCACTGCCTCCGGCAAGGCTTTCAGCCCATCACAGCAGACGATGAACACATCTTTGATACCCCGATTAGCTAGCTGAGCGCATACATGCGCCCACAAGGAAGCGCCCTCTTCCTTCGCGATCCACAAGCCCAGGATGTGCTTGACACCATCCATATCCACCCCAATGGCCATATACGCGGACTTATTGACCACTCGTCCACCATCACGAACTTTGATGCGCAAGGCATCAAGGAAGATCACGGGGTAGAACTCGTCAAGCTGGCGGTTTTGCCACCACATGACCTCTTCAAGGACTGCATCAGTAACCGCCGAGATCGTCTCGTGGGAGATATCCACGCGCATGGCAGTGGCCATATGGTGTTGGATATCGCGGATGGTCATGCCCCCGGCGTACAAGCTCACGATCATGTCATCGACATCGGTGAGACGTCTGGAGCCTTTCGGCACCATCATCGGGGTAAACGTTCCTGCCCGGTCTCGGGGGATATCAATGGTCACTGGCCCGTAGTTGGAATCGACTGTCTTTTGGTAGGTGCCGTTGCGGTGGTTATTGGTCCCTGCCGCGGCCTTTGCTTGCCGGTCACCGCAGCCGTAGCCAAGGTGGGCGTCCATTTCGGTGTGCAGCCCCCGGGTGATTGATGCTTGGAGCATGCCCCGGACGAGGTCGTTGGCGTCGGTTGTTGATGTGCCGAGCTCGTCGATGAGTTTGGCGATTTCTGGGTTGGCGAGCAGCTTGGCTTCGATCGCGTCAATCTTGGCTTTATCAGCCGGGTCTCGTCGTGTCACGGTAGTCATTGTGGCTTATCTCCTTGTGTGGGTTGGGAACCTACACACAATGTCAAGCCCCGGGTTTTGTGGAGGGTCTGGAAATTGGAGAACTCAACCAGCAGCGGCCATAACCGCCAACTGTGAGTGAGCTTCATCAGGCGTGCGATACCCAATCTGGGAGTGAAGCCGAGCAGAGTTGTACCACCCGACCCACTGCGCTGTAGCAGCCATGACATCGATGAGGCCGTCCCAGTGGTGGCGGTCAATCAACTCGGCCTTGTACACCGAGTTCAATGCTTCGGCCATCGCATTGTCGTAGGAGTCGCCCCTGGATCCGACAGAGGCGACAACCTCACTATCGGCCAGGGTGTCGGTGTAGTGCACCGCCCGGTATTGCACGCCTCTATCGCTGTGGTGGACCAGCCCGGCGACCGACTCGCCCGCACGCCGACGGGCAGCTAACGCCATGGTCACCGCATCAGTAGCTAATGATTGCCGCAGGTGATTGGTGACCTGCCAGCCGACGATCTGTCGGGAGTAGACATCTAAGACAAACGCGGTATACACCCAGCCCAACGCAGTGGGAATGTAGGTGATGTCCGCGACCCACAACTGATTCGGTGCCAGTACCCCGAATACCCGGTCAACCAGATCTGTAGGACAGTCAGCAGCGTCAGCCGAGCGTGTGGATGGTTTCTTCCGCTTGCGACGCACACCATCGAGGCTGGCCTCACGCATGAGCCGTTCCACGGTGCAGCGGGCGACACGCCCGCAGCTGCCGTCACGGTTGATCGCGTGCCACATCTTCCGCACCCCGTAACAGGAGTAGTTCTCGGCGTGGATTCGACGAAGAGCAGCCACGATCTTCACATCACGGATGGCCCTGGCCGAGGTAGGTCGGGACTTGAAGGCGTAATAGGAGCTCGTCGCGATACGCGCGGGAGTACTAGCTAGTACCCGTACGATCGGCTCGACACCAAACTCCTTACGGTTGTCGTCAATGAAGGCGACGATTACCGGTGTGGGCGGTCGTGGCTGCGCCGCGATAGACAAGCCGAAGCCCTCTTCAAGATCTCGTTGGCACGCCGGGATTCGGCGAGTTCGGCACGTAGCCGCCGGTTTTCTGCCTCTAGATCGAGGGACTCATCGACGGTGGTGGCACCAGATTTCTTGTGGGCGCTGACCCAGCTACGCAGGGTTTCACGGTTGAGTCCGAGTTGTTCAGCTACCCGACCGGCTGCACCGCGTGCGGTGACTGAGTCGGATTGGGCGTGGATGACGAGTTCGATGGCGCGTGCTTTGAGCTCGTCGGGGTACTTCTTAGGCATTGATAGATTCCTTGAGGATGCGCAGGTTTGCACCCTCCATTAAACACGGGACACAACAATTGTGGGTGGGATGGTCACGGTCATGGTTGTCTCCTTAGAAGCTGGGGATAACTTCACAACCAGACTGACAGCAAGGGCCATGGGGCAAAGTGTGCTGGACCTCCGGCACGACACCGGGGCTCGACCTTGGTCAGAGCTCAGATCCGCCCGCTGCTTGATTGATGCAGCTACCTAAGAAGGGTGCTGGTGATGGCAGTTCGAATGCCTGGGTGTCTTCCATCGTCGGCCAGCCGAAGGGTCTCAAGGTTCACTGCCTCGTGTGAGATCTGTTGCTCGCTGGTCTGTTGGTGATGTGAGGATGGATTCCCAGCACTTCTTGTCTCTCTATCCGCATGTGCCCGGATCGCTGGTGGGGTGCCAAAATTCTCTAGAATGAATGGTACTATCTACCGTTTCCGCAGGTCGTAGAGAAACAGTTTTCGCATTCTAGAGAATTTTGGCAGATCCCGACTTCCTGATCGCGACGGGAGTGGAATCCGAGATACCTACCTGCTCTTGTCTTAGCCTTGTGGCACACAAAGCAAGTGGACAGGAAGCACTCGGATACGTTTCGTTTGTAATAGGGCTGCTGTTGATGTCGGGGAGCCTGGAACGAGACAAAGCTATGGGAATCAGGACTTGGGCGATTCCTTCTTCCGGCGAGGCCATATCTTCGGGCGACCGCCTTAGTGGGGATTGTCGGAGTTGTGACCTCGTTGGCTTCACTTCTGTCTTTCCTGGCGGGTGGAGAGTATGTCGTGCCCGTTGCTGCGTTCGTCGTGCAGATCGCTGTGCTCGCGTGGGGTGTGGTCAGGGCGAATGTTGCCGCCGAGGCAGGGTGAAGTTTGGCTGTGCTTTTGGCTCGAGAATGCTAAGTCATCCGTAAGCTGAGGATCAATGGATATCACCGTGCGCCCCGCTTTCGATTCGGAGCTACCTACTGTGGCCGCGCTGCTCAGCGAGGCCTTTGCCACTGACCCTGCGGCACACCGCATCGTCGGCGTCCGTCCCCGTGAACAGACCCGCACGGCACTGGAAGATCTGCTTGAGCCGTTGATCCGGCTCTACTACTTTCCCGATGGCGAGGTCGACGTGGCGGTAGCCGCTGACGGTGAGGTGGTCGGTGCTGCTTTGTGGGACCGACCTGGTTCTTCGCTGGGCCTGCGGGCCCAGCTGGCGATGGCGCCGTCGGTGGTGGGGGTACTGGGGCGTCGATTAGCAAAGACGGCGATCCAGAGTTTCCGGGTCCAGGCCTACCACCCGAAGTTCCCGCATTGGTATTTGTTCATGATCGGCGCGCGCCCCGAGGCGCAGGGGGCCGGCGTGGGCTCGGCCCTGTTGCGACACGGCCTCGATCGGGCGGGGGATGAGGCCGCTTACCTGGAGGCGTCGACCCCGGAATCGGCGGCTCTCTACCAGCGGATGGGCTTTGTGCCGCTTGGATTGACGCCGCTCCCGGCCGACGATGACGATCCGGAGCTGGCGATGTGGCGGCCCGGGGCGATGCCGACGTAGCCAGGGGAGTGCCATTATTCTCGCTGACATGACAGACCGGAGTGTGGCCGAGACCACTGTCGGGCAGGGGCCGCGCTGGGACGCCCTCCTGGAGACCTTGTGCACGGAGGATGACGTCGTCGTTGAGGGGACTGTGCGCCGATTGCAGGAAACTGTACCGGGCTACGAAATGGTCAACCGGGAGGCGTTGGCCGCATCGGCAAGGCGAAACATCGCCCTGAGCATCCGTATCATTCGCGCTGGGGTCGATCCCCGGCCCGACGAGGTGCCGGAGGCGGATGCTTTGGCGAATGAGCGGATGGGGCAGGGGGTGCCGCTCGGTAGCGTGCTCAGTGGCTTCCGGATCTCGATGATCAATATTCTCCGGCGGCTCATTGAGATGGCGCCGGATTTCGATGTGCCCTCGGATGAAGTGGTGGAATGCTCGGCTTTGCTGTGGTCGCTCGGTGATGTCTTTTCCTCCCGGGCGACGTCCGTTTACCGCGACCGGGAGATTTCGCGGGCGGTGGCTGATGAGGCTCGGCGGTCGGAGTGGATCGGCAAGGCGGTCTCGGAGGATCGAGACATCTCCGAACTGTTGTGGGGCGCGGCGATGTACAACGTCCCTACTGACGTGCCGCTGCGCGTGCTGGCTGCCCCGACACATGCCGAGGAGGAAGCGGGGGCAGCGAATTCCCTGCGTGAGTGGGCTAATCGTGCCGGGGTCCGCCTCATTACGTCGGTGCAGTCGAGCGTGATCGTGGGCATCGTCATGGGGGAGATCGACGAGGATGCGGTGGAGCCGGAGACGACCGTCGGCATCGGCCAGCCGGAGCGGCTGGACAATCTTGCCAGGTCGTTTCATGCCGCGTCGCTCGCATTGCGGGCGGCCGAGGCTCTCGGACAGCGAGGCCTGGTGGACCTGGATTCTTTGTCGTGGCGGCTGGGAGTGCACACGTCGCCGGAGACCACCGAGCTGTTGCGCGAGCGTTACATTGCGCCGTTAGAGCACGCTGGAGCATTCCGGCTGGAGCTGCTCGAGTCGGTGCGCGCTTACCTGAACAACCGAATGAACATTCCCGCGGCGGCGCGCAGCGTTCCGGTGCACGTGAACACGCTGCGCTACCGCTTGCGGCGCTTCGAGGAACTCACCGGCGCTGACCTCGGGGACGTCGATGGGCTCATTGAAGTTTCCTGGGCCTTGGCTGCCGAAGGGGCCGCGAAGCAGTTGTAGCTGGCTACAAGAAACGGGCTGAAACATTGCATCCCCAGATGTAGCGGGGGTCACAGGGCGCAGGGCAATCTGGAACGCATCACCCACCAATAAGTGCTCCAGATCACAAGCTAGGCGGACGCGCATGAGTGGGCGAATCCCCGTCCTCTCGTGGCCCTGCCACCCGTTCATCACAAGGAGGCTCCCGTGGTCCTCGGAATCATCGGCATCCTGCTCTCCCTCGTCATGCTGATCACGCTGGCGTATCGCGGCGTTCCGGTCATCATCGCCGCCCCATTAGCCGCGGTCGTCGCGTTGATTTTCTCCGGTGCGCCGATTCTGCCCGCCTACACACAGATCTTCATGCCGGCCATGGGCAACTTCATCAGTAGCTTCTTCCCGGTCTTCCTGGTCGGGGCGATCTTCGGCATGCTCATGACGATCACCGGTTATGCCAAGGCCATCGCCACCTCGGTGACCAAGCTCATCGGCGGCCGAGGCGCCATCGCCGCCACCGTCATTACCTCCGCGCTCATGACCTACGGTGGCATCAGCCTCTTCGTCGTCGCTTTCGTCATGTATCCGCTGGCCCGCGAGCTCTTCCGGGTGGCTGATATTCCCCGTCGCCTCATCCCGGCGACCATCGCCCTGGGTATTTTCACCTTCACCATGACTGCGCTGCCGGGTACCCCGCAGGTGCAGAACATCATTCCGGGTCAGTTCTTTGGCACCGGTTCCTTCGCTGGCGCCACCCTCGGACTCATCGGCTCGCTGGCCATCTTCGGCCTCGGCATGGGGTGGCTGGAGTTCCGACGTCGCCAGCTTGTAGCCAAGGGTGAGCACTTCTCCAGCCGGGAAAACGGCGGCGAGGCTGACGCGGCGTCGGGCTTCGACTCAGGTTCCGGTTCTGGTTCCGGCGGCACCACCATCGCCCCGCCGAAAAGCGCCATCGTTCCCTTCTTGCCACTGGTGACCGTCTTCGTGGTCAACTTCGCCTGCACCTTGTTTATCTTCCCGTCCCTCAACTGGGACTACCTCTCTGAGGAGAAGTACGGCGGAATCACCCTGTCCAGCCGCTCTGCCCTGTGGGCGGTACTGGTGGCCATCATCGCGGCGATCTTGCTCATCGTTGCCCTCAACTTCCGCAACCGTCGCCAGCTCGGGCGCAGCCTGGCGGAGGGCGCGAAGAACTCCATGTTCCCCGTGTTCTCCACCGCGAGTGAGGTCGGCTACGGTGCCGTCGTTGCCTCCGTCGCGGCGTTCGCCATGGTGCGCGATTCCGTGTTCAACATGGGGGCCAACGCCATCATCACCTCGGTGGTCACGGTTTCCATCACCGCGGGTCTCACCGGCTCCTCCTCCGGCGGCATGACGATTGCCCTTAACGCGCTGGGCAACGATCTGCGCGACATGGCCTTGGCTGAAGGCACCAGCCTGGAGGTCATGCACCGCCTCACCGCCATGGCGGCTGGCGGCTTGGACACCCTGCCGCACTCCGGCGCCGTGATCACCCTGCTCATCGTCTGCGGGCTCACCCACAAGCAGTCTTACAAGGACATCGCCGTGATCACCATGGCCATCCCGGTCGCTGTCGTCGCGGCGCTCGTTGCCCTGGTGTCGCTCACCCCGATCTTCTAACCCACCGAGAGGACCACACCCATGAACACCACCACCATTTCCTTGGCCGGCCGCCGCGCCCTCATCACCGGCGGAGCTTCCGGAATCGGCGCCGCCTGCGCGCGGGCATTCGCTGCCGCCGGGGCACACGTCACCATCTGCGACGTCAACGCCGACGCCGCACAAGAACTAGCCGATGAACTGGGAGGCGACACGTTCATCGCCGACCTCGCGGACACCGCTGCGCTCGAGGATCTCCGGCTCGACATAGACATCCTCGTCAACAACGCCGGCATCCAGCGCATCTCGCCGATCCAGGAATTCGACCCGGATGCCTGGCGGCTGATCAATCGGCTCATGGTCGAAGCCCCCTTCCTGCTCGTCCGCGCCGCCCTCCCCGGCATGTACGAGCGCGGTTTCGGGCGCATCATCAATATCTCCTCCGTGCATGGCCTGCGCGCGAGCGCGTTCAAGTCCGCTTATGTCACCGCCAAGCACGCCATTGAAGGGTTTTCCAAGGTCACCGCGCTCGAGGGTGGGCCACATGGCGTGACCTCCAACTGCATCAATCCCGCCTACGTCCGGACGCCGCTCGTCGAAAAGCAAATCGCCGATCAGGCGACAATCCATGGGATTGACGCGGATGAGGTCATCTCGGAGATCATGCTCACCAAATCCAGCATCAAACGGCTCATCGAGCCGGAGGAAGTTGCTTCCCTGGCCACGTGGCTGGCGTCCGACAATGCCGGCATGGTCACCGGCGCCGCGTACACCATCGATGGCGGCTGGACCGCCTCCTAGAAAGGTTCCACCATGTTCGAGCAAAAACTCACAGACTCGCTTTTCGACGGCATGACCCTCGCCGTCGGTGGCTTCGGTCTCTGTGGCATCCCCGCCACACTCATCGAGATGGTGCGCGATTCCGGCGTGCAGGACCTCACCGTCGTGTCCAACAACCTCGGCATCGACGGCGTTGGCCTGGGCCGGCTCCTGGAGACGGGGCAGATCTCCCGCGTCCTGGCCAGCTACATCGGCGAGAACAAGCTGTTCATGCAGCAGTACCTCGACGGCAGCGTCGACGTGGAGCTCGTCCCCCAGGGCACCCTCGCCGAGCGGATGCGCGCGGGTGGTGCCGGTATCGCCGCCTTCTACACGCGCACCGGCGTGGGCACCGAAGTTGCCGAAGGTAAGCCCACTGCCGAGTTTGATGGTGAGACCTACGTGCAGGAACGCGCCATCATCGCCGATGTCTCCCTCGTGCACGCGCACACGGCTGATCCCGACGGCAACCTGCGCTACCGCCTGGCCGCCCGCAACTTCAACCCCGTCGCTGCCGAATGCGGCAAGATCACCTTCGCCGAAGCGGAGAATCTCGTCGGACGGGGCGATCTCGGCCCGGACGATATCCACACTCCCAGCGTCTTCGTCCACCACGTCACGCAGGCAACGATCCCCGCACAGATCGAAGTGCTGGTCACCCGGCCCCAACCCACCCACGCGCCCCTCAAGGAGGGCTGACCCATGACCTGGACCCGCAACGACATGGCCGCCATCGCCGCCAGCGAGCTTGCCGACGGCGACTACGTCAACCTCGGCATCGGCATCCCCACCCTCATTGCCAACAACCTTCCCGACGGCGTCAACGTCACCATCCAGAGCGAAAACGGCATCCTCGGCATGGGCCCCAGCCCCTACGAGGGGGAGGAAGACCCCGACCTCATCAACGCCGGGAAGCAGACCATCACCCTGCTCCCCGGGGCATCGATCTTCGATTCCGCCACCTCCTTCGGCATGATCCGCGCGGGGAAGATGAAGGCCGCGTTCCTCGGCGCCATGGAGGTCTCCGCCTCTGGTGACCTGGCCAATTGGAAGATCCCGGGCAAGCTCGTCAAGGGAATGGGCGGGGCGATGGATCTGGTCGCCGGTGCCCGCCGGGTCGTCGTACTCACCGACCACACCGCTAAAGATGGCACCCCGAAGATCGTCGAGAAGTGTTCCCTCCCGCTCACCGGCGTGGGCGTGGTGGACCGCATCATCACCAACCTCGCCGTCTTCGACATCGTCGACGGGGCACTCGTGCTTATCGACGCCGCCCCCGGTGTCACCGTGGACGACATCCGCGAAAAAACCGGCGGACCGTTCACGCTCGCCCCCACCAAGGAGAAGAATTCATGAGAGACGTCTACGTCGCCGGCATCGGCGAAACACCTTTGGGCCGGTACCCAGACCGCGGCCTCCACGACATGATCCGCGACGCCGCAGGCCAGGCCATCACCGAATCCGGCGTCGACCCCACCCGCATCGGCGCCGCCTACATCGGCAACTTCGCCGGACAAACCCTCACCGGTCAGGGCCACCTCGGCCCCCTCATGACCGAAACCCTTGGGCTTATCGACGTCCCCGCCTTCCGCATCGAAGGCGCCTGCGCCTCCGGTGGCCTCGCCCTCCACCAGGCTGTCCAGGCCATCCGCTACGGAATCCACGACGTCGTGCTCGTCGGCGGTGTCGAAAAGATGACCCACCAATCCACCGCCGTGGTCACCGAAGCGCTCACCTCCGCAATGGACATCACCTACGAAGGGCACTCCGGCCTCACCTTCCCCGGCATCTTCGCCATGGTGGCCAACCGTTACTTCCACGAGCACCGCAACGTCCGCCGCGAGATGGCCCAGGTCGCCGTCCAATCCCACGACAATGCCCTCCTCAACCCCCATGCGCAGCTGCGCAAGCAGATCGACATCGACAAGGTACTATCCGCGCCCGCCATCGCCGACCCACTCGGGCTCTACGACTGTTCGCTGGTCACCGACGGCGCTGCCTTCCTCGTCCTCACCGCCGACCCCGTGGCGGACCACGGCAAGCGAGGAGTCCGAATCACCGGCGCCGGCCACGGCGGCGACGCCCTCACCCTCCACGGCAAAGCCACGAAGACCAGCTTCAAGGCCACCCGCCAAGCCTCTGCCATCGCCTACGAACAAGCGGGCCTCACCCCCGCCGACATCGACCTCGCCGAAGTCCACGACTGCTTCACCATCACCCAGATCATCAACACCGAGGACCTCGGCTTCTTCGACCCCGGCCGTGGCGGCGACGCCGTCGCCGAGGGCCGCACCGCCCGCAACGGCGACATCCCCATCAACACCTCCGGCGGACTCAAAGCCAAAGGCCATCCGATCGGCGCAACCGGCATCAGCCAAGCCATCGAAATCATCACACAACTGCGTGGCGACGCCGCCGAACGCCAAGTCGCCACCGCCAACACCGGCCTCACCCACAACCTGGGTGGCACCGCCGGCACCTGCGTGGTCACCATCTTCGAGGGAGAGTAAACCCATGTCAGCCACCATCTTTACCTACACCATCGTCCGCACCCCACCCCAAGGATTCGACGGCGCCCCCTACTGCGTGGCCATCGTCGACCGGGGTGGCACCCTGGAGACCGCCCGCGTCTCCGGCTACACCGACGGCCGACAGGTCGCCATCGGTGATGAACTCGACCGGCTCGAAGAACCGGATGAGCACGGGGCTTATTACCGGCTGCGGGACTGAGCTCTATTTAGCGTTCGAGAGAACAGGTGGTTTCGATGTGACTTTGTCTGCCATCCTCTCCGGATACACCATTCTAGGCCCCAAAGGTACGATAACTATTTGGGATCCTCTCAAGCCTCTAAACCGACAGCAATTATTTGGCTCTGGATGGAGACCATGGGTGGAGCCTGTTCCAATTAGAGGGAAAGCCCATGTCTGCGAGTGATTTCGATGGCAGGCATTCGGAAGAAGATGTGAGAAATGCCGCCATATCTTGGGCCCAGTCAATATGGCCTTCGATTGATTCCAAGAGAAAGGACATGATCGTCAACACACCATAAATGTCAGTAGATTGAGGTGTCTGCCCAAATCCCTCAAAATAGCCATTTACTCGCTCAGCGTCGGACACGTCCTTGGCACCGAACTGTCTGTCCCAAAGACGTGCATGGTGCGCGGTAAAATTCCTCACGAGTGAAAGCTGGTGGAGCCAACCTGCGAGGTTGGTAGCCCTTGCGCCTCTCTTCTTTGGCGGATCATTCAGGCCGAACCCCTTGGCGATTGCTCGTTGGTCGACGGACCTCAATTGTGCGAAGAGCTTCGATAAATCAGAAAAATCTAGGAGATCGGTGAGAACCCAGATGGGGAGCTCGCCCCCGTAGTTCTTTTTATGGTGTACTGCGACCTCGTCGTTTCTCGTTAAGGCACGTTTGAATCGGTTATCGAAAGTCTTGAGAAGGATCGAGTACTCCGGTTTGGAGCGAAAATGACTTGCATTCTTATGCGCGTCGGCGCCGTAGTATCCGAGGTGGTAAGCCATGCGGGCACGTAGTGCAATTTCGATCTTTTCGATACCTGAGAAGACTCTATACCGTAACTCTCGGTCGAAAATATACAAAGAGACGACATCCTCGAAGGTAGTGCCGTTTCTAAAGCGATTTGCTTTCTTCCCGCGACTATTGGTTTCCCGAAAGTGATGAGTATAAAGGCTTAGCCGATAGTAGCCAGCCTCTTGGAGCCACTTTGTGGCGAATTGGTGATCTCCGATGATCATGCCGCGGCTGCTAAGCAGTGCTATCTGCTGGGCGTACGTCTTGTACGTTTTCAGGGGGCGGGGAGGAGATGTCATGGTTAGAAATGTATCAAGCCCGCTCCCCGTGGGTACGGGTGCGGGCTCAATGATTGCCATTATGATAGACGATCGGTTCGCCACTTGTCCACTCGTAGTTGAGGGGCGGGTTGACTAGAAAGTATTTCGCAGTCAAGCCTTGATCTCCGCCAGCACCGCTGCGGCCATCTCCTTCTGACCCAGCGGGGTCGGATGCATGGGGTAGGCATCGGTCTCCACGCCCGTGACGTCGGCCCAGCGCTCAGATGGTTCGGCGCAGACGGTATGAGCGAAGGCATCCTCGGGGAGGGCGAACGTAGCGCCGTGCCTGTCCGCCGCATCCCGCACGACCGAGTTGATCTCCTCCGTCAACGAGACGGCCCACGCGACTTCAAAGCGAGGCACGCGATCCAGCGGAGCGCAGTCTTCGTCGTTGCTCAGTAGTGGCAGGTAGCCGGTCGTGATGATTCGTGCGTCGGGGCTGCGTTGGTCGATGGCGGCGTAGACGCGGTCTAGGTCTGCGGGCAGTGCGGCCAGCTGCGCAGGTACCGTTTCCTTGAGTGTTGACGAGCAAGAAACCCCACTACCGCGCATCATGTCGGCGAAGCAGGTGGCGATGTCGCCGAAGCGAATGTCGTTGCCGCCGATGGAAAGGGTGACCAGGTCCGTATCGGGGGTGAGGGCATCAATCTGGTTGGCCAGCACGTCGGCCGTCTGGGCGCTGGAGCAGGTGGCGTCGGTGCCGCTACCGATGAGTGGATCGGAAAGCACGAGGGACGGGTAGTTGTCGATAGAGCGATAGCATTCAACCGGCCCGGTGGTGTCGGCTGAGGCGCTGCCCATGGCGGCGAAGGAGTCGCCGAGCGCCACATATACCCCAATGTCTTCGGGGATGTCTCTGGGCACCGGGGCGCTGCAACTCGCTAACAAAACAGCGGGGATCACAACGAATGGAAGGCGCACGTTAAGCACCATAGGCCAACGGGCAGTGGATGCGTAAGGTCACGGCATCGCCGATGGTGGGGCGTTCACCCCGCATGGTGGCGCGAAAGCGCAGTTGAGAGGAAGTTTCCAAGGTGACGCTGTAATCGCCGTCGTCGTAAAGCACCGAAGCGATGGTGGCGGGGATGGCACCCGGCGTACCAGCCGGCAGGACGTCGACGGCGGCAGGCAAGACGGCGAGCCGGAGATCAGAACCAAGGGTACCTTGGACATCAACGTCATCGATTGCCCAGCTCACGCCTAATGATGGGGCGGAGATTCTGCCGCCGTCGGCCACCGCGTCCAACAGAGTGGCATCGGCGATGAAGGAGGCTACCTGCGGGGTGGCCGGGTGGTGTAGGAGGGTGGCGGGATCGGCGACCTGTTGGACGCGGCCGTCGATAAGCACAACGACGCGATCGGCGATCGAAAGTGCTTCCGCGCGATCGTGCGTGACATGGATGGTGGTGAGGCCGGCGCTGCGGGTGAGCGCGACGAGCTCGCGGCGCAGGCTGTCGCGGAGGGGTTCGTCGAGGGCGGAGAGGGCTTCGTCAAGAAGCAGCACGCTGGGGTCGGTGATGATGGCACGGGCCAGTGCCACCCGCTGCCGCTGCCCGCCAGACAAACTGGCGGGACGGCGCGCACCGAAATCCGACAATCCCACCAGGTCAAGGACGCTTTCCACCCGCGTCTGTCGACGTTGCTTATCGACGCCCGCGCGGCGCAGCGGGTACTCCACGTTGCGCGCCACCGTCATGTGCGGCCACACCGCATGCTGTTGAAACACCATGCCCATCCCGCGCTTTTCCGGTGGCACCTGCGTGAGATCCCGGCCCGCGACGGAGACCTGGCCGTGCGAAGGCGTGAGGAAACCGGCAATGGTGCGAAGCAGCGTGGTTTTCCCTGAGCCGGAGGGTCCGATGAGCGCGATGAACTCGTGTTCTTGTACCTCGAGGTTCACCTTTTCCAGTCCGATGGTCCCGTCGGGAAACGTGACAGTCACATCAGTGAGATCGATAAAGGACATGGGAATCAGCTCCTGGATGCCGGGCTGCGAACGGTGAGGGACAAGGCAACAATGCCAAGGAGGGCGAACATGAGCGATAGGGCGGAGGCCTGGTTGTAGTTTCCGGCTTGCTGCAGGTTGAACACTTGAACGCCCAAGGTGGTGGTGCCGGGGGCGATGAGCAGAATGGAGACGGTCAGTTCCCGCACTGCGGTCACGGCAACGAGTACCGCCCCGGAGATGGCGGCAGGGATGGCCATCGCGCCGGTGGTATCGAGGAGCGCTCGCAGGCGCCCGGCGCCACTGATGCGAGCGGCTTCCTCCACCGCCAGGGGAGTGCCTTGCAATGGCGCGCGCACTGCCTGCAACACCATCGCGGTGAAGGCGCAGACGTAGGCGCCGAGGATCACCCACATGGTGTTGTAGATACCGGTGTAGCGGCCCAGAATGAGCCAACCAACACCGATGATGAGGCCGGGAAGCGCGGTGGGCAACAAGATGGTCAAGGTCAGTGCCGTGTTGCCGAAGAGTTGGGTCCGGGTGACCAACACGCCGATGAACCAACCGAGGACGCCGCAGATGAGCGCCGCTCCCACCGCCAAGACGACGGAGTTGCTCAGGCCTTCGATCACCCGCGGGTTCACCATGGCGCGGCGGAAGTTCTCCAGGGAGATGGTCTCCCACGTGAACGGCACGCCGGGCGCAGGCAGCAGGGCGCGGTAAGCCAGTCCGAGCAGCGGTCCGAGGGTAATGGCGAGGCCGACCAGCCAACTCACGACGGTGACGGGCCAGCGGGCGGCTCCCAATTGGAAGCGCAGGGGCTCACCCGTGTCGTGCAACTTCGACGAGGCCGCGTGCAGGGATACGAGGTGATCAGCCATGACAGCCGCAATACCGAGGAAAAGGATGACAACGCCGATGGTGGAGACAGTCTGCAGGGGGTTGCTCACCGTCCCGGATTCCATGAACCGGTAGATCATCGTCGCCAGGGTTTCGAAGCGCGCCGGTGAACCCAGCAGCGCGGGAATGCCAAAGTCCGCCAGATTCGCCACCGCCGTCAGCGTGAACGCCGAGAGGACAGCGGGCCGCAGGAGGGGCAGCGTGATGGTGCGAATGACAGTGCCGGTGGTGGCGCCGCTGATCCGTGCCGCTTGCTCAATATCCGAGGGGATCGAGCGAAGGGCACTAGAGATGATGACGTAGACGATTGGGTAGGAATGCACGATGAGCAGCAGCGTCACCCCATCCGCACCGTAGATATTCCAGATCTCCCTGCCGAAGATGCGGTTGATGCCCTGACTTGGGCCAAACAGCTGCAACCACGCGATCGCCCCAATGAATGGGGGAATGAGCAGCGGGGAGAGCAACAGCAACCGGAGGGCTGCCACGCCGCGAGCATCAGTGCGGTCCAGCACCACAGCAATGGTCGTGCCCATGATGACCGCCCCGACCGCAGAGACGAGGGTGGTGTAAAACGAATTCCGCACTGCGGTCCCGAGCCCCTGATCGAGCAGAGTGGGGAGGTGATTTCCTCCCAGCGCCAGGCCAATGACGAGCGCCAAGGGAGTGATGAACAACCCCAGGACGATCAGCCACACGCCGCCGCGCGCCAAGGAGAGGGAAGAGAAAAGGCGCATGAAAAACTTCGGTAGCTGCTAGTTCATGGCCGCTTGGAAGGATGCTACGGCTGCTTCCTTATCCGCGGTAACCACTGCCAGATTCGGGGTCATCAGCGCGATATCAGCTAGCGGCGGGGTGCCCTCCGGGGTGCCCACGTCCTCGCGCACCGGGAGGTAGGCCTGCTCGACTGCGATCTTCTGCCCTTCCTCAGAGAGCAAGAAGTTGATGTAGCGTTCCGCAGCTTCCTTCTTTGTCGAGGTGGAGAACACGCCCGCTGGTTCCGTGATGTACGGCGCACCCTCGGTGGGGTAGACGGCCTGGATCGGCGAGCCCGCCACTGCCAGGTCGCGCACCAGGTAATCGACGACAATGCCCACCGGATGACCACCGCCGGCGATCTCCTGGGAGGTCGGGCCATTCGACTGGGCGATCATCGGGCGATTTTCTCCCAGCGCAGTGATCCACGATTCGCCGAGCTGTGAATCGTTCTTCCACACCGAGGCGTTAAAAGCGGCCGCACCGGAGACAGCCGGGTCGGGGAGGACCAGCTGGTTGGCATACTTCGGATCAACGAGGTCTGCCCACGACTGCGGGGCATCAGCGGTTTCGATAACGGAGGTGTTGTAGGCGATAACTGTGGGAATGATGCGGGTGCCCACGTAGGTGTTGTCGGCATCCTTGGCCTCGTCGATGAGTGCGCTGGTATCCACGTCCTGCAAGGTAGCCAGGTCGCCCTCAGCCTTGTAGCTTTCAAACGTTGCGGCGTCGGCCGCCCACAGCACATCGGCCTCGATGCTCCCGGACTGCTTCTCTGCTGCGATGCGCGCGTTGAGGTCACCAGTGCCAGCGCGGTACACCGAGACCTTGATGTCCGGGTTGGCGGCCTCGAATGCCGCATTGATCTCGTCGACCTTTTCTTCGGGCTCCGAGGTGTAGACCGTAATGGTGGTGACCTCAGCGGAGGCAACTTCGGAGGTACCTTCGGAAGGTTCGCCACAGGCGACGAACAAAGCGGCGGAAGCACCGACACCGAGTGCGGTTGCTAGCAGGCGGCGAGTGGACATATCGGCTCTCTTTTCCTGGGGCGACGATTTTGACCCTCATAGACTCCCACGGTTCGCCTCAGCGCGCAGCACGAATGACTCGCAGCCAACTAGGGTAGCCCCATGGCCGAAATCGTCGCTTCCCGGCGCCGCGTGCTCACTGCCCTCATGATCGCCCAGATCATGGCTGGCCTGGCACATGGCGTTACTTTTTCTATGGGTGCGATCCTGGCCGCGGATATTGCGGGCCCGGCGTGGGGTGGGGCAGCGTCGACCGTGACCACGATCGGCGCGGGCCTATGGGCCGTGCCGTTGGCGAGGATTGTGGAGCGGCGGGGGAGGAGGGCGTCGTTAAGCACTGGTTTGGCGCTGGGTTCGGTGGGTGCCTTGTCGGCGATGTTGGGGGCGCAGACCCGGATCTTTGGGTTTTTGTTGGTGGGGTTTTTCTTCCTCGGTGCGGCGGTGGCGATGAACCTGCAGTCGCGGTTCGCGGCTGCGGATATTGCCAGCGATGAGCACAAGGGGCGCGATATATCGCTGGTGGTGTGGTCGACGACGATCGGCGCGGTCCTCGGGCCCAATCTTTTCGGCCCGACGGAGACCCTGGGTGCGGCGCTGGGGCTGGCGAATTTCGCCGGCGCGTACGTGGTGTGCATTGCGGCGCAGTGGATCGCCATCCTGGTGCTGCAGGTGATGCTTAGGCCGCAGCCGGCACCGGTGGCGGCGCGGGCGACGTCGTTGCCGAAGGTGAAGTTGGCGGAGCATCCGGTGGTGATGTCGGCGATCGTGACGAATGCGTTTAGTCACTTCGCGATGATCGCCATCATGTCGATGACCGCCGTGCACATGCACTCGCACGGGGCGTCGTTCACGCTCATCGGGCTGACGATTTCTTTCCACGTCGGCGGCATGTTCGGCCTGGCGCCGGTGTTTGGTTACCTCGCGGACACGGTGGGGGCCAGGCAGACGATGCTGCTGGGGGTGGGAATGACGCTGCTATCCGCTCTGCTTCTGGTGTTCTGGGCGGGCAACGAGAAGATTGTGGTGGTCGCGCTGGCGCTGCTCGGGCTGGGGTGGTCGGCGACGCTCGTGGGGTCCTCGGCGGTGGTGGCCACGGCGGCCCCGCCGGAGTACAAGGCGGGCCTGCAGGGGCGCAGTGACCTGCTCATGAACCTCACCGGCGCGCTCGGCGGGGTCGTCGCCGGGCCGGTCGTGTCCATGCTGGGCATGCCAGCGATGGCGGGGATGGTCCTCGTCCTCATCACCGCCGTCACCGTGTTCACGGCTGCTTTACGACGCCGCGCCTAACCCAGCGTGCACACCGGTGCCACGTCGCGACGGCCTTCGGCCATCGGCACCGTGAGGAAGGCACACGGCCACCATCCCCGGTTGCTCACCGTCTGGTTCACCAGCGACCACTGCTCGGCGCTGAGGCTTTGGGTGCGGCTGAGCACGAAGCCCGAGCGGCGCTGCGGATCACCGACGATGGCCAGGGAGTAATCCTCGGCCAGGTAAGTGATGCGGTAGTTGACCGGGCCGTTGTCGTCCTGGAAGGGCACGCCGGGGAAGTTCACGCGGAGGGAAGCATTGGTGTCGGTGTCGCGGATCGTCGCGGTGCCCTCAATGGCGGAGTCCGAGCTGAAGTGGGAGCCGCAGAAATTACGAACGCTGACGGTGGAGTCGTCGATGAGCGCATATTCCGCGGTCGTGTCGTGGGTGCACTGCAGAGTGAAGGGCTGCGGGATGGCGGCGACCTGGTACCACAGGCCCATGTAGCGCTCCGGGTCCACGTGCTCGACCTGGGACAACTCGGGGGCGCCGCTGGAACCCTGGGGCACGAGGTTGGAGGAACCGCCGAGGAGGCGGCCGCCATCGGTGATGTCCTGGGCGATGGCGGTCGAGGTGAGGCCAGGCAGAAGAAGGGCGGTGGTGGCCAGGGCGAGCAGGGTCGTGCGGATGGATCGCATGGTCAAGCCTTTCAGTTGTCGGGTGCCTGTTAGACGCCACAGAAGCGGCGCACCAGGGAGCGGTAAGCCTGCACCGTGAGGTCCAAGTCTTCCAGCTCAATGTACTCGTCGTGGTGATGGAGCAGATGGAAAACATCGCCCAAGGTGCGTTCGCGGGCGTGGAGAGCGAAACCGTAGCCCGTGCCCCCAAGCTGGCGGGCAAAACGCAGGTCAGATCCACCGGCGGCGACGGTCGGAATGACGGGCACACCGGGGAAGAACTCGTCAAAGGTGTCGATGAGGGCATCAAACAGCGGGCCGGACGTGGGGGACACCGTGGCAGGTTCGGAGATGAGCCGCTCGATGCGCACGCTCGGAGCCAAGTCGCCCAGGGCTTCGGTGAGGATGGCGTCCACATCATCCTGAGTCGTACCGGGCAACGGGCGGATGTCCAAGTCCAAGGTCGCCGACGAGGGCAGGACGTTGATCGCGGAACCCGCGCGCAGGATCGTCGGCGAGATGGTCAACCGCGAGAGGGCGTGGGCGTAGCGCTTGAGGTCGCCGAAATGCTCGAAGGCTGTATCGTCGGTGCCCGCCAACAGGGACTCTTCCACCTCGGGGGAGAAGCGGAACGCACGCACGAAGCCCTGCCACAGGGGGTCCTGGGAGACGGGGACGTCGATAAGCGAAATGCGACGTGCCACCTCGGCGATGTTCGCGATCGCCGACTCCCGCCCGTACGGGTTCGAGCCGTGACCGGCATCGCCAGACACGTGCAAACGGCGCTGAGCTGCACCTTTCTCGCCGACGACGAGGACGAGGGCATCGGAACCGTCCGCGATCGGCAGATGCGAACCACCAGTTTCGGAGAGACAGTTCCGCCAGGAAAACGCCTCCGGATGTTCCTCGGAGAGCCACTTGGCACCGAGCGTGCCGCGCGACTCCTCATCGGCGACGCCCACGAACGTCAGGGTGCCGGTGGGGCGGCCGGTACGGGCGGCATCGCGAAGCACAGCAGCCTGCGTGGCGGTGATAAACAGCATGTCCATCGCCCCGCGGCCATACAGGCGACCCTCGCGGATCTCCGCGCCGAAAGGATCAACTGTCCACCGATCAACGTCGACCGGGACAACATCGGTGTGGCCGAGCAATGTCAACGGCTCAGCAACCTGATCGGTGCCCGGCAGGGTAACGACGATGCTTACGCGACCCGGCGCCGATTCGAAACGCTCAATGGTCACGCCCGGAGTATCAGCGAAAAAACGCTCCAACGTATCCGCATTGCGCACCTCCTGACCGGAACTCGGCGTGTAATCATTCACGCACGCATTGCGGATGAGTTCGCGCAGGAGGCTAAGGGTGTCTTCGTAAAGAGCCATGCGTCCAACTTACTCAGACCCTGGTCTGAACTTCGTTCAACCGCAAAGACTACACTGTTTGAACAACGTTCAAGCCCTAGGAGACTGACGACCAATGACCACCATCCTCGACACCGCCCGCGCCGTGGCCCTCGAAAAGGGCGAAGGCCTGTCCGAAGCTGAACTCCTCGCCATTCTCGAGCTGCCCGATGAGGCGCTGCCCGAGCTCCTCGACCTCGCGCACCAGGTCCGCCTGCGCTGGTGCGGAGAGGAAGTGGAGATCGAAGGCATCATCTCCCTCAAGACCGGCGGCTGCCCGGAGGACTGCCACTTCTGTTCGCAGTCCGGTCTCTTCGAATCCCCGGTGCGTTCCGTCCAGCTTGATATCGCTGAGCTGGTCGAGGCAGCGAAGCAGACCCAGAAGTCCGGCGCCACTGAATTCTGCATCGTCGCCGCCGTGAAGGGCCCCGACGAGCGCCTCATGGTTCAGCTGGAAGAGGCCGTCGCCGCCGTCTACGCCGAGGTAGATATCCACGTCTCCGTGTCGGTGGGCATCCTCACCAAGGAGCAGGTCGATCGACTTAAGGCGGCCGGCGTCAAGCGCTACAACCACAACCTCGAATCCTCGCGCTCCTTCTTCCCGCGCGTCGCCACCACCCACACGTGGGATGAGCGCCACCGCACCCTCGAGCTCATCCGCGAGGCCGGTATTGAGGTCTGCTCCGGCGGCATCCTTGGCATGGGTGAGTCCCTCGCCCAGCGTGCCGAGTTCGCCGTGCAGCTCGCCGCTTTCGCGCCGGAGGAGGTCCCGATCAACTTCCTCGACCCGCGCCCCGGCACACCGTTCGCGGATCGCCCGCTTATCGACGCCGCCGAAGCCCTCAAGGCCACCGCCATGCTGCGGTTGGCCATGCCCAAGGCCACCCTGCGTTTCGGTGGTGGACGCGAGCTCACCCTCGGTGACCTGGGCGTCGAGCAGGGTCTCAAGGGCGGGGCGAATGCGCTCATCGTCGGCAATTATCTGACCACGCTTGGTCGTCCGCAGGAAGATGATCTCGACATGCTCGAGGGCCTGCGCATCCCGATCAAGGTCGTGGGCAAGGTTATCTAGATGGACGAACTCGCCGCCGCTGTCTTCACTGGCGAGGCTCCGGTGTTTCATCCCAACACCGGCGCGGAGATCGGCATCGATGAGGAGCGGCCGCTCTCGGTTGGCGCGGCCGCCGGCCTCGAGCCGCCGCGCTATTGCCAGCTCTGTGGTCGCCGAATGAAGGTGCAGATTCGGCCTACCGGCTGGCACGCAGAGTGTTCGCGTCACGGGGAGCTGGATTCGACGCTGCTGGATCGCTAAACGTCGCGATCAGGGCGTCGCGATCACGGGGTGGGGTGCCAAAATTCTCTAGAATGAATCGTATGACCAAGCGTTTCCCCAGGTCAGAAAATTCCGCCCCGCGCATTCTAGAGAATTTTGGCACTAGCCCCCTAACTCAGCCGCCAGCGCAGCCACTCCCGTCGCGCAAAGCGCGCACGGCGGGACAACTCAGCCGTAGGGAAGACCGCATCAAAGACGTGGTAGCCGCCGGGCCAGACGTGCAGTTCGGTGGGGACGCCGCTGGCAAGTAGTTGTGCGGCGTAGGCGATGCACTCGTCGCGGTAGAGTTCAGAGCCGCCGACGTCGATGAATGTTGGAGGCAGCCCTGAGAGATCAGAGGCGCGGGCGGGGGCGAGGTATGGGGAAATATCGCGGGTCTCGTGGCCCGGGCCGAGCACCGCATCCCAGGCGAATTCGCTCTTTTCCCGAGGCCAAATGCGCGCATCGGCGCCGGCGAAGAGCTGAGAGGAGGGGGTGACGTGACGATCGTCGAGCATGGGGCAGACTAGCAGCTGGGAATCGACGGTCACCTCGCCACGGTCGCGCGCGAGCAGGCAGGTGCCGGCTGCCAGGCCGCCGCCCCCGGAGACCCCGCCGACGATGATGCGTCGGCCGGGATAGTTCTCTGCTGCCCACCGCAACGCCGAATAACAATCCTCGACTCCTGCTGGGCCGGGGTGTTCCGGGGCGAGCCGGTACTCGGGGGTGATCATGAGAAAACCGAGGTCGGCGATGAGGGGCAGGAATTCGTAGTCGACGATGTCGTTGAAGCGGGTGCCCATGATCTGGCCGCCGCCGTGAATCCATAGGAAGACGGGCGCATCATCGCGCAGGTCAGCGGTTCGAAATAGGGACATCTCCACGGGACCGGCGACCGTCTCATGCACCAGTCCGAGGGAGTCGGCCACGGGCAAGACGGCGGAGGATGGGGTGGCCATGGCGGCGCGGGCGTCGGCAAGCGAGGAAGCATCGAGGGTGGATGGGGGTTCCGCGCCGAGGAGGGCGATTAACTCGGCATCAAAAGGTGTGCGGGCGAGCATAAATCCGAGCATATTCCATGGGCATTCCGGGGTAGATTAAGTGGGAAAGGTCTAGCAAACTACCGAAAGGAAAAACCATGAGCTTCATTGACAAGGCTAAGGCGAAGGCAAACGAGTTCCTCAACAACGAGGAGAGCACTGACCAGGTGCTGGACAAGGTGGAGAAGTTCGCTACCGACACGCTCGGCGAGGATAAGGCGGAGAAGATTCGTTCGGCTCGCGAAGCAGTGGACGAGAAGCTGGGCGACAAGAACTAGCGCAACACCCGTTTGCCCAGGCGCAATGCCGTGCTTAGCAGCGAGGTGTAGCGCTCCCGGGAAATAAGCGACGGCCCGTTAAGGGGCATGAGGCGTTGGGCTGCGATGGTGCGCGATTCCGTGTACTTGAGCAGCCCTTCGTCGGCATGACGGCGGCCTTGGCCCGAGTCTTTCCATCCGCCCATGGGGGCGTCGAGCGAGGCCCAGGCAGCGCCGAAGCCGTCATTGATGTTGACGGCGCCGGCCTCGAGGCGGGAGGCGACGTCGCGGGCGGTGAGCTCGCGTCCCCACACGGAGGCGCTGAGCCCGTAGGACGAGTCGTTGGCCTTGGCCACGGCCTCGTCCACGGTCGCAACTTTTTCCACGTAGACGACGGGGCCGAAGACCTCTTCGGTATGCAGGCGTGCGGTAGGGGGGACGTCGATAAGCACGGTGGGGGCGTAGAACGTCCGCCCGAGGTCCGGGAGGGGCCGGCCGCCGGCGAGGACGCGGGCGCCGTGAAGGATGGCGTCTTCGACCAGTTCGTTGACGCGCGCGAGGTGCTCGGCGGAGATGAGCGAGCCGACGTCGTCGGTCCAGCCGTGGCCGAGGCGGAAGTCGTTGACCAGGGCGAGGAAGCGGCTGAGGAAGCGATCCGCGACGGCCTCGTGGACATAGATGCGTTCGATGGAGATGCACAGCTGGCCGGTGTTGGAGAAACACGCTTGCACCGCGCCGTGGGCAGCCTTATCGATGTCCGCGTCCGCGCAGACGATGAGCGGATTCTTGCCGCCCAGCTCGGCGGAGTAGCCGATGAGTCGCTCGCCGGCCTGCGCCGCGAGCTTCCGGCCGGTGGCGGTGGAACCGGTGAACATGAGGTAATCGCACTGCGCGACGATTTCCTGCCCGACGGTGGAGCCTGGGCCGGGCACGACCTGCATCACTTCGCCGGGCAGGCCCGCTTCCTCCAGCAGTTCGAGGCCGCGGACGGCGGTGCCGGTGGTCTTCTCATCGGGCTTCAACACGACGGCGTTGCCGGCCAGCAGCGCCGGGATGGCGTCGGATAGCGCCATGCTGAGGGGGTAGTTCCAGGGGGCAATGATGCCGACGACGCCCCGCGGGGACCGCTGCACCGTCGTGTGCGTGAGCACCGGCAGCGCACCTCGCACCCGCTTAGTGCGCAGCAGGTGGCCGGCGCGGTAGGCGTAGTGGCGCGCGGTGAGGGCGACGTCGATGACCTCGTCGAATGCGCTGGAGCGAGACTTGCCCGTCTCGGCTTGGACGAGGTCGATGAGCTCGACTTGGTTCTCCAGGATGAGGTCGTGCAGCCGGAGCATGATCTCGCGGCGCCGGTGCACCGGGGACAACGCCCACTGGGCTTGAGCGCGCCGGGCTCGAGCAAAAACACTCTGGACTTCGCTGGCTTCCATAGGATCAACGGTATGCCAAATATCTTCATCACGGGAGCGTCCACCGGAATCGGCCGTGCGGTCGCCGAGCGATTCCTCGCCGCCGGGTGGACCGTCGGCGCCTACGACATCTCGCCGGTCACCTGGTCCACGGAGGTCATCGCCGGGCTTATCGACGTCCGTGATGCCCACTCCTGGGACGCCGCCTTGGCCGACTTCGCGGGGCAGGTGGGAGGGCGTATCGACGTCGTCGATAACAACGCCGGCATCATCGTCGACGGTCCGCTGGCCGCGGCTTCCGCCGCGGAGGTAGAAAAGCTGATTGCTACGAACTGCCTTGGCGTCACTCTGGGTGCGCGGGCAGCCCACCCGTACCTCACGGGCGGTGGCACGCTCATCAACATGTCCTCGGCCGCGGCCATCTACGGCCAGCCCGGTATCGCCGTGTACTCAGCATCGAAGTTTTACGTCTCGGGCCTGACGGAGGCGCTCAACTTGGAGTGGCGCGGGGACGGGGTCCGGGTCGTGGACATCATGCCGCTGTGGGCAAAAACAAACCTGGCGACGGTCGGCGCGGCCACTTCTCACCGTCTGGGAGTGCGCATCAGCCCAGCACAAGTCGCCGACACCGTCTGGGCGGCCGCGACGGCCGAGGGCCGCTGGGCGCGCGGCCGAATCCACTACGGGGTGTCCCCCCTGGACAAGTCACTGGCCATCGCCCGCAAGCTCGTGCCCGGCCGAGTGGCGGCATTCCTCACCCGTTTTCTCGCGGGCTAGGAAACCCCGGGACGCCGAGCAGGTGGAGGCGTTAGGGTAGGTCAACAACCCCAGAAGAAAGAGGATGACCGATGGCACAGCACACCCCAGAACAAGGCCAGCGGGCCTTCGACCTCGACCGCGCGCACGTATTCCACTCCTGGTCCGCCCAAGGGGCGCTCAACCCGGTGCCTGTGGCGGGCGGGAAGAACGCCACCTTCTGGGACTTCGACGGTAACGAATACCTCGATTTCAACTCCCAGATGGTCAACGTCAACCTCGGTCACCAGCACCCCACGCTGATCAAGGCGATCCAGGATCAGGCGGCGACCCTGTGTACCATCGGGCCAGCCTTTGCCAATGACACCCGCTCGGAAGCTGCGCGCCTGATTACCTCGGTCGCGCCGGAGGGCCTCAACCACGTCTTCTTCACTAACGGTGGGGCAGAGGCGGTGGAGAATGCCGTGAAGATGGCGCGCATGCACACCGGCCGAGACAAGATTATGGCCGCCTACCGCAGCTACCACGGCGCGACCGCCACCGCGATCACCCTGACTGGCGAACCGCGCCGCTTCAACAACCGCCACACCGATTCCGGGGTCGTCCACTTCATGGGGCCCTACACCTACCAGTCGCCGTTCTGGTCCGAGTCGGAAGAGCAGGAGTGCGAACGGGCCCTCGCCCACCTTGAGCAGCAGATCGTGCTGGAAGGTTCGCACACCATCGCGGCGATCATCATGGAGCCCGTCGTCGGTGGCATGGGTGTCATCGTCCCGCCGGCCGGGTTTCTCCAGGGGCTCAAGGCGCTGTGTGAAAAGTACGGCATCCTCTTCATCGCTGACGAGGTCATGGTCGGTTTCGGCCGCTGCGGCACGTGGTTTACGGTGGACAATTTCGACGTGACCCCGGACCTGATCACCTTCGCCAAGGGATCCAACTCGGGCTACGTCCCGCTCGGCGGCGTCATCATGTCGGATGCCATCTATGACACCTTCGTCGATCGGGTTTTCCCCGGCGGCCTGACCTACTCCGGGCACCCCCTGGCCTGTGCTCCGGTCGTGGCTACCTTCCAGGTCTTCGAGGAAGAACAGCTGCTCGATCACGTCAACGACCTCGCCGAGCGCGTCATCCGCCCCCGCCTGGAGGCCATGCGAGACAAACACGCCATCGTCGGTGATGTCCGCGGCCTCGGCATGTTCTGGGCCATCGAGCTGGTGAAGAACAAAGATACCCGTGAACCACTCGTCCCCTACAACGCCCAGGGCGCGGACCTGCAGCCGATGAACGAGTTCGCCGCGGCCTGCAAAAAGGCCGGCCTGTGGCCCTTCATCGGCATGAACCGCACCCACGTCGCCCCGCCGCTGACCATCACCGAAGAAGACCTCGTCCGCGGCCTCGACATCATCGACGAGGCGCTTAGCGGGTTGGCCAAATACGCGGAATAGCCTGGTGCCCCCGCTAAATAAGGATGATCTCCACCGCTCGGCACTGCGCTCCATCGCGCGGGTGGTGGAGGAAACGGCGACGCCGCTCCCACCGGAGCAGGCACTGTCGCAGCTAGTGGAGCAGCTCGAGCTGGGCCCCGCGATGGTGCTCACCGGAGCGGGCGTGTCCACGGATTCGGGCATCCCCGACTATCGCGGCCCACAGGGCAGCCTGACGCGCCACCGCCCGATGACGTACCAGGAATTCAGCCACGATCCAGCCGCTTCTCATCGATATTGGGCGCGCAGTTTCGTCGGTTGGCGGCAGATGGAGGCTGCAGGCCCCAACCGGACGCATTTCGCGCTCGTGGAGCTCGAACGTGCTGGGGCACTCAGCGGGGTAGTGACCCAGAACGTCGATGGGCTGCACCGGGCGGCGGGCTCGCGCAATCTGGTGAACTTGCACGGTGATCTGGACACCGTCGTGTGCCTCACCTGCCACATGCGAGAACCGCGCGCGGAGTTCGATCGCCGCCTGGAGGAGAGCAATCCCGGCTACTTCGATTCCATCCTCCTCGACCCTTCGCTGGTCAACCCCGATGGCGATGTCACCTTGCCCGAGGCGACCGTGCAGCGCTTCCGCATGGTTGGTTGTGTGCGGTGCGGTTCCAAACGCTTGAAACCGGATGTCGTGTACTTCGGCGAGCCGGTGCCGGAGGGGCGGAAGGCGCGGGCGTCGGAAATCTTGGGTGCCTCCGCCTCCCTCCTCGTGGCGGGCTCCTCCCTGGCGGTGATGAGCGGCTACCGCTTCGCGCTCGACGCGCGCCGGCAGGGCAAGCCGCTCACCGTGATCAACGGCGGGCCCGGGCGGGCAGATGCCCAGGCCACGACGCTGTGGCGCACACAGGTGGCACCAGCCTTCGACGAGCTTCTCGACGCCCTCGGGATCTAGGAGGGCAGGTCGATCGCATCGAGGGCGGTGCGCACGGCGCGTCGCACGCGGGCGTCGACAGGCATGTCTTCATGCAGGACCCGAGCCTTCGGCTCGATGTCCTGGATGAAGAAGTTTGTGATTTCCGCTTGCGGGTCATCGGAGTAGAGGAAGCAGCTCTCGGGTGGTTGGATGAGGCTGTCGTAGCGAGTGGCGATGCACGTGTAGCCGACGTTGCTTTCCGTGTCGCCATCGACGTTGATGTCGTTGATGATGGGGTGACCGGTGATGAGTTGGAAGCCGGAGGGGCCGAACCAGGATTGCACCAGCGAGTTCATCATGGATTCGGCGGTGCGGGTGGTGATGATCGAGGAGAGCATTCCGCCCATCGTGGTCCCGTGGTTGGGGGCAGCCAGGCTCACGAGGTGCTTGACTTTGGGGGCCCCGCCATAGATGTGCATCCAATAGCGGGCGACGACCCCGCCTTGCGAATGGCCGACGAGGATGACCTGCTCGGCGCCGGTGACGGTCAGCACTGCATCGATGTATGCGCCAACTTGAGAGGCAGATTCCTCGACGGTGAGGGTGCTGCGATTGCCGAAGCCCGGGATGAACACCGCCCACCCGTCCGTGCGCAGGTTATGGGTCAGCTTCTCCCAGATGCCGTTGGAATCGCTCGTGCCGTGGATGAGGACCACGGGCCAGGGGCGTTCTTTGGTGGGTCGGGCGCGCCAATCGTCCTCGACGTGGCCGCGGGGTGGGCGTCGGGCGGCCAGCGGGAAATTGTTCGAGCGGATGTAGCGCTGCTCGACGGATTCGCTCTGGGAGTCCTCGACGACGTCGGCCTCGGCAGTGTTAACGGTGTTGGGGTCGTCGGCCTCGGCGCTGTCTAGTCTGCGCACCACGCCAGTGGGCAGAATGCGGGTGATCCGGGTACTGAGGTCTCGCTGAAGTTCAGCCAGGTGATTGGTGGCCATGTCACCATGCTAATGACATCAGCCGCCGTTACCCCTAGCATGGTGACCATGAACATGGACCAGAAACTGCGTGACGTCATGAACGCCCAGGTGATCGCCGAGCACCAGGCCTCCCTCATCTACTCCCAGCTCGCCTACGACCTGGATCGACTGAGCTTCCCCGGCATGAGCACCTGGATGGCTGCCCAGGCCGACGAAGAGCGCGTGCATGCGCAGAAGATCGCCGACCACCTCCTGGCCCGCGGTGAGCGCGTGGTGCTGTCCGACATTTCCCTCGACGAGCTGGAGATCACCTCCCCGCTCGATGCCTTCAAGGCTGCCTTCGCGCATGAGCAGAAGGTCTCCGGCATGATCCGCAACCTCGCGCAGGTGGCCGACGAAGTGCGTGACTTCGACAGCCGTTCCCTGGTCAACTGGTTCCTCAACGAGCAGATCGAGGAAGAAGCAACTGTCTCCGAGATCGTCGATCAACTGACCCTGGTTGGCGACAACGGCTCTGGCCTGCTGCGTATCGACACCGAGATGGGCGGCGAGCGCACCCCCGCTGGCGGCCCGCAGTAATCACCGTCCATCTGCCGCTCCGATCCCCCGGCCACTTCTTCGTGGCCGGGGGATCTCTCTGTTCGGGGGTCATCCGCAAGTCGGATTTTCGCGCCGGGGCTGGCATTTTCTTGGCGGAAAAAACAAGGTTCGGCCAGCCCCACGGACGATGGGGCGAAAGAAGTCGGCACCAACCAGAGCGTGAGCGGCGAGAGAACGGCGATGAGAAACTAATTTCCCGTAAACCCTTGCACTTAAGGGTAGCCTAACCTATAGTCGGGTTAGCGGTTCGGGACCTCCAACTCTTACCGCCAACTGAGACAGAAGCCATCTGACCCCGTCCCCTGGGAGGCCGTTCGATACGAAGCCCTTAACTCTTCATTGCTGGCACAGACCCGGAGACTGGTAGTCCCTCCGGGTCTGTGTTTTGTCGGCTCACCGGGCACGTAGTTCGCGGGCATCAGGTGCGGGTTAAGGGACATATGTGTTGGATTCTGCTCCGGCTTGGCACCGGGTGGCGGGTGAGCATTGTTCAAGGTCAGTGCTGAGTCGATTGAAACCCGCACTTCCTAACAACTTGGCGGGTTCGGAAGGGGCATTGACCCCGGAGTTGTTAGGAAGTGCGGGTTTCGCCCCCTGACTCGCCTGAGATTTGTTGCTCGCTGTAGGCGGTTATCGGGGGGTCTGTGGTTTGAAGACACAGGATCGTTTCCTTAGGACCGGGCAAGTGGTGATGTGAAGTTGGATTCCCGATACGTTTGCTCCTAAACCTTCAGGGGTCAAGTCCGCGGGAGTGGTGTTTCTGCCTTTCGATAAAACAGGCAGGATGACGGTGCAAGGGCCGTCCCGAGCCCGGTAGTGGTGTCGACTCATGCGACCTCCTGAGTGGATTCGCCGGCATCGATGACGGTGGCGCTCATCATGGCCTTCGTCTGCTCCAGTGCCGTGAGCGACATGTAGCGCTTCTGCTGTATCCAATCGTCATGCTGCTCGGCCAGGACCGCGCCCACCAGACGCACCACGGCGTCCCGGTTGGGGAAGATCCCGACGACGTCGGTACGCCGGCGGATCTCCCGGTTCAGCCGCTCGGTGGGGTTATTCGACCAGACTTTTTTCCACACGCTCTTCGGGGCGTGGGTGAAGGCCAACAGCTCGTCTAGGGACTCCTCCAGGTAGTCGGCTACGTGCGGGAACTTCTGCTCGCAGAAGGTCACGACTTCGCGGGTCTGGGCCCACACCGATGCTGCATCCGGTTGCTGGAAGATCGTGTGGAACATCGCCGATAATGTCGGCCACTGCGTCTTCGACACCAGCCCGGACAGGTTCTTCGCAAAATGAGTGCGGCACCGCTGCCACGACGCATTCGGCAGGACCTCGCCGATCGCGTGCTGGATACCCACGTGCGCATCACTGGTGACCAGGTACACCTCATCTAGGCCCCGGGCCTTGAGATCGCGGAAGAAGCCGGTCCATGAGGCGACTGACTCGGATGTGGCGACCTGCATGCCCAGCAATTCCCGGTAGCCTTCGGCGTTGACGCCGGTGGCCAGCAGCACGGAGGTCTTGACCACCCGTCCGCCTTCGCGGACTTTCATGGTTAGGGCGTCACACGAGACGTAGAGATACGGGCTGGTATCCAGCGGCCGGGTGCGGAAATCCTCCACCATGGAGTCAAGATCCTTGGCCATCTCGGATACCTGCGACTTCGACAGGTTGGATATCCCGAGGGTGGCGACCAGGTCGTTCATCCTGCGGGTGGACACGCCCTTCAGGTAGCAAGTGGCGATGACGGTGGTCAGGGCCCGTTCGGCTCGGGTGCGTCGTTCTAGCAGCCAGTCCGGAAAGAATGAGCCGGTGCGCAGCTTCGGCACGGCGACATCCACGGTGCCGACGCGGGTGTCGAGGTCGCGGTGGCGGTAGCCATTGCGGACGTTGACGCGAGCATCACTGGTGGTGGCGTAATCGGCGCCGCAGACCTGGTCGGCCTGGGTCGACAGAATCTGGTTGATGAAGCTTTGGAGCATCTCGCGCATCAGGTCCGGCGAGGCCTGGGAGAGTAGATCGTCGAGGTAGGTGGTCGGGTCGATAGAATGGGGGCCAGCGGCCATCGTGGGTTCCCTTTCGAGGAGAGGTAAGAGTTGATTCGAAAGGTACTGCGGTGGTCGCCCACATTTTCTCTGGGGGTCGTCACCGGCAGTTACAGATACACCACGCTAGAGGACGTAACCCCTTCAGGTGCGCAGCTGCGCGTAGAAGTGTCCCGCTTGAGCAGGACTCAGGGAGCTAGCTCCTTTCTATTTATGCTGTTCAGAGGGGATAAAGTGTGCGCAGCTGCGCGCGGCGACGGGTGAAGATACGGCGACGGCCACCTGGGTGGGGCTCCTGGGGAGTAGGGCATGAGCTGGAAGAACGGGGTGGGAAAAGCTTGAGACTGCCGGAAGCGGGGAACGGCACTATCCTCGCTTGAGAGGAGGACATTCATAGTGAGTGATCAGGAACTGACCCGGGTGGTAGATGTTGAGGGGGCCGTCGAGAAGCTTGTTGAGCTGTATGATCGCTCGGCATCCTTGGCGCGCGCGGTCCTGGAGGACGGGACTTACGAGGCTTATCGGGACGTGGTCTATCCCAAGCTCGTCGTCGATGTGAAGGAATGGCATCCCATCGACCGCTCCGAGCCTTTCGGATATGTCGATGAGGCGGGACGGTATTCCGCCACCTTGTCCAAGCCGCACCTCATGCGAAACTACCTTTTCGAACAATTGGCGCGGCTGACAGGCAACTACCCGTGCGACATCTACGTGGGGCCCTCCAATGTGCGCATACCCCCGGAGTACATCCGGGGAGTGGAGGGGATCTCGGAGGCCCGCAGGGCGGGCGACGCTGCGGAGTGCATTCCTCGGCCGACGCTGGATCACGTTCATGACGGGATCGTCGATAGTGATTGGGAAGCTTTCCACGGGTCTGAGAAGCCGCTCTTCCACTTTGGGCCCCAACGATTCGATATCGCGTGTGCGCGGATTGAGCACTACACCGGCATTGAGGTGGAGTCGCTGCAGAAATACATCCTCTTTACCAACTACGACATGCACACCACGGAGTTCGTCAGCTTTGGTGTTGAACAGTTGGCGGCCGAGAATTCTCGCTACACCTCACTAGTCCTGCCGTCCGGTTCGCGGATTAGCCGTGATCACGCGGCTCGGCTCGATGACACGGAGCTTGACCTCGGTTCGAACTATCAGATGCCGCGCTACGACCTGTGTACTCGCGACGGCGATGGCATCACGATGCTCAACATCGGAGTGGGCCCCTCGAACGCTAAGACCATCACCGACTGTCTCGCCGTGCTCCGGCCCGAGGCGTGGATCATGATTGGTCACTGCGCGGGTCTGGACGGGCGCATGCGCATCGGCGATCTCATCCTTGGTAACGCTTATCAGCGGCAAGACGGGATCCTCAATGAGCGCATCCCGCGGGACATCCCGATCCCTGCGGTCCCGGAGATTCAACGGGCGCTGGAGAACTCCGTCGACGCGATCTACGGCGATGACAAGGCGCTCATGCGCACCGGCACGGTCCTATCCACCGACGACCGCAACTGGGAGTGGAAAACCCCGCGGGAGCTGTGGGAATGGTTACGCGGATCGACAGCTGCGGCCGTCGATATGGAATCCTGCGCGCTGGCGACGAATGGCTACCGCTATCGGATTCCTTATGGAACCTTGTTGTCCGTCTCCGACTTGCCGCTGCACGCCGTGCCCAAATTGCCGGCCCAGGCGCAGGCGTTCTACTCCAATTCCAAGGAGGCCCACGTCATGTGCGCGGTCAGGTCCATGGAGGTGTTGGCGCGAAATCCCGAGCGGCTGCGCACGAGGAAGCTGCGTCGCACGATTGGTGAGGTGCCGTTTAGATAGCTAGCTGGCGAACCGACGTTCGAGCATCTCTGAGGCCATGTTGGCACCCTGCGCGATAGTGGCGGCAAGCAGGAACCAACAGCCAAAGGAGAAGCGCCATGAGTACGGTCCACATTCCAGTCGCTAGCATTCAGCATTGCTTCTTTCCGAAGCGTGACGGTGCTCCGGCTCGCCAGTTGATCACCTACGCGGTTGACGGAGTGGCCGACGTTCATTGGTACGCCGTGGAGGAGGGCGGGGACAGGGAGCGCATCGGCCGGGAGAATGTCATCGAGACGTTTTTGCACCTGTGGCACGCACACCAGGAGACCGGCCTCATAATCTATGTTGTTGATTCCATGGTGCGCCGCTTGCTCAAGGAGGAGGCTGCGCGCTTTCCCGGACTGCATGTGCGTCAGGTTGTTACTGGTCAGCGGTTGGAGGAGACTGCCCGACGCTGCGCGGAGCGGTTCCACACCGAGTGCGCTGCCGAGGAGTGGAAGGCCGTGCCGCCGCTGGTGATAGCTACCGACGCTTCCCGTGGGTTCTCTGGGAAGCTCACGGGATTGGGCGCGGCCAACTCCTCCGGCGAGATCGCTTCCACGACCATCCAGACGCCGTCGATAGTGGCGGGGGAGTTTGCCGCCGTGGATCTGGCGTTGCAGAAGTGGTGGTGCCAGGCGCCTATCATCCACATCCTCACCGACTCACAAGTTGTGTGGCGGCGGCTGAATGGCTCGGACCGGGTGGGGCGGACGTCGAGAAGCAATGAGGAGAAGCTCTGCATTCGACGAGTCGATGCGGTGCGCGCCAGGGGAGTGGAGCTTCGGGTGCATTGGGTTCGCGGGCACAATGGGCACGTTCTCAATGATTGTGCAGATCGCTTAGCGATGGCCGCCCGCCGCAGCGTGCAGTTTCGGCTCGGCCCCGAAGGGGACAAGGTCCCCAATCGGCTGCGCGCGGAGTTGGCTGAGGCACTCAAGCCCGGACTCGAATTGGTACCGGCATCACGCTCCCGCGACTTTCGCCCGGCTGTGAAGGCGGGTTAGGCCCCGGTTTCTACGCCGAGGAGTCGGAGGATGATAATCAAAGCCAAGCCGCCGTAAGTAAGGGTGGCGTTGTTGACTAGGTGCATGAGCGCGGGCAGCCAGGCATTTCTGGTCCAGATGAACACGAGGTTCATGAGAAGGCCCGCGAACATGTACGGAATCGTGTCCACGATGCCACCGTTGAAGTTCCAATAGTGGATGAGGCCGAAGAGGATGCTGTTGGCCAGCGTGGCGGCGATCAGCTTCAGCGCGTTGCCCCACACGGGCAACTTGGCCAGCAGGGTGTAGCGGAACACTACTTCCTCGATGAACACCGTGATGTTCGGGGAGAGCATGACAAAGGCGATTATTGCCAGGGTCGGCCACGATGCCGTCAGGGGATCTGGAGAAGTGTCGGCGGAAACGTCACTGCTGGGTGCGGGGCCGGAGAGGGGAATCCCCGCCACGTTCATTATTTGGCGGGTGATGGCGATGGCAACCTGCAGGCCGATTGCTCCGGCAAGGACGACGGCCGCGCTCCGCCACGGGGCACGTTTCACAGCGGCCCAGTGGGCACGGAACATGGGCGCGTAGCCGAAGATCAGCGCGGCGCCAATGAACAGGCGGAACACGGAGTCGGTGCTGGCTGCGACGAGCGGGGAGAGCGGGGTGAGGTGCAGGAGGAAACCAGACAGCAAGATGGCGGGGATGGAGGCAAGCGCGAAGGCGTCCCACCGGCCCCAGCGCCGATCCTCGCTCGACGTATCTGGGCGAACCGCTGTGGTGAATCTAGCTTTGGGCATCTTTTAAGCGTAGCGGGTTAGTTTCCGGCGGCCGCAAGTCTTTCGCAGGGGGTGGGGTGGCGAAAGAATCTGTGGGAGGCACTTGACTCACCACGCCAGCTGTTCTAGGTTAGCCTTACCTTAGGTTAGGGAGAATCGCTTATGTTGAGTGCCACCACTTACGCAGAGAGCTTGGCTCGACGCATCTTCCACGGCGCCGGCGCATTGTCGCTGGTGCCTTATCGCGTCGACTCCACAGCGCATCTCCCGGTATTGGCCCATGGCATCAATGACCAAGGTCAGCTCGTGGTGGCCTGCGCCGCGGCCGATGCGGAGCGCATGGGAGATCGTGTGGGGGAGACGGCGGTACGCGTCGATGGGATTAGGAAGTCCCTCGAGTTCGACGTGGACATCACTGTCGCCAGCCTGCATGCCCTCGCGGACCTCACGTGGGTTGCGGCCGAGGAGGCGGGGCTCGACGTCGATCCCAGCCCGTACCTAAGGTTCGGAGTGCTCAAGCTGGATAACGTGTTCATCCGCGGGCCGCAGGGCACCACGCGTGCATCCTTCGATGAGCTCGTCGGAACAACGCTGGACTCACGGGAGCTGGATACCCGCGAGCTTGATGCCCGCGAGCAGGTCGATCGCCTCCCGGTGTGGCGTCAGTCCCAGCTCATTGATGATGTACTCGGCGGAAGCCTCCCCGGCATCATCCTGGCCGATCGGGTGCAGCCCCTGTGTTCTTCGCATCACTTCCGCCTGTGGGTCGCGGACGTTGATCCCCGCGGAATTGTCCTGCTCAAGGCTACCGACGAGCGGGTCACCACCGTCCTCGTTCCGTTCGCCGAGCGCGCCACCACCATTGAAGACTTGGCTCGGGCAGTCGATGCTCTGGCCGTACCCACCTCGGACCGGAACGCCTCTTCGCGTATCTGATAACCGGAAACCGAGGAACGCGCGGAACCCCTCACTGAAGGGTTCCGCGCGTTTTCTCTAGCTTTGATGCTTGCCGCAACTAGCGGGCGGCGTAGCTGGCGCAGTTGGCGGCTTCACCAACGATGTCGATGCCAGCGGAGGTGCACATGAGGTTTTCGTTGTGCTTACAGTCGAGTCGTTGACACGCTCCGACGTGCCCATCAGCGGTGTCGAGTCCAGCGCGCAGGTCCAAGGTGGAGAAAGTTCCACAGGCAGCGGCGTCGGTGCCGCCGACGGTGATGGCAAAAGCGGTGCAGCCATCATTGTTGAAGGCGCAGGCGGTGGTGGTGCAGGAAGAGACCTTGGTGATGGTGGACATGATGCGTTTCTCCTTGGATGTGAGATCTTCGGGTGTCTACGCGTATCTGATGTCCCCCATGCTAGGTATCATGACCTGGGGAAACAAGGAAGGTTAGGCTGCCTTGCGGGCGTCGATAAGCAATTAGTCCCTGTTGGGAAGCAGACTGTAGAACCACAGGATGTGCTCTTCCAATGCGATGGAGGCGTCCTCGCCACGGCGCTCGCGCACGGCGTGGAAGATCTCATGGTGCTGTTCCTGCAGGGAACGCTTGATTTCGGGCCAACGGCTCACTTCGGCGACGGTCTCCTGCACGTAGCCGATTGTGGCCTGGCGGAGGGAGTCCATCATGGTTTCCACGACGACGTTGCCGGTGAGGGAGGCGAGCTGGACGTGGAACTCGGCGTCGTGGCGGTGGAAGTCGTCGGCGGGCAGCTCGGGATTGTCCATGAGCTCCAGCAGTGAAGCCGCCCGGGTAAGGCAGGCCTCCCGCAGATCTGAGTCGGGGGCCACCGCGGCCTCAAGTGCGGACTGGGTTTCCAGCAGCACGCGGGTGTTGACGATGTCTCGCACCGGCAGCGCCCGCGTGGCCACATGCATCCGCAGTGCCCAGGCGAGGGCGGCGGAGGGTTCGGAAATCACCACGGCCCCGGCGTTCGGGCCAGAGCCCGTAGAGGAACGGACGAGCCCCATCGCATCGAGGACACGGATGGCCTCGCGCACGGAGGCGCGGGAAATGCCGAAGTCCTCGGCGAGCTGGCGCTCGGCCGGCAACTTATCGCCGACCGAGATCTCACCGGAACGCAGGCGCGCTTCCAACCAGTCGAGGACGATGGAGTAAGCGCGGGTGGGGGCTGCCATGGCAGGGGGACTCCTTGACTACTGCTTGAAAGGGCCCTTGTAGAAGGTCCAGGAGAACATTCTAAGCAAGAACCCAGGGCTCCCTTAAGCGGGGGGCAGCATCCAGGCCAGGACGTTGGACTGGAGGAAGACCAAGCAGCACAGCAGGAGGAGCAGGCCGAGGGACCACCAGACGACGGAGCGGAAGATGGCGGATTCCTTGCCTTCCATGCCGACGGCGGTGGCGGCGATGGCGAGGGACTGCGGGGAGATCATCTTGCCCACGACGCCACCGGAGGTGTTGGCGGCGGTCATGAGGTAGGGATCGAGGCCGGCGCCGGTGGCAGCGGTCTTCTGCAGGTTTGCGAACAATGCGTTGGCGGAGGTGTCCGAGCCGGTGACGGCGGTACCGAGCCAGCCGAGGACCGGGGCGAAGAAGGCGAAGGCAGCGCCAGCGCCTGCGACCCAGGTGCCGATGGAGATGGTCTGGCCGGAGAAGTTCATCACGTAGGCCAGGGCGAGCACGCTCATGATGGTGAGGCCGGACCAGCGCATCTTCCAGAAGGAGCGGCCGATCTCCGCGAGGGCATTGCCGATGGAGAGCTTGAAGCGGCCATTGCCATTGAACGAGGCGTAGATGACGGCCACGAGCAGGCCGGAGATGAGCAGTAGGGTGCCGGGGCTGGACAGCCACTGGAACTTGTAGATGGTGCCGGTGATGGGCTCGCCAGCTGCGTTGAGCAGGCGACCGTCGAGGCCCGGCCACGGGATCTTGACGTCGGTGGCGGCGAGTGCGGCAGGGATGTTAACACCCCAGGTCCACAGCTTGGCCACGCCGAAGACGGCGACGACGAGGACGTAGGGGAGGACGGCCATCCACACGCGGCCCGGAGTGAGGGACTCCGGTGCCGGGGGCTTTTCCACGCCGAGGCTCTCCCGGACGCGGTCGGAGCCACGCGGGTGCCAGAAACGGAGCAGGACAACGGCGGAGGCGAGGCCAGCGAGGGCGGCGACGACGTCGGTGAGCTCGTAGGAGAAGTGGGTGGAGGTCCACCACTGGGCGATGGCGAAAGAGGCGCCGATGACAAGCGCTGCGGGCCAGGCTTCCTTGATGCCGCGCACACCGTCAATGATCAGCAGCAGAATGAATGGCACCATGACGGCGAAGAAGGGAGCCTGGTGTCCGACGACGGCGCCGATGTGGGCGGAGTCGAGGCCGGTGATGGTGCCGGCGGTGGTGATCGGGATGGCCACGGCACCGAAGGCCACGGGGGCGGTGTTGGCGATGAGCACGACGGTGGCGGTCTTGAGCGGCTTGAGGCCCAGCGCCAGAATCATCGTCGCGGTGATGGCCACGGGGGCGCCGAAGCCAGCGAGGGCCTCGAGTAGTCCGCCGAAGCAGAAGGCAATGAGGATGGCCTGAATGCGCAGGTCACCGCCGCCGATGGTGTCAAAGATCGTACGCATGTCCTCGAAACGTCCCGAAAGGACCGTGACCTGGTAGAACCAGAGGGCGAGGACGACGATCCAGACGATGGGGAAGAAGCCGAACACGGCGCCTTGGGACGCCGAGAGCATGGCCAGGTCCCACGGCATCCCGAAACCGAAGATGGCAACGAGGATGGCGACGGCCAAGGCGGTCAGACCCGATACGTGCGCTCGCGCCTTTACCGCGAGCAGCATGACGAAGAAGGTGATCAGGGGCAATGTGCCGACGAGGGCCGAGACGGCGAGACTGCCGCCGACGGCGTCGGTTAGCGCGGTATAGGTGCTCACGCGTGTCTCCTGTGAATCCGTAGAGTATGGCCTGACCACTATGGTCAGTCCACAGAGACGTTATATGGCACGGGTCACAGCGTCAAGTAGATCGAGGGGGCATCACTAACTTGCGTGACCCCGCTCACTGTCATATCATGGTCTGACCACAGGCAATCGACTTTGGAGGCTTCATGAAGATCGCCTTATTCTCCACCTGCATCGTTGATGCGATGTACCCCCGAGTGGCCCTTGCCACCGTCCGCATCCTGGAGAGGCTCGGCCACGAGGTCGTATTCCCCACCGGTCAGGGCTGTTGCTCCCAGATGCACGTTAATAGCGGCTACCTCGACGATGCGCTTCCGGTGGTGAAAAACCACGTCAAGGCCTTCCAGCAGGCCGATTATGACGTGGCCGTCGCCCCTTCTGGCTCTTGCGTTGCCTCCCTCGGCCACCAGCAGCCGATGGTCGCCCGCGCCGCCGGCGACGAGGGCTTGGCCCGCGATGCCCAAGCTGTGGCCGATAACACCTATGAGCTTTCTCAACTGCTTATCGACGTCCTGGGGGTTACCGATGCTGCCAAGCAGCTCGGCTCCTACTTCCCCCACTCCGTGACCTACCACCCCTCTTGCCACGGGAAGCGCCTGCTCCACCTCGGCGATCGCCAGCCCTCTCTGCTGCGCACCGTCGAGGGCATCGACTTCCGGGAACTGCCCAACTCGGCTGAATGCTGCGGCTTCGGTGGCACCTTCTCCCTGAAGAACCCCGATGTTTCGGGCGCGATGGCGGAGGAGAAGATCGGCAACATCCGCTCCACCGGCGCGGAGATCTGCTCCGGCGGCGACGCCGCCTGCCTCCTCCACCTCGGTGGTGCCATTCGCCATCGCGGCGAGTCCGGCATCCAAACCCTGCACTTCGCAGAGATCCTCGCCGCCACCCGCGAGAACCCCCTCGATATCTCCCACGGCTACAGCCACGCGATCCCGGAAGGAGCCTCGCGATGAGCCCCGTCACCCTCGGTATGCCAGTCGTGCACGGTCAAGGCAACATTCACATCGACGTCCCCTTCCCCGACGCGGCGAAGAAGGAGATGCGCAACGAGCAGATGCGCGCGAATATCCACCACGCGACGCACACCATCCGCGACAAGCGCCAGCGCGTCGTCGATGAGCTGCCCGACTGGCAGGACCTGCGCAATTCCGGGTCCGCGCTCAAGGAAACCGTGGGGGCCCGCCTCCCTGAGTTGTTGGAGGAATTCGAGCGCAACTTCACCGCCCGCGGCGGCACCGTCCACTGGGCGCGTGACGCGGCGGAGGCCAACCGCATCGTCGCCGACCTCATCAAGGCCAAGGGCGTCGACGAAGTAATCAAGGTCAAGTCGATGGCCACCCAGGAGATCGGCCTCAACGAAGCCCTCGAAGAAGAAGGCATCTCCGCCTTTGAAACCGACCTGGCCGAGCTCATCGTCCAGCTGGGACACGACAAACCCTCCCACATCCTCGTCCCCGCGATTCACCGCAACCGCAACGAGATCCGTGAAATCTTCGTTCGCGAAATGCCGGAGACCGACGAGACGCTGACCAACGAACCCGGCGTGCTCGCCGAGGCTGCTCGCAGTCACCTCCGCGAGAAGTTCCTCTCCACCTCCGTCGCGATTTCCGGCGCGAACTTCGGCGTGGCCTCCACCGGCACCCTCACCGTCGTCGAATCAGAGGGCAACGGCCGCATGTGCCTGACCCTGCCGGACACGCTCATCACCGTCATGGGCATTGAGAAGATCGTCCCGACCTTCGATGACCTGGAGGTGTTCCTCCAGCTACTCCCGCGGTCGTCGACCGGCGAGCGCATGAACCCCTACACCTCCATGTGGACCGGAGTCACCCCCGGTGACGGCCCGCAGGACGTTCACGTCATCCTGCTGGACAACGGTCGCACCGCCGTGCTTGACGACGCCGCCGGCCGTTCCGCTCTCCACTGCATCCGCTGCTCCGCCTGCCTCAACGTCTGCCCCGTCTACGAGCACGCCGGTGGTCACTCCTACGGCTCCACCTACCCGGGGCCCATCGGTGCGATCCTCTCCCCGCAGCTCACCGGCATTACGTCCGAGGAGAACGCCACCCTGCCGTTCGCCTCCTCCCTGTGCGGCGCCTGCTACGAGGTCTGCCCGGTCAAGATCAACATCCCGGACATCCTCGTGCACCTGCGTGCCCAGGCCGTCGAAGCGCACGACAACAAGATCCCCTCACAGTTCGACCTGCTGATGAAGGGAGCCTCCGTCATGATGTCCTCTGGCGTATTCATGTCCGTGGCGGAACGCTTCCTTCCCCTCGGAGCACTCGTCGGGCGCAAGGGCATCAAATGGCTCCCCGGCGTCGCTAGCGGCTGGACCCAAGAGCGCGTCGTGCCGACCCCGCCCACCAGCTCCTTCCGCAACTGGTGGAACAAACACTCTTCGGAGACCGAGTACCGACTCGACATCGACGGCGCTGTTGCACAGGAGGAAAACTAAATGTCTGACGCCAAAACCGAGATCCTCTCCCGCATCCACAACGCCCTCCACGATCACCCCGCCGCCCCCGAGGTCCCCCGCGCTTACCGCCAGACTTCAAACGTCGGCCGCGAGGAACTCCTGGAGATGCTCGAAGATCGGCTTATCGACTACAAGGCCGGCGTCTACCGCGAGACTGCCGAGACCCTGCCCAACCGTATCGCCGAACTGCTTAACGACGGCGCCCGCATCGTCATCCCCGCTGGTCTTCGGCGCGAATGGCTCCCCGGCTCCATCGAACCGGTCCTCGACGAACAGCTTGGCGTGCGCGACCTCGACGCCCTCGACGGCGTGATCACCTCCTCCACCGTCTCCTGCGCCGAAACTGGCACGATTTTCCTCAGCGGCCGCGAAGACGAGGGACGTCGCGCAATTTCCCTTGTCCCCGATCACCACATCTGCATCGTGCCCGTGGACAGCATCGTCGAACTCATCCCCGAAGCCCTCAAGCGGGTCGAGCCCACCGCCCCGATCACCATGATCTCTGGGCCCTCCGCCACCTCGGACATCGAGCTCGAGCGCGTCGAAGGCGTCCACGGTCCCCGCACCCTGGATGTAGTGCTGCTGGGGTAGGTGGGGTGATGAAGGGCTGGGGTCAGTGAGCCGCAGCCCTCGCATTGATCTGCGCAGCCTTGGTGGCAGGATCCTCCAAGGAGATGGCGAGACGATTGAAGTGCTCGTGGACTAGCTCGATGACAACCGTGTTTTCGTAGCCGTTTACGTTCCAGAACACGCGTTCACCGTCGTTGTGAAACGTTCCGCTGAGCTTCTGGCCGAGGCGTAGGCCAGGAGCTCGCATGCCCTTGGGCTCGTTCTTCGTGCCGGGGTCATGCGTGGCACCTCGCACATGCTCCCACGGAATGGTCAGCCGCCCGGTGAACGACCACATCTTGTCGAGCCCACGGGGTTCAACAATGAGATCGGTGTCGGTGAAAGTGATGGTGTTGTTCATGATGTTCTCCTTTGGTTGTCGTTTCTAGCTGGTTGGTCTTGAGGCGCGGGAGACGAGGTGTTCCCCTATTGCGCTCGCGTCATCGTTGAAAACCGCCGTGGTGGCGCGAAGCGTCAGATCTCGGAGGTCTTTGCTGGTGGGCGCGAGCTCCACGAGGGCCACCACGATGAGATCCTTCGAGCTGTCGTCGATATGGCCGTCCTTCGCTCTGTGGCAGACGTCCTCCAAAGCCATTCGGAATAGGCCGTGCTTGGAGCCGTAGATCTTGTAGAAACTCGCTCGGTTTAAGCCCAATGAAGCGAGCATGGTATCCACCGATACGGCATCAAAGCCTTGCTTTCCGAACAACTCCGTTGCTCCGATCAGCACTTGGTTCTCATCGAATTCGCGTGGTCTTCCCATGGGTTAAAGAATACTCATTCTAGAATAGATCGTCTATAACTAGGGTGTGTGGCGCTCCTCACTTTGCGGAGGGCGCCTCGCGGTCCTGGCGGTGTACTCCATGACACAGGGTCTGGCAGACGGTGGATGCGGGCCGATCAGCTTGTCCCAATGCGCGATCCCACAAGTTGCGGGTTGAAAATGCCATAAGTTGCGGGTTGAAATCCCTATAAACTGCGGACTGGGGGTATTATTAGGGCCATGACGAGCGAAAACCGCACCTACGTTCCACGAATCCTGGACGGTCTGCTCGAGAGGTACCTAGCAGTCATGGGAGCCGTGCTCATCGAAGGGCCAAAGGCGAGTGGCAAAACCGCGACTGCATTGCAGCATGCCGCGAGCACTGTGCGATTGGATCGTGATCCGAATGCGCAAACTACAGCCTCGGTGCTGCCTCAGCAGACGTTGAAGGGAGACGTGCCCCGACTCATCGATGAATGGCAGGTGGTGCCTGATCTGTGGAACGCCATCCGTCATGAGGTGGATGACCGAGCACCTCGGAAGGGCCAGTTCATTCTGACGGGTTCTTCAGTTCCCAATGACGATGTCAACCGTCATTCGGGTGCTGGACGCATCGCGACACTTCAGATGCGCCCGATGACATTGTTTGAATCAGGGCATTCGACGGGGAAGGCATCTTTGTCGGAGCTGTTTGCAGGTGAGTTTGCAGCAGCGGCGGGGTCGGATCTGGATCTGATCGGTGTTCTGGAGCGCATGGTGATCGGCGGCTGGCCGGGTTTGCTGGGTATCAATGTAGAGGACGCGGTGCTTGTCAACGGTGCGTACCTTGATCAGGTGTGCGAGGTGGATGTTGCATTGGTGTCAGGGCGTTCGCGTGATCCGTTTATGGTGCGAAGAATGCTGGCGTCTTTGGCCCGCAATGTGGCCACGGAGGCGAGTTTTCAGCAGATCGCATCCGATACGGGTGGGGCTGAAGGACCGTTGGATCGAGAAACGGTATCTGTGTACCACTCGGCGTTGCGACGCCTTAGCCTCGTGGAGGACCTTCCGGCGTGGAACACGCACCTCAGGTCGAAGGCTCAGCTAAGGAAGACGCCTAAGCGGCTCTTCGTTGATCCTTCCTTGGCCGTTGCTGCGTTGGGTGCGGGCGTACAAAAACTGCTGGGAGATCTGAACTACACCGGATTCCTCTTTGAGTCGCTGGTGATCAGGGATCTTCGGGTTTACGCGCAGGCGCTTGGCGGGCAGGTCTTCCACTATCGGGATTCCAATGGTCTGGAAGTCGACGCGATTGTTGAGCTTCGCGATGGTCGGTGGGCCGCATTCGAGGTAAAGATGGGCACCGAAGACTCCATCGAGCTAGCGGCCCGCAGTCTCCACAGATTTGCGGAGACCGTCGATACTGCGAAAGTCGGATCCCCGGTCGTTCTGGCAGTCATCGTCCCTACCGGCATTGCTTATCGACGTCCCGACAACATTCTGGTCATCCCCCTCACCGCGTTCGGACCGTAACGTCGCCCCGAGCGTAGAAACAATGGAAGGAAAACAAAGGATGTCGCTCACCGATTACCCGACGGCCGTGGAACTGTTGATCCGCTGGAGGCGGGAACTAAGGTCGACGACTATCGCCTGATTGCCGGCGAACAGGTCCACCAGACTGCCGTAGGTGTCGAAAGGTGCTTCGAAGAGCTGTTTTACCTCTAGATAGCCGTTGCGTGCCAGGGCGTCCACGATGGTGCGCACGAATCCGATCTGATTCGCCGTCAATGTTGACCCCTGGAGGAGATCCGAGAACTCCTCCCGCATTGCTGCTTCGTCCAGGCCGACGAGGCGGCGGATGAAGTCGGGGATGGAATCGGCGCCGAGCTTTTCCCGGAGGGTGTTCACGCCCTCAAGGCCAGCATCGGCGATCATCAACTCCAAGGCGTTCACATCATCGGGGGTCAGTGGTCGAGCGGTACGCAGTTTCTGCATCGCCACCGAGGAGTGATGTCGTTCGAGCTCGGCTCGTAGCTTTTCCTCCACGAGGGAGACGTTGATGAACACGCTTGCTTCGCCGGTCGGTAGATCGAACTCGGCAACGTCCCCGAATTCATCCTCGAAGTCGGTGATGACGGTGGCGCGTTTGTGCTGGGGAAGGAAATCCATGAGGTCACGCAGCCCGCGTCGTACTGTTTCCAGGTCCTCAACCGTGACGTCTGTCCACCATTCCGGGTCGGCGACTTGGGAGAGTAGATCCCGTTGGGCTACCACCGGCGCGATGTTGTCGACCATGAGCAGGTCCGCTGCGATCTTCTCGACGCGCCCGCGGTTCTTCTCCCAGGACGCATCTGGCGACATCAAAGCCAGCTGTAGTTGCAGGAGTAGCAGGTCGAAACGCTTGGCTGATTCTTTGTCCTCCATCGTGGACATGGGCAGTCCGGCGACGTGCTCGGCGAGTTCCTCTACGTTTCGCTCGGTGAGTGCGGACCATGCCTCGCGGCACTGGTAGCGCTCCAGCACCGGGCGGTCTTGTGGACGGACCAGGATGTGGCCGGGCGGGATCGCCTGCACCAGGGAGTGCAGGTGGGAGGAGAGCTCGGTGCGGAAGGCGGTGGCGTCGATAAGCGAGACCAGGCGGGCGCGGCTGAGGAAGAGGCGCTCGGAGAGGGTGACCTGGCGGGCGCCAGGAGTGTCGGCGATCTCGCCGCTGAGGAAGGTTTCTGCGTTGCCGCAGAAGTCGAAGACGTGGAAGACGCTCTTGTCCACTCCGGGGGCGAAGAGGTCGGGGCGTAGTCGGGTGCCGCGGCCCATCATCTGCCAGAATTTCGTCGCTGAGTACACGGGGCGGAAGAAGACGAGGTTGACCACCTCGGGGACGTCGATGCCCGTGTCGAGCATGTCGACGCTGATGGCCACGTTCATGCCGCTGGTGGGATTCTTGAATTCCTTGATCGCGGCAGAGGCGTACCGGGTGGAATGCGTGATCACCTGCGACGCCTTCGGAGCGTAGGCAGGGAAGAGGCGGTCGAACTCCTGCTTGATCAGCTCCGCGTGCTGCTGCGTGCGGCCGAAGATGATCGTCTTGCCCAGATGGTCGCCGCCCACCTTGATGCCCTCCTGAACCAGCGTGGACAGGACTTTCCGGATCGTGTCGAGGTTGTACAGTCGCGCGTTAATCTCGGCCGGACTGGCTCCGTCGGGCGGAGGTAGGGGATCTCCGGTGTCATCGGTACCCCAGTCGAGGGCATCCCAGCGCTGCTTCTCTTCCTCGGAAAGATCTTCGTAGCGGACGCCGCTGCGCAAGAACAACGAATCCTGGGTGAGCACGCGGTAAGGCACAAGGTGATTGTCCGCGATAGCTTGCTCCAGGGTGTAAGCCCCGGTGGGAACCTTGTCCTCGATGTCGAACAAGAGGTAGGTGTCGCGGTGGACATCGTCCTTGGGGGTGGCGGTGAGGCCAAGAACGTAGGAGTCGAAGTAGTCGAGGATGCGGCGGAAACGATGGTAGATGGAGCGGTGGGCCTCGTCGACGATGATGAGGTCGAAGTCGAAGGGCCGGAAACGGGCGGGCGTGGTGCCGTCGTCGCTGATCAGGCCCATCATCGTCTGATAGGTGGACACGTAGACCTGTCCGACGCCTCGCGGATCGGCCAGCAGATTCACCGGCACGGAGTCCGGATAGTGGGTGAGGAAGTTTTCATAGGCCTGCTCCACCAATGCCGTGCGGTCGGCGAGGAAGAGAACCTTACCCACCCAGCCGGCCTCGCGGAGAAGCTTGGTGGTGGCGATAGCGACGCGCGTCTTGCCAGTGCCGGTCGCCATGACGAGAAGAGCTCGGCGGCGTCGCTCCTGCTGGAGGGCTTCGGTGACCCGACGGATCATCTCCAGCTGGTAGGCACGGCCAGCGATATCCGGGTCGACGGTCATAGCGGCGAGGTCCCGGCGGTGGCGACGCCGGTGGATGAGGGTGCGTAGCTGCTCGGTGGTGGGATATCCCTCGACCGCGCGTGTTCCGTATCCGGCACCGCTCCCAGGCAGGTGGGCGGCATCATCGGTGAGCTGGATGGCGTGCCCGTTGGTGTTAAAGATCAGGGGCCGCTGCCCATACTGCCGTTCCAGGCAGTCGGCGTAGAGCCTCGCCTGCGTGTGGCCGACCGCCATGCTGGAGCTGGACTTCTTGGCCTCCACCAGCGCCAACGGCTGGCCGTTGTCATCCCACAGCACGTAATCGACAAAGCCTTGACCGGTGCGGTTTTCTCCCGACAGTGGCATGCCGCTGACAGGATGCTCCACACTGAGGTTGTCTCCGAGCGTGAATCCGGCCTCGGCGAGCATGGGGTCAATGAGATCGCGCCGGGTCTCGGCCTCACTGATCTGCGCTGGAATGCTTGGCGACGCCCCCGCCCCCGCAGCCATCGCCTGCTGTTCGCGCAGCTGTGCACGCAAGCGTGCAATCTCCCTGTCACGCTCGGCAGCGATCTCCTCGAGGCGAGAGTGGTCGGCGGCGGCCTGCGCGCGAGCCTGCGCGAAACGGGCCTGCTCCGCAGCGTGCTGCTCCGCCAGTTTCTGGCGCTGGGCCTCCGCCTGATCAAGAAGGAGCGCGGACTTCGCTAACTCCTGCTCCTTCGCCTGCAGCTCCGCGGCCATCTTGCTCAGCTGCACGCGAGAGATCTGAGGTTGCGGGGCCGACTGCGTGAGCAACCTCTCGTCGAAGGGCGAAGTGGGGCGGAACTCCGGGTGGGCGGAATGACGAGCAGTAGCATAGTTGAGCACGTCGAACAAGTGCTTGAGTAGGCGAACTGCCTCCTGCGGCTGGATAACTTGGTCCCCATGAACCGCGTTGTTGCCCACCTTGCGGATGACGTGCATTTTGTCGCGTTGCGGGCCGGGAACAACCTCGGTGAACCCCGGGTCCTGCAACTGGTCGAACAGGCTCAGAGCCTCCCAGGCGCCCAGCCCGCGGAACTCCCAAATGTGGTGCACCAGTCGTTCCAACACATGTCGTGACAGGAAGCAGCTGACCTTGGGGTCCGAGAGCGCCGTGCGTTCCGCCTGAATGCAATCCCGCAACAATGCCGGCCAGACGCGTCCGAGGAAGGCGAAGTTGCTGGGAGCGGGGGCGGTCATGGGTGAATCATATCCGGCAGGGCGAACGTGGGTGTGGTCATGTGAACGTGAGTCCGAGGCTGCTTAGCTGAAGCTCGGGTAAAGGGGGCGAGTCTCAGGCAGCTGAAAACTCGGTGTCCTGCCGAACTCGGACCTGTGACCGCGAGGTCAGCGAGCCACTCGCCATTGAGTATGCAGGGACCATCTTCAACGCTTGTCCCAAAGGAGCAATGTCCTCACTCCTTACGTGAACATGTGTCTGGATCTCGCTGAGCGACGCGCCACGAGGGTTGAGTAGTTCGACGCCAACCAAGCAGTCAAACTCATCCAGATCTACAAGACATGCCGAGTTAACCTGCACCGTGCGCGCGACTTCCGCGTCAGATAGTGCGATGTACACGGCGTTTACCGACTGATCGATTGTGATGGACATTTGCGTCATGGAAGCCTCCTTATCGCACGAACACGGTCACGATGACTGTTGGGTCGCTGTCATTGACAACGACGACGCATATTACTCTACCTATTTTTCTCTCATACACGGTCCGACCAGGATCTCCAGGACGGGTGAGCTCAGGTGAGGACAAGACCTGCCTGACCTCATCTTCCGTGATTTTTCGACTTCTCATCCTGTGCCGGGCGTGCGGCGAGAACTTGAGAATCAATGGTCTTGCGGGGTGAGTGCCTCGAAAGCCAAGCGGCGGACGTACTCCCCGTCCACTGATATGCGGCATTCGTAGATTCCGGGCGCTGACAGGATGAGAGGACCGGAGAACACGAAGACGGTCCCGATCTTCCCATCGTATTTCACTGCATCTTCTGTGTCTTCGAGCGTAGCTGCGAATTCAATCGCTGGTGACTCTCCGGGGCCTCGAACTTCGATCGAGACCGTTGGAGCCGCCTCGTCCTCTGGTCGACGGATGCGGCCTACGACATAAAGTTCCATCATCGCTGGAAAACCAGAGGACCTAGTTTGGGTGAAACTCGCCCCGACCGATGTGATCGTCCCATCCTGGGTCCGGGCGAACTCTGCGAGGTACGCGTAGTCAAGGTCTGCAGCCATAATGCACAGTTAAGCATAGGCGGAGGACGTATGGCGGCCCCGTGACCGAATGGAGCCGAAGCTGACAGCGCGCAACTCTGCCAAAGCCTTCGATGTGCACTTCCGGTCAAACAGGGACGATCTTTCTCCGGGTTGTGGCCTTCAGCCCTACACCTCGAAGAAGTCCTCATCCACCTCGACGACCGACACTGTGCGCTTGACCTGCACGCCCACGCCGAAGCGGATCATCAGCTGTGCGAGACGGGCCCCATCGATGAGCACCACGCGAACGTTGAGATTCTCGGCATACCCCACGGCACCACTGCTGAACTGCCCGGTGGTGATGAACACACCTTGGTGTGCCTGTTCCCCGTGCAGTGCACCGACGAACGCTTGGATGTCGGGCCGGCCCACGACTCGATCGAGTGCGTATCGTTTCGCCTGCACGTAGATGCGGCTAAGCCCGAGGGCGTCCTGGTCAATGACTCCGTCGATCCCCCCGTCGTTGCTCAGCTGGGTGCGCGTCGCCCGGCCTTTCGTGCCGCCGTAGCCCATGCCGATGAGCAGGTCGAGGACGGCTTGCTCAAAGAAAGCGGGATCATTTGCATACAGCCGGTCCAGCAGGTCTGCCGCCACATTGGCGTGCAGCCTCTCGACGCCCGCCTCAATCAGTTCGGTCGGCGTCAGTTCCTGTTGCTTATCGACGTCCCCGCCATCACCCGCCACCGTCGACAACTTGTGACTCGTCGCTGGCGGCACGATGCCGTGTGCCTCCGCGAACTGGGAAAGTAGTTTGCCGTTCAGGCCCTCCGGGTGGGCTGCGAGAAGTTCCCGGCCGAGGTCGTTGATTGCATAGTGGGCACGCTTGGGGCGATCCAAGCAGTCAGCGCGATGTAGATACGTAATCGCCCAGCTGATCCGGCTTACGTAAAGCGCTTGACCCGAGTTGATGTACTCCAGACGATCCTTGTCAGTGATACCCGTCTGCCTTGCCACTTGCTCGATGAGATCACGACGGACCGCGGCCATCCCACCTTTCGGCACCTCCAGAACCGGGGTGAGGTAGCCATCCCAAGTACGAATAGCCATCAGAGCTTTCCTTGGAAGGCGCGGGATTGGATCGATATGAGAATTTGCCGGAGAAAATCCTTCTTTTGAGCAAGTCTTTGTTTGGTGAATTCTACTTGATATGAAAAGTTTGCAAAGGACTCTTGTTCTTTGAAGCTGGCATCCGGTAGGTCAATTTCGAGCAATTTTGATTTTGGAATGTTTTTCATGAAACTGGCTCCAGACCCAGAGCTTGCGTGACGAATTTGTGCTTTAGTTTCTGGAAGTTGGAAACACGAATAATAGAAGGTGGGGGAAGAATGTGCACTCTTCCATTTGAAACGCCAGATCTTGTCGGGAATTGCTAGATTCGCCGAGACTCCCTGAGGGACAAGAGAAACTGCGCCGATTAGCTGTGCTGTCCCACTTGCACGGCTAATCAATAGGTCGCCGGGCTTTACGATGTGGCCTTCAGGGGGTATGTAGTCCGAGGGTAGATCTTTGCTTTCACTTGCATTGAAGGTCCCTGATGTAATGGCGCTCGTTTTCAATACCTTGAAAGGTGATGTGACATCGCTCGATTTCGCAACGATGCTTTTACCTCCCACAAGTGAAGCAATTGATCGCAACTTGACTGAGTTGCGCCTGGTGGAGTCAGACTTGAAGCATTGTCTAAAGTGTGAGCCTAAGAGCTCATTAAGAAGTTCAATTGTTTGGTCTATCTTGGAAATCAATGATTCGATTTGGTCCAGAATCCTCGCGATCCGCCGTTGCTCGTCAAGCGGGGGGAGGAGAATCTGGAAGTCGAGAAGGATATCCTCCTTGATTCTTTGTCGATTCGTGGCTCCACTGCTTCGCGACCGTGCCATCTCAGCGAGTATGCGAGTTTTTAGGAAGTGCTCCAGAAATTTCGGATTGCATAGTGAAATATCAATGTTGAAGACTGGAAAATCCTTGGAGACGACGGATCCATCTAACTTCTGCGGGACAATGGCAAAAGCCCCATTTCTAGCATCAATTCGAGAGTAGATGAACTGACCTGCTGATACTCGGTAGCCGGTGAAAGGTCTTGGGGTTTTTCCTGTCCCGATCGATCGACGGACCGCACCTTCACCGTGGAGTTTGACGGTGATGAAAGCCTCAACGTCCGGCGTCGAGATTCTTTCTGGTGTGTTCGCGGTGGTGAGGAAATCCCCCAACCTCACTATCGGCCACTCGTGCTCCGCAGTCACTTCCGCTCACCTCGCAGCATCTGGTCCAGCTCATCGATGCCAGCGGTGATTTCGGAATCGAGGGCACGGATCTCAGCAAGGATCTCCAAGGGATCGCGGGTGCCGGCGGCCTCGAAGACGATCTCCTTGTAGCGGTTCATGGAGAGGTCGTAGTTGGCGTTGCGGATCTCGTCGATAGGGACGGCGAAAGACTGTTCAGTACGGGCACGGTCGCGTTCGGGCCCGGTACGCTGTGCCCATCTGTTGAGCACGTCGGGGAGGTTGTTGCTTTCATGCTGCTCGGGGGTGAGGGTAGTGGGGTCGAGATGCTCGTCGACGAGTTCGGGGTCGGGTTCCTTTTCGAGGGGGACCGGGCCGAGGAGGTGAGGTGCCAGGAGTGGGGTGCGCTTGTCGTCGAGGGAGTAGCCGTCGGCGCGGACCTCGTAGAACCACACATCCTCCGTGCCGCCGCTGTTCGTTTTGGTGAAGCACAGGATCGCGGTGGATACCCCGGAGTAGGGCTTGAATGTGCCGGAGGGGAGTTTGATGATGGCGTCGAGGCGGTGGTCGTCGATAAGCTGTTTACGCAGTGCTTTGTGCGCGCGGGTGGAACCGAAGAGCACACCCTCGGGGACGATGACTGCGGCCCGCCCGCCGGGGCGCAGCAGCTGAAGGAAACGCTGCACGAACAGCAGCTCCGTCTTCTTAGAGGTGAACTTCTCCGACAACGCCGGATCGAGGGCATTGGCATCGATGGAACCGGCGAACGGTGGGTTAGCCAGCACGATGTCGTAATTTTCGTCGTGGCCAGACGGGAGCTGCTGCAAGGAATCCTGGTACGAGATCTGCGGATCAGTGACACCGTGCATGAACATGTTCATCGCGGCGATGCGGACCATCGTGGCATCGAAATCGAACCCCGTCAGAGCCTGGATGGGGAAGAACTCGCGGGTGCGGGGATCGAGAAGCGCGTCCCTGTGATGGTCCTTCGTCCACTCGGCGGAGCCAACGAGGAAGCCAGCGGTGCCGCAGGCGGGATCAATGACCCGCTCGTGCGGGGCCGGCGCCATGAGGTTGACCATGAGATCGATTACGTGGCTGACCGTGCGGAACTGGCCGTTCGTGCCGGATGCCGCCAACTTCGACAGCATGTACTCGTAGAGATCGCCGGCCATGTCCTTGTTGGGGAACGAGAGGGCGTCGATAAGCTCCATAACGGTGAGCAACGTGCCCGGGCTGTCGATGCCGAACGTTGCATTGCGCATGTGGCGGGCAAAGCCCGCGCTGCCCAGCCCCTCACGGAGGAACGGGAACACCTCAGTATCAATCACCTGTCGGCGCTGGGAGCCGTCCGGAATCTGCATCAGCTCCCGCCACCGCAGGTGAAGACTGTTGGCGGGGATGACATCCGCAGCATCGACGCCGAGGGTGCGTTGGAACTCCGCACTCGCCTGACGCTCATCCAGCTGCTTCAAAAATAGCAGGAAGGTGAACTGCTCAATGACAGTCATCGGATTAGAAATACCGCCGGACCAGAATGCATCCCAGATGCGGTCAACCTGATTGCGGAGAGGGCCAGTGATCATAAGAGTCGAGCCTATCGGGTGGGTGTGGGGCTTGGGGCACCTCGGGGCAGGTGACTGGCAGTGATCGGGGCCGAAACGAAAAAGATGTCGATCTCTGGTCCGAATATCGACATATTCTCGGGATCTGTTTAGGCTGTCGACATGAGCGATGTCCGCGCGCGACCCCACCCAGATCGCCCCTACAATAACCTCCCAGCTCTGCCGCCGGATAAGCCAGTGGAGACGATCTCCGTGCTCAAGGCTGTTATCCGTGCCCGTGAACAACTCGCAGCACTTGACACGGCCTGTCGACTGATTCCGAATCCCTACATCATTACCTCTACCATTCCGCTCCGTGAGGCCCAGGCCTCGACAGAGATCGAGAACATCGTCACCACCAATGATGAGCTCTTCCGAGCCGCGTGGAACGTCGACCTGGATCCCACGCCAGCGACCAAAGAAGCCTTGCGCTATCGGGAAGCGCTCCATGCGGGAGTAGCAAATCTCACTGATCGGCCGGTGTCACTCAAATCAGCTGAGCAGATCGGTAGCATCCTTCTGGGACGACCAGCCCTCATACGGTCCACTCCTGGCACCTACATTGGTGATCCTCGTCGAGGGACCCGCGTGTATACCCCTCCCGAAGGGAAAGAGGTCCTAGAAGGGCACTTGACCGCCTGGGAGAGGTTCATATACTCCGAGCATGGGGTGGATCCCCTTGTGCTGATGGCCATGACTCATTACCAGTTTGAAGCGATTCACCCGTTCCATGACGGCAATGGACGTACCGGCCGTATCCTCAACGTCTTGCTGCTCATCCAGGAAGGGCTCTTGCGTCTTCCTGTACTCTATTTGTCCGGCTTCATCGTGAGCAACAAGGATTCCTATTATCGGTTGCTCCGCGGAGTGACGGAAAACTCTGAATGGGAACAATGGATTCTGTTTATGGTCCGGGGGGTGGAGGAGGCAGCACGAGAGGCCTTCGAGCTCATCGGTCGCCTGCGTGGGCTCCAAGAGGACACTGCTGCCCGAATCCGCTCCCTCGGTGGAAGCGTGCCGGCAGCTGAGATGGCAGAGCTTCTCATTATTAACCCGTACATCCGTATCCAGGATGTTGTTGACTCTGGACTGGCCAAGCGGCAGACAGCGTCCGTCTGGCTTTCATCTCTAGTGGAGGCGGGGATGCTCGTAGAGGTCAAGATCGGGCGGCAGAAAATCTTCATCAACTCCGCCGCGCTTAATATCCTGACCAGTGCCTAAACATCAACATGTCGATCTAAGGCTTAAAAATCGACACGTTTCCTGGATGTGGTGATGCCATCGACATATCGGGGCGAACGCACGTTCCGCCCCACCCCGCCGACTGCCCCCTTTACCCCACCCCAGCAGAGCTGTTGATACGGGTGAGGCGCGAGTTGAGATTGATGGCGATCGCCTGATTTCCGGTGAACAGGTCGAGGGGGTTGCCGTAGGCGTCGAAGGGTGCCTCCAGCAGCTCCTTCGTCTCCAAGTAACCGCTGTGCAGCAGGGCGTCCAAGATCGTGTGCATGAACCCGATCTGGTTGGCCGTCAGCGTGGAACCCTGAAGCAGGTCAGAGAACTTGGCTCGCACCGCGTCCTCGTTCAGGCTGGCGAGACGACGGATGAGCTCCGGGATCAATGGGCGGGCGGTGCGCAGGGCGGGGCCTCTCCTCAACAAGTGAGGTGCTGATGATTTTCGCAACGTCGGAAGGCAGGCCGAAATCGGTGACCACGGCTTAGTGAGACAGCATCAACCCGCAGGGGTCTCCCGGCGATCTGCCTTCTCCGCGAACTCGTCCAGAAGATCGAGGATGTCTGGGGCCTGCCAGGCGTGGCGGTTCTTGGCCACCTGTGCGCTGAGGACGACGCCGTCGGCCTCCAGCCGCTCCAGGGCCTTGCGCGTGTTGGCAGGGGTGACGGATAGCTCGGCGGCGAGGCGGGGGGGGGGGGCGTCGATAAGCGGTTGTCTGATGAGCACATCGAGGATGCGCCAGTCAGTAGCATCGTGCCGGGCTGTGACCTGGTGCTCCCAGGAGGCGCGGACGTCGGCGATCTCCTTGCCTAGCCAGGCGCCCAGTTTTGTGGCCCGCAGTGCTGCTTCGGCGACCAACTGCACGATCGGCGCGATGTCACCGGCGCGGTAGCTAGTCAGCGCGTCGAAGTAAGAACCGGGGCTGCGGAGAATGCCTGCCGATAGGGGGAGCGTGCCGTTGACGGTAAGTCCGCGATGCCGCAGTACTGTGTGAATAAGGGCACGGCCGGTGCGACCGTTGCCGTCGACGAAGGGATGGATTGTCTCAAACTGGGCGTGGGCAATCGCGGCATGGACGAGTGCGGGCACGTTTGAACGCTGCATCCACACGTCGAGGTCGGCCATCAGTGAGGGGAGGTGGCGTTGATGCGGGGCGGTGTACATCGAATCGACAGGGTGCAGGTCACTTCCCCCGATCCACACGGGTTCTTCGAGGTAGCGTCCCGCAATCTGTGGTTGGCTGTCGCGGAGAAGTAGGCCGTGCTTGTCTAAAATTCGCGACTCGTTGGGGAGACTGTCGCTGGCGATCGCCGCGTCTATCTGAGCGGTGGCGGTGACAATGAGTGCGGCGTTGCTGGTTCCAACCACACCAAGGAGTTCCGCCTCCAAAATGCAGCGAGCGGAGGATGTCAGTTGTTCGATGCGGGAGGATGCAACCGATTCGCCTCGTAGCAATAAGGGGGTGAAGGGAGCCCGGTTGCCGCTTGGGTGGCGTCGGAACGAGAAATGGCGATAGTGGCCTGATCGACCTTCGCAAGTAGCTCTGTGCTGAGGAAGGGCACGGCCTCGCCGATATGGAGGGCAAGCGCGGAAGGGTAGGTTGTCGGCTGTTTCGCACGGGCGCGTGCGGAAAGCGCCGAACGAGACGACCAGGGGAGGCCTAAGAGGAAACATGCGGCCAGGGGCTCGTGGGGTCATGATAGCGCCATATCCATTCCTCATGGCCTACCTGGCGAATGGATCGGTGGTTAAACAATCTCTGTGGGTCTCTTTAAGTATGTTTTCACGGCGCTACCAATCTCATTGTTGGACTCTGCGGTGCGGGGAAGGCATAAATCCCCTTGCGTACTTGATCCCATGTGCTTCTTCCAGAAGGGTGTTCGTACGCATTGCGGCCTAGTTTCCCACTGCGGTTCGCGATCCTACTGTCATTCTCGGTGTGCCTCGAAAGTGCGCAGCTGCGCACAAAAATCCTAGCCTGACCTGCGCTGTAGTCTTGGCTCATGGCCATCCCAAAGATGGCGCGCGACGATAGGATCCAGCTGTCACACTGTTACAAGCTCGCGCCGATTTTCCCAGTCTTTGTCAGTGTGGCTGTCAACGTGCCCTGTCCGCACCTAGGCCATCACACCGCTCACTGTGCGCAGCTGCGCACAAAAAACCTAGCCTGAGCAGCAATTACGTAAATGAAATACGCGAAACCTCGCACGAAGCGACTCCTACTCCCAAGCAATTGCTCGCCCCACCGAAGTGTGATTTCACCCAATCAAAGAGTGTCCTTTCACCTGCCCCAAAGCTCCAAAACCGAGCCCCTTCGACAGCGTGATCTCACACAGGCCAAAGCCAGACCAAAACTAGACCGAACCCGGCCACACCCCGACTAAACCGCAGGGAACGGGTGCTCCCGATAGCGTTCCAGCAGTTCGTAGCCGTCGGCGCCGTAGATGGTGGGGACGGAGCTGGTGTGGGTGGTGAGGGTGTCGTCGAAGGGGACGGCGGTGCCGTGGGAGAGGACGTGTTCGCTGGGGGTGAGTTGGCGGATGGCTACTCCGGCGATGCGGTCGGGGTGTTCGAAGACGGCGTTCCCGTAGATGAGGGGGTCGTGTTGGCCGTCATCGCCGACGAGGATCCATTGGATGTGGGGGTATTCGATGATGAGGTTCCGGAGTTGGACTTTTTTGTGTTCTTGGCCAGAGCGGAAGAGTCCGGTGGGGGTGGGTCCCCAGTCGGTGAGGAGCATGGGGCCGACGGGGAGGCCGTGTTTGACGAGGAAGGACTCGAGGGTGCCGTAGGTGTTCCAGGCGCCGGTGGAGAGGTAGAAGACGGGGGCGTCGGGGTGGTTGGCTAGCAGTTCGCGGTAGAACGCGGCCATGCCGGGGACGGGTTTGCGGGTGTTGGTGTGTCGGACCCAGGAGTTCCAGGCGGCGAGGAGGGCACGGGGGAGCCAGGTGACCATGACGGTGTCGTCGATGTCGGAGATGAGTCCGATCCGGGCGGTGGGGGCGACAATAAGCACCCGGGCCTGAACGGGTTCCGCTCCTTCGGCGTCGATGGTGACGGTGTGCCAGCCGGGTTCGAGGCCGTGGTTTTGGATGAGGACGTCGATGTAGCCGTTGTCGTTGGTGCGGGAGTGAACCTCTACTGAGCCGATGCGCACGGTGACAGGTTGGTAACCGACCTGAATCGTAAAAAACTGCCGCCAGCCGCGCCCGGCTTCCTCGCGGAGGTCTTTGAGGTTGCGGGGCGGGCGGTGGGCAGTTGGGGGAAGGATAGGCTCGTCGTCTTCGACGGTTGCGGCCGGGTTTTGCATGAGCACCCGTCCGAGGACGTGGACGCGGGTGGGGGATCCGTAGCCGGCGAAGTCGGTGATGGTGGGGCGCCAACCGGCTTTCGTCGATTGGCGCGTTCCCACTCGGTTGATGGTGCGTTCTACCTTGCGCGCAATGTCAGCCAGTCCCATTGGCCCAACATTAGCTGAGCGGTCTTAGGCGCGAACTGCGGCTTCCTCGGAGTCGGCGTCGAGGGAGGCGAGGGTGCCCTCTTCCCCGGCGTCCCAGGTCTCTTCGTCGAGGATGCCAGCTCGCTTGGCGACGACCGCGGCAACCAGCGCCTGGCCCGTCACGTTGACGGCGGTGCGGCCCATGTCGATGATCGGCTCGGTGGCCAGGAGCAGACCGACACCGGCCAGCGGCAGGCCCAGGGTCGAGAGTACGAGGGTGAGCATGACGGTCGCGCCGGTGGTGCCGGCGGTGGCGGCGGAGCCGAGGACGGAGACGATGATGATGAGCAGGTATTCAGTGATGCCCATCTCGATGCCGTAGAACTGGGCGACGAAGATAGCGGCGACGGCCGGGTAGACGGCGGCGCAGCCGTCCATCTTCGAGGTGGCGCCCAGCGGGATGGCGAAGGAGGCGTATTCGCGGGGCACGCCCATGCGCTCTTCGACGATCCGCTGGTTGACCGGCATGACGCCCATGGAGGAGCGAGTGACAAAGCCGAGCGAGGTCACGGGCCATACGCGGCGGAAGAAGCCGAGGACGGGCAGGCCGTTGAGCTTGAGCACGATGGGGTAGATGACGCCGATGACGATCGCCAGGCCAACGTAGATCGCCAGCACAAATGTGCCCAGGGAGCCCAGTGCTTCCCAGCCGTAGGTGGACACGGCCTTACCAATGAGTGCGGCGGTGCCGATCGGGGCGAGGCGGATGATCCACCAAAGGATGATCTGCACAACCTTGAGGAAGGACTCGGTGAAGCCAAGGAACGGCTCCGCAGCCTTGCCAGCTTTGACAGCGGCGATACCGATGGCCAGGGAGATGACCAGGAGCTGCAGCACGTTGAAGTTCAGTGCGAAGCCGCTGTCGTTGGCCGAGGCGCCCAGGCCCAGGATGTTGGAGGGCACGACGGAGTTGATGAAGCCGAGCCAGGAGCCCTGGGTGGTGGGTTCGGCGGCGGCGGAGGCGTCGACGCCGGTGTTGGAGCCGGGCTGCATGATGAGGCCGACGCCGATGCCAGCAAGCACGGAGAAGAACGCCGTGATGGCGAACCACACGAGGGTGGAGACGGCCAGCTTCGCGGCATTAGTAACCTTCCGCAGATTGGCCACGGAGGTGACCACGGCGGCGAAGATGAGCGGCGGGATCATGAGTTTGAGCAGCTGGACGTAGGTGTTGCCGCCCCAGGTGAGGATGTCGGACAGCCAGCCGTGCTCGCCGTCGGGCAGTCCGGCGTCCATGGACCGGGCGACCAGTCCGAGGATGAGGCCGACAATCAGGCCAGCGATGACCTGGGCGCCGAAACCGGTGGACCAGGCCGGCAGCCGACGGGTAGTGCTGGTGGACATTCGAGCTCCTTATGGAAAATTTTCTAGTTAATAGGCATTATCTGCCCGTGGTCTGACCTTTGTCAAGACTGGACAGTCTGGCATAAAAATACCAATCTGTCTATTACGGGTCGGGAAAGGCGTCGATACACTCGAAGGGTATGAGCACACCCTACGACCAGGTTCCTGGAGTCGGTGCCCCGGCCCGCCGCGCCCTTCAGGATGCGGGGTACCCCGATCTCGAATCTCTCCACGGAATCTCCTACCCGGACCTGTTAGCACTCCACGGCGTCGGTGCCCGCGGGCTGGAGCGCCTCCAGGCAGCACTTATCTCCCAAGGGCTTTCGCTTATCGACGCCCCCGCGTCCCCGGCGACCAGCACCATCGTCACCCGTGGGCACACTGGCACGTCGGCCAAGGACATCAAGACTCACCCGACGGCGGTCAGCCCGATCGACTTCGTCGACGGCCTCGACTCGCCTCGCCGGGTCAAGGATGGGCACCTGCTCCTGGAGCTTTTCGCCCGGGCCACCGATGGCGCGGAGGCGGTCATGTGGGGTCCCAGCATGATTGGTTATGGGCAGGCGCATTATCGCTACGCGACCGGGCGCGAGGGCGATACTTTCCAGATCGGCTTTAGCCCCCGCAAGGCCAAGCTCTCCTTGTACGGCTTGCAGGGGCATCCGCGCTCGGAGGAGTTGTTGGGGAAGCTGGGTAAGCATGCCACGGCCGTGTCGTGCGTGTATGTGAATAAGCCGGAGGACGTCGACCTCGGGATCCTGGAGGAACTTGTGAGGCATGCCTGGAAGGAAAGCAACCATGACTAGCACTTACCTTGATGGGGATAGCCTAGCGGTGCTTCGCGGGCTCGTCGGCACGCAGGTGCACGGGTACGGCACGGACCTGGAGGTGGATGAAGGCGTCGGGGCTTTCGGGGCGTGGGTGCGCACGGAGCTGGGGTACGTCCAGCTCGAGTACGTGGAGACGGTCATCGATTTCGCGGCAGGGGAACGGGTTGAGTCCGTGTTGCGGGTGAGCCCGCCAACGCAGAGCAGTCCTGGTGGGGATGAGTACGAGCTGGAAGGCCAGATCACTGCCATCGCGCGGGTCCAGGACGGCATCACTCAGATTGGTATGCCGGCGGGGGAGAAGGAATGGGAATGGTGGCGGGACAGCGGCATTCGTTTCACGCTCGGCAATGGGCAGGAGCTGCTCATTCATTGTGCCTCGCCGGTTAACGTCGAGGTGGTGATGCAGGCGGGGCCGGCGGGCACGCTGGTGCCGCGTTCGGCAGGGCGGGTGTATCAGGAGGGAGAAAAGCGCCGATACGTCTACGAGCGGCGCGAGGTAGTGCTCGAGCCTTAAAGGTAGAACGCCTGGTGGTAGGTGACGGTGCCGAGGGGGACGGCGGCATCGCTCAGCGGGATGGCCAGGAAGTAGGATTGGTCCACGCCGGGGAAGGTGAGTTCTTCGTAGCGGTCGAAGCCGAAGCGCTGGTAGAAGGTGGGATCGCCGAGTACGACGGCACCACCGGCATCGATCCCACGGAGTTCTTCCAGCGCTCGCGCCATGAGTTCGGAGCCGATTCCTGCGCCTTGGCGATCGGGGTCGACGCTGATCGGGCCGATGCCGAACCATTTCTCGCGTCCATCCTCGACGCGGACTGGGGAGGCGGCGATGTGGCCGACGACGGAGGCACCTTTGACGGCGATGAGGGAGAGAGTTAAGGCGTCGGTGTCGCGAAGCATGTCGACGATGTCGGACTCTTTTTGCTCGGAGTACGGCACATCCCTGAACGCGCGGAGGGTGAGATCCCGGATGGCCGAGATGTCCGCCTCCGTCTCCTGTCGAATGGTGAAGGTGTCCATGGCTGCATCTTACGCGGGTGGTCGGTGGCGCCGTCCCGAGACGGTTGCGTGGCCGGGGATCCAGAAGCGCAGCGGGGCGTCGGTGTTTTTGGTGATCCCGATGCGGGGTCCGCGCACCCATTCCACCTCTTCCGGAGACTCCGTGATCTCCGGCTGGGCGCCGTTATCGCTCAAGTTCAAGCCCAGGGCGCGGCCGAGATTTCCGGGCCCTTGCGCCAGCCGGTGGAAGGGCACCTCGCCGCGCCGCTCCTGCGCCAGTGACACGCCGCTGGTCACCTCCCCGGCCCGCAGTAAACAGCCCTGGCCGGTGCCAACCGGTGCGCACACGAGGTTGCCGGCCCGGTGGATGCCGTAGGAAAGGTAGACGTAGAGGCGCCCGGGCGGCCCAAACATCGCGGCGTTGCGTGGGGTCTGGCCACGATAGGTGTGGGCGGCTTCGTCCTCGCTGCCCAGGTAGGCCTCCACCTCCGTAAGTCGCACGCCGACACCGTGGATGTGGATTGTCGCGCCGAGCAACTGCGGGGCGACGACGTCGGCTGGTGCGGAGAAGTCGATCATGGGGCTTGAGTGTATTTCCGTAGAGTGGGGCCATGACTGCACTGCTGTTTGATCTCTTCGGCGTGTTGCTCAAAGAACGCACGGACGCCGGTCGCCGTCGCGTCGAGCGCGCCATCGGCGCAGATGAAAACATGTGGCCGATCTACGATGAGCTACGCCCTGCCTACAACGTCGGCGATGTCAGCGACGAGCGCTTCTGGCGCCAGCTCCAAATCCGCGCCGGGTTGGAGACCATCGACATCGCCGAAGCGATTGCCGCGGACTGGGAGTCCACGTCCGCGGCGGATCCGGAAATGGTCGCCCTGGTGAAAGAGCTTTTCGACGCCCGCGTCAGGCTCGGCATCCTCACCAACATTCCGGCGGGGCTGGCGAAGCAGGTCCGGGCCGAGCACACATGGATCGATAGCTTCGATGCGGTCACCTTGTCCTGTGATATCGGGGTGGCCAAGCCGGACCCCCGAGCCTTCGCCGTCGCGGCGGCGGCATTGAATGTTGCACCGAAGGAAGTTCTCTACTTTGATGCTGATCCTATTAACGTGGCTGCCGCGAACGAATCTGGGCTCAAAGCCCTGCTGTTTACCGGCACCGAATCCGTCCGAAAGGTTCTCCCGTGATCCTCGAATTTGAAGGAAAGACCCCCCAGATTCACCCCAGCGCCTGGGTGGCACCCACGGCCGTTGTCATCGGTGATGTGGAGATCGGCCCCGACTCCTCCGTGTTTTATGGCGCCGTCCTGCGCGGGGACGTCAACAAGATTCGGATTGGCGCACGAACGAACATCCAGGACAACTCGGTGTTGCATGTCGACGCGGATGCGCCCTGCACGCTGGGCGACGACGTCACGGTCGGGCACATGGCGCTGGTTCACGGCACGACAGTGGGTAATGGCACCCTCGTCGGGATGAAGTCGGCGCTGCTCTCGGGTTCGGTCGTGGGAAAGGGCGCGCTCATTGCGGCCGGGGCGGTGGTGCTGGAGGGCCAGGAGATCCCGGATCGCTCCCTGGCCGCTGGGGTACCGGCAAAGGTGCGCCGCGAGCTCAGCGAGGAGCAATCCGCCAGCTTCATTCCCCACGCCGGGCGCTACGTCGATCTGGCGAAGCGGCACGCCGAGATTTAGAGCCGTCGGTTGTCGATGAGCCTGGTCCCACCCACATAGATCGCCGCCACGGCTAGGTCACCGGGGCTGGGGGTGTCCACGGGCAGGAGGGTCGCGGGATCGACGACCTCGAGGTGGTCGAGCTCCACGCCCTCGGCGTCGGCGAGATCCGCACGGACCTGCGCCAGCGGAGCCCCGGCGCTCAGGGCGTCCAATGCCCGCGGCAAAGCGAGAGCCTGCGCCCGCGTGACCGGAGTGAGGTGCTGGTTGCGGCTCGATTCGGCGAGGCCGTCAGTGCCGCGGATGATGGGGACAGGCCGGATGGCCACGTCGAGGTTGAGGTCGGCAACGAGGCGCTGGATGATGGCCAGTTGCTGGGCATCCTTCTCCCCGAAATAGGCGCGCTGGGGTCGCACGAGGAGGAAGAGCTTGGTCACCACGGTGGCCACGCCGTCGAAGTGCCCGGGTCGGGAGGCACCCTCGAGGCGGGAGCCCATGTCGCCGGTGCGGACCCAGATCTCCGGGAGCCCGCCCGGGTACATCTCCTCCACGCTGGGGGCGAAGACGGCATCAACCCCCAAGGCGCTGAGGAAGGCGACATCAGAGGTGAGGTCACGTGGGTAGTCGCGGTAGTCGGCGCAATCGCCAAGGTCAGTGAACTGCAGTGGGTTGACGAAGATGCTCACCACGACCGTGTCGTTTTCTGAGCGCGCGCGGCGGACCAATTCGCCGTGGCCGTGATGCAGGGCGCCCATGGTGGGCACTAGGCCGACCTCCCCGGCGGGAGTGAAGGAGCGCAGTTCGGAGATGGTGCGCAGCACCTGCATTAGAAGGACTCCGCCTCGGAGGGGAAGGAAGAGCTTTCGACATCCGTGCGATAGGCGCGGGCGGCGTCGAGAAGCAGCCCACCCAGGTCGGCGTAGGAGCGGACGAACTTTGGTGTCTTGCCGCGGCCGAGGCCGAAGGCGTCGGTCCACACGAGGATCTGGCCGTCGCAGTCAGGTCCGGCGCCGATGCCGATGGTGACGATGTCCAGCTGGGAGGTGACCTCCGCAGCGACGGCGGCGGGGACCATTTCCAGGACGACGGCGAAGGCGCCGGCTTCCTGGACGGCGCGGGCGTCGGCAAGCACTCGTTGGGCGCTGTCCCCGCGGCCTTGGACGACGTGCCCGCCGAGGGCGTGTTCGGACTGCGGTGTGTAGCCGATGTGGCCGACGACGGGGATGCCGGCGTCGACCAGCGTGCGGATGGTGGGGGCCACCTCGACGCCGCCTTCGAGCTTGACGCCGTGGACGCCGGTTTCCTTCATGAAGCGCACGGCGGTCGCCAGCGCCTGGGCGGGGCCGGCCTCGTAGCTGCCGAAGGGCAGGTCGGCGACGACGAAGGCGCGCTGGGTGGCTCCGGCGACGGCGCGGGACATGGTGATCAGCTCATCGGTAGTGATCGACAGCGTCGAAGGCTGGCCCAAGACAACGTTGGCGGCGGAATCACCGACGAGGAGGAGGTCGATACCAGCCTCGTCGAAGATGGTGGCCGTGAGGGCGTCATAACTGGTCAGGCAAGAAATCTTGCGGCCCTCGGCCTTGGCCTGGGCAAAGTGGCGCGTGCGCATCCGTGCAGACATGGCTCATGAGTATAGACGGGATTTACACGGTGACCATGCCCAATGGCTCACGGAGCAGCTGATCCAGGGCGACGGCTCGGGCGATGGCGCGGACGATCTCGCGGTGGGTCGGGATCATGCGCAGCTCGATGTCGTTATCGCCGAGCGCGGCGCGGGCGGCGCTGGCGAAGAGCTTCGGGGCGGCCGGGTCGTCGATAAACGCGCTACCAGCGACAACAATGGTGGAGGGGCGGTGCTCCCGGGCGAGTTCGGCGGTGAGCTCGCCGAGTTGGCGGGCGCGGGCATCGAGCAGCGGGCGCGCGGCAGGGTTGTTCACGGCCGCGGTCAGGGAGGGATACTTGCCCTTGAGCACCCCAGCGGTGGACAAAGCGGCGCTGGCGGCGGGCAGGTTGAGCTGCGAGACGCCCGCGTCGTTGGCCACGGCCGCCCCAAGCGAGTCGTCGGCGAATAACGCCAGGGTGGGGGAGGGATTAATGGGCAGCTCGGTGGATTGCACTTCGGAGCCGAGGATCGCGGGGACAGCGGCGGAGACGACGACGGGGACGGAGAATTGGTAGCGCAGGCGGCCCGCGAAGTCGACGCCCTGCCACCCCAGGTTGGGGGCGTCGACGATGCCATCGCGGCTGACGTGCCCGGATGTGGTCACGCCCACCGAGACCAGCGGCCGGTCCAGGCCCGCGGTGAGGCGGTTGAGTCCGGCCATGACGTGCTCGATGAAGTCGCTTTCCGACAGTCGCGCGACCGGCGTCGGCACATCCGCGTCGCGGATCGTGCGCCCACGGGTATCAAAAAGCCCGATGTAGGTGGTCGAGGTGCCTACCGAAATGCCCGCGTGCAGCCACCCGCTGGGGGCCAGCTCCAGCGGAATGGTGGGGCGACCGCGACCCTGGGAGTGGGTGAGGTCGGTGCGTTGATGGACCAGCCCGGCGTCGATAAGCGAAGCGACCGCGCGGGTGATCGTGGGCTGGGACAGTCCGGTGGCCTCGACCAGTTCGCTCCGGGTGACAATGTGGTGGAGGCGGATGTGATGGAGGCACTTGGCCGCGGGGGTGCGCGGACGTGAGAAGACGGTGCCTGCAGTGGTCATGTTGGCATCCTACATCCAATTAGACCATGCCGTCTAATCCAACTGCTATAATCTAGACCACTTAGTCTGTTTTGGTGGTTCGGGGGAAGGGCTTGCGGTACTTCACAAAAGACGGAACGAACAGTGCGCAAACCGCCGTACCGACGATGACCAGAGCGCCACCCACCAGGGTGGTCAGCCCCACGCCCCAGGGGACCGCCGCCCACCCGTGTAGGACATCGGCCAGCCGAGGCCCGCCGACGACGATGATGATGTACACCCCCTGGATGCGCCCCTGCACATGCTCCGCCGCCGACTGCTGCAAGATGGCCGTGCGCAACGCCGCAGAGAACATGTCCGCCGCCCCGCCCAGCACCAGCATGAACACCACCAACCAGGCGTAGATGCTCACCGCGCCGGGACTGAGCATGACGCCCAGGCCAGCGCCCATGATGGCCACGCCCCACACGATGACGCAGACGAAGACCGCCCACCCCTGGCGCACCACCCGGGAAATCCACCCCGACACCAAGCCCCCGAGCACCGCACCGGCCGCCATAGAGGAATAGAGGAGCGCGAGCATGAGACCCGGTTCCCGCTCGCCGAAGTTAACGGCGGCGATCTCGGGATACAGCGCCCGCGGCATGCCAAAGATCATGGCAATGAGATCGAGCAGCATGGCCATCAGGAGGATCGGCTGGCGACGCAGGTAGCGCAGCCCATCGAGGACCGAATTCACCCCGGCCCGCCCGGCCTCCCCCTTCGGCGGCAGCGATGGCAGGGCCAGGACCGCCCCCAACGTGGGCAGCAACAGCAGGGCGTCGAGGAAATATAACCAGGAGAAACCGATGAAGGGGATGAGCGCGCCCGCGAGCAACGGCCCAATGATCGCCCCGGCCTGCATGAGCATCATGTTGAGGCTTGCCCCGGCTGGAAGATGGTCCAGCGGCAGAATCGTCCGGTTGACGGCCGTGCGCGTCGGTTGATTCACCGCGAAAAACGCTTGCTGCAGGGAGAATGTCGCCAGCAGCCACCAGACGTTGGTGCTGCCCGCGAGGGTCAATCCCCAGAACATGATCGCCGTGAGGATCATGCCAGTCGTCGTGGCAATGAGGACCTTGCGCTTATCCAAACTATCCGCGATTGACCCGCCGTAGAGGCCAAAGATGACCAGGGGAACGAGGCCGAACAAACCCGTCAGCCCGACGTAAGCGCTGGAACCGGTGAGCAGGTAGATCTGCGCGGGCACCGCCACCACCGTTAGTTGAGCGCCGATCGTCGTGGCGATGTTCGCGGTCCACAGGCGCCGATAAGCAGGCACCTGCAGTGGGCGGGTATCGGCTAGGAGGTCACGGATGCTCACGGGAGGTCATGTTAGCCCCGGTCTAGTTGCAACCCGGTGACCAGCTCTGGAAGCCCGAAAGCGGCTGTGGTGCGCCAGGAGACATCGGCATAGCGGGTCAGCTCAGTTTCCTGGGGAGAGATCTCCAGCACCGGCGTCCCCATCTCGCGGGCGATGAGCGGCAGCGACGCGGCCGGTTGCACCACCCCGGAAGTGCCGACGATGACCACGAGATCCGCCGACTGCATCCTCCCTTCCGCGTCTCGCCACGCTCGCTGGGGCAGCATCTCCCCGAACCAGACCACCCCGGGTCGGATGAGGCCGCCGCAGAACTCGCAGTTCGGGGGAGTGAGGCGCACGATGGGCTCAGCCGGGTAGCCCACTTCGCCGTTGAAAGGGCGGGAACAATGGGAGCAGCGGAAGTCGAAGAGCGAGCCATGCAGGTGGGTGACGTCCGCCGAACCGCCGCGCTCGTGGAGGTCATCGATGTTCTGGGTGGTCACTGATACCTCCGCCACGTCCGCCCATTCGGCAATCGCGCGGTGTCCCGCATTGGGTTCCACTGCCCGGCAGCGCTGCGCCCGCCACAGGTACCAGGCCCACATGGGTTCTGGGTCGCGTTCCCAGGAATCGATCGAGGCCATCGCGATGGGATCGACCTTGCTCCACAGGCCGGTTTGGGCGTCGCGGAAGGTATGCAACCCGGACTCAGCCGACATCCCGGCACCGGTGAAGACCTCGATGCGCCGGGCTGCCCGTGCCAGGTCAAAGGCTTGGGGGAATACGTCCATGTCTTCCACGCTATAGAATTCGACGCATGGTGTCCGTTACTGCCGTGGCTGTCTATTGTGGCTCTTCCCACGGGGCCCGTCCTTCTTATACTCAGGCGGCGCGGGAGATGGGGGCCGCGCTCGCCGAGCGCGGGTGGCGGTTGGTCTACGGCGGCGGAGCGGTGGGCCTGATGGGGGAGGTGGCGGACGCGGTCGTCGATAAGCAGGGGGCGGTGACCGGGGTCATCCCGCGCCAACTCGTCGACCTTGAACTCTCCCACCCTGGGGTCACGCAGCTGGAAGTCGTGGACACGATGGCTCAGCGCAAGTCGCGGATGGAGGAGCTTGCCGACGCCTTCGTCGCTCTGCCCGGCGGTGCCGGCACGTTGGAGGAAGTCTTCGAAGTCCTCACGATGCAGCAGCTTGGAACCATCACCGGCCCCGTTGCCCTGTGCAACGTCGAGGGATTCTGGGATCCCCTGATTGCCATGCTGCAGCGGGCCGTCGAGGAAGGCTTCCTCTTGCCTAAGTATCTTGAGGCGCTCATCGTGGCCGAAGAGCCAGGTGAGATCCTCGCTGCCTTCGCCAGCTGGGAGCCACCCGGCGGAAAATGGGACGAATAAGCCCGTCACCGCTACACTGGCCTGTCATGAGTTCCGAGACCCTCGAGACCTCGCCGTTTAACGACGAGCGCTCACCGTCACTGCTCGATGCCTCCTGCGAGGCGTTTGTCCACGACCTAGCCGCCCTGTCGCCCACCGAAGCTACCGCCTGGGGCATCCCCGGCTACGACGGCGAACTGCAGGACTTCTCCCCGTCATACTGGGACGCTATCGCCGACCGAACCCGCGAGATGATCGCCGACATCGATGCCTTCGATGACGGCACCGATGCGTGCGACGACGACGATGATTTCGACGAGATTGACTACGTCACCGCCGCGGTCCTGCGCGATCGCCTCTGCCTCGATGTGGACCTGCACCACCACGGCGAGGACCTGGCGCAGCTGAACAACATCGCCTCCCCGGTCCAGGCCATCCGCGACACGCTGACGCTTATGCCCCAGGACACCCCGGAGCAGATCGACGCGATCCGTTCCCGCCTGTCCAAGGTCTCCGCTGCCCTGGCCGGTTACCGTGAGTCCCTTTCCGAGGCTGCCAGCCACGGCCACGTCGCCCCCGTCCGCCAGATCGACGAGGTCTACTCCCAGTGCCAGGACCTGGCAGATTCCAGCTCGTTGCTGGACAACCTGGGTGTTGCTGCCGATTCGGCCGAGGTCGCCAGCGCCAAGCAGGCCTTCGCCGAGATGGCCGACTGGCTATCGGAGAACCTGGCCCCCCACGCCCCCCGCGAGGACGCCGTCGGCCGCGAACGCTACGCGCGCTTCTCCCACCTCTTCGTCGGCGATACCGTCGACCTCGATGAGGCCTACACCTGGGGCCTGGAGCGCCTGCGGGAGATCGACGCCGAGCAGCAGGCCATCGCCCGCGAGCTCTACCAAACCTCCGACGTGCGCCAGGCGTTCCGCCAGCTTAACGATGACCTGCGCTACACCCTCCACGGCGTCGACGAGCTCGTCTCCTGGATGCAGAAGACCGCCGACCAGGCCGTCACCGACCTCCACGGCAGCGCCTTCGACATCCCCGAGCCCGTCCGCACCATCGAATGCGCCATCGACCCGGCCGGCACCGGCGGCATCTTCTACACCCCGCCGTCCGATGACTTCTCCCGCCCGGGCCGCATGTGGTGGTCCGTCCCCGCCGGTCAAGACACCTTCCACACCTGGCAGGAATTGACCACGGTCTTCCACGAAGGAGTCCCCGGCCACCACCTCCAGATCGGCCAGACTCTCGTCGAGCGGTCTCGGCTCAACCTGTGGCGCCGCGTCGCCTGCTGGAACTCCGGCCATGGCGAGGGTTGGGCGCTGTACTCCGAGCAGCTCATGGCGGAGTTGGGCTACCACGATGATCCCGGCACGCGCATGGGGCTTCTCGACGCCCAGCGTCTCCGCGCCGCGCGCGTCGTCCTCGACATCGGCGTCCATCTGGGCAAGCGCGTCCCCGAAGGTTCCATGGTCTGGGATGCCACCTACGCCAAGGCATTCCTGCGGGAAAACTCCGCCATGGACGGGGCTAACCTTCGCTTCGAGCTCAACCGTTACCTAGGCTGGCCCGGCCAGGCACCCTCCTACGCCCTGGGCCAGCGCCTGTGGGAACAGACCCGCGACGAGGCCGTAGCCCAGGGGCAATCGGTGGCAGAGTTCCACCGCCGCGCCCTGTCGCTGGGATCGATCCCGATGTCGATCCTCCGGGAACAGGTTCTGGATTAACGTGCACTAGCATGGCTGGGTATGACCCAGTTCATGCTTTCGGTGCACCACGACGGAGCACCCGCCTACCAGTCCGACGAGGACATGCAGGCCGCCTTCGCGGCGGTCAGCGCGTTCAACGCTGACATCGAGAAGGCCGGCATCCTCGTGTACGTCAACGCGTTGCAGCCGCCGGAGACCGCCCTCATGGTCTTGGGCGATGGTTCCCGTGTCCCCTCGTCCGTCTCGGGCCGCCAGCTTGGTGGCTTCTGGATCGTCGACGTCCCCTCGCAAGATGAGGCCGCGGAAGTTGCCCAACGTGCCGCCGCTGCCTGTGGGCAGGCCATCGAGGTGCGCCAACTCGAGATGTAGGTCTACGCGGGGTTGATGGCGCGGTCCATCGCCCAAACGAGGATCTCGCTGTTTTCCTTAGTAGTGGCTTTTGTCTCTGGTGAGTCGGTGAGGCGGGCAGCGTCGCCTTCTGTCAATTGGTGCCCATTGAGGGTGATCGCCCCGGAGACCACGTAGACGTGCAGGTAGCGTGCCTGGGGAATGGTAACGGTGCTGCCTGCGCGGGGGCGCCCCGCCCACAGGGCCGCCTGCCGTGCCCTGATGGGCAGGGGAGAATCGGCCCCGGCAATCTGGATGAGTTCTCCACTGGCCAGGTCCGCATTAGCGTCGTAGGTGGCGTGGAAAGGGGTGGTATCGAGTTCGTTGGTGGCTAGCCAGCTCTGGACTACGCGCACGTTTTCCCGGCTGGTGTAACCGGCGGCGTTAACTGGCGTTAACTTCTGAGCGGCTCACCCCGGAACCTGCGGAGATCAGTTGCGCCGAGCCCGCCGGCAGGACTGTGGTGTCGGGAGCGCCGGAGTCGCGGTGCCGGAGTGCTCCCTCGGCGATCCAGCTGACGATCTCGATATTGTCGTGTTGATGCATGCTGAAGCCTTCGCCGGGAGCTACGACATCGTCATTGAACACCATGAGCAGGCCGAAGGAATTGGCCGCGAGGTCGAAATTGCCGGTGGCGGGAAATGACTGCCGAGAGAGGATGGCATGGTCGCGCCAATGGTCCCGGTCGGCGGAACGAATGACGGTAGTTGTTGACATGTCATTTACCTTCGTCCTTGCCGCGTCTCCGCGTGATCAACCGAATCAACTGCGGCAGCCAGCCTGCGATGAGCAAGACGGCAAGCAAACGGATGAGCTGAACGGCCACAACGACCGGCCCGGCCCCACCTTCGCTGGACAAGGCGAGGACCGTCTCCAGCGCGCCCGGGCTGGTGGCGAGGTAAGCCTCGAAGTAGGAGATATCCAACCAGTGGGTCAGCGGCCACGCGGTGAGCGCGCAGGCGCCGATGATGACAACGATGAAGGTCACTGTGGCGGGCAGCTGGCGACCGAAGGCTTTCAGAGCGGGCAGGGAAAGCGCGCCGCCGCACATCCAGCCGATCGCGAGGAAGGCGATGATGCGGAACAGGTCCGGGGGAACGAGGGTGAGGCCGTCGGGAAGTAGGAGCGATACGCCCACCGTGATCAACAGCGGCCCGAGAACGCTGGGCACCGGGAGCCGGACGAGCGCGCCGATTTTCTCTCCGAACAAAGCGATGACGGTGATAGCGATCATCATGAACCAGACCTGGTCGCTAGCCGACGCTGCGGACCCGGAGGAGGGGGCGGAGAACAGCGCCGTGATCAGTGGCAATGAAATAGACACGACGAGCAGTCGGAGATACTGGGCGAGGGAGACGAAGCGGAAATCAGCGCCCACCTCCCGCGCTAGGACCGGCATGATTGAGGCCCCACCGGCGAGCATGGAGAGGATGCCCGTCTCGGGGCTGACGGTACGTTCTCGCGAGGCCAACAACACCCCGCCGCCGATGCCGATCCCCAACGTCACGATCGAGACCAGTAGCCCCGGAAGCAGGTAGCCGCCGAGCACACCAAGCGGCACTCCGAGCAGGGGCAGGGCGGCCAGCATGCCGATAATGCCGCGGCCGAAGCGGTAGATGCCATCGTTGAGCGGCAGCTCCTCCCCGCTGACCAGTGCCATCGTCCCGGACACGATGATCGCCGCCAGGATCCACGCCGCGGGGACGTTCCACAACGCGAAGAGAGTGCCCAGGGCAACGGAACAAGGAGCAACGATAAGCCAGCGCGCTACTACCGTGTTCATGCCAATGCACCCTACCCTTAGTTCCATGGGTGCAGAGATCTGGATAACGCTTCTCGCGGGTGCCGCTGTCGCCGGATGGATAGATGCGGTCATCGGTGGAGGCGGCCTCATCATGATTCCGCTACTGCTGGCCGTCGTCCCGGGGCTCGCGCCGGCGACGGCCCTCGGCACGAACAAGATGGTGTCCGTCTCGGGTACGGCCTCGGCGACGGTGACCTTGGTCCGGAAGTTGAAAGCGCCGATTAGCTGGCGTTTCGTGCCCATCGCTGCGGTATGTTCCGGGGCCGGAGCGGCATCCGCCGCGCTTATCGACGCCGCCGTCATGCGGCCCATCATCATCGTCTTGCTGCTGGCGGTGGGCACCTTCGTGGCGTTGCGCCCGTCCTTCGGACAGGGCACGCCCAGCGACAAGCCGATCGAAACGTGGCGGCGCTGGGCCCTGCTCGTGGCCGTCGCGGGCATCGCCTTCTATGACGGCATCTTCGGGCCCGGTACGGGCATGTTCCTCATCATGGCGTTCACGGCGCTGCTCTCCCAAGACTTCTTGCGTTCGGCGATGATGGCAAAGGTCGTGAACACGGCGACCAACCTTGGTGCCCTCGTCGTTTTCGCGTGGGGAGGCCACGTCTGGTGGCAGCTGGGTCTGGCATTGGCCGTATCCAACATCATCGGCGCACAGCTCGGGGCGCGGACGATCCTCGGCGGAGGCGCCCGACTCGTGCGGGTAGCTTTGCTCGTCGTGGTTGTCATGATGAGTTCCTACCTGGCGTGGCAGCAGCTGTCAGGTCGTTAACAGGACGGCTCTTTATGTTGAAGTCATGAGCATCAAAGTTGATAGCCACCAGGTTCGAGCTCCCGAAGAGCTCGCCGGAGACGTGAACGCAACGCTGGACTTCATTTCCCGGGAGCTGTTCTTGGCACAGGTGTACGGGGAGCTGGGGGTGGAGATCATCGCCAGCCCGGAGGTCCTCCCGACGCTCGCCCGCGCAGCCGGAGCCTTTGACGGCGCTGAGCTGCCCGCCGGATTCCGGCTCCTCGAAGGTTAATCCTTCCGTTTCTTCACCCGCGCCGTCGCCGGGGCGGTCCACGGATCCTCCGGCCAGGGGTGCTTGGGGTAGCGGCCGCGCATCTCCGCGCGGACCTGGGAATAGGGGCCGGACCAGAAGCTCGCCAGGTCGTCGGTGACCGCGAGCGGGCGCCCCGCGGGGGAGAGCAAATGAAAGAGCAGGCGCACGCCGGCGTACTCCGGTGAGGTGGCCATCCCGAAACACTCCTGCAGTTTGACGCGGACCACGGGCCGGTGGGTGTCATAGGAAATTCGGTGCCGATGCCCGCTGGGGGCGAGGAAATGCGTCGGCGCGAGTTCATCCAGCCGCCCCGCTTCCGGCCAGGGCAGCAAGCGTTGCAGGGCGGGGTACATGTCGACCTTGCTGAGCTGCGCCCCGTCCGCCACTGCGGTCAGTTCCGGCATGAGCCACATTGTGGGGTCGGCGTGGCTGGGATCAGGCCATGGGTCACCACACTGTTCGTGGAGGAACTCAAGGCGATCGCGCAGGTGCTGAGCTTTGTCGGAGAAGTGGAACATCTCCAGCCCCCGTTCGCTGATGGTCGCGGCCAGCGCCTCCGCTGCCTTATCTCGGGGCAGGGCCACCGGGGTGGAACTCACCGTGATCGCCCCGAGGCGGCTGAGCTTCCGGCCACGGACACGACCGCCCTCGACGGTCGCCGTGACCTCCTCCGTGACGCCGATGACGTCTCTGGCCTGCTGCTCACTCAGCCGCGCCGCCGCCCGAATCGTCGCCCCCGCGCGCCCCTCGCGAGAAGAACCTGCGGCGCGGGTGACCTCAGCGATGGCCAACCACTCGGCTCCCTGCAGGGGCGAATCCGGCGGGAGATACGCGCGGGTGCCGCTGGCTAGGAGGTAATCCGCACCCACGCGCCGGGCGACTTGCTGGGGGAAGGCCAGCGCGGTGATTACACCCGGATCGCTAACACCATTGCCCCCGGACGTTAGGCGGCGCAGGCGCGCGACCTCCCGTTCGAAGGGCCGCTGCCCGCGCAGAGTGCGCAGCTGCGCACTAATGTCGCCGCGCGGGGCATCGGCAAGCACGGCGACCACCTCGGCAGAAGCGGGACCAGCGGTGAGCAGGGCGCGCCCGAGTCGGGGATCGACGGGCAGGGCGGCGAGGCGCCGACCGAGCCCCGTGGCCTTCCCCTCGGCGGCGATAGCGCCGATGGCGCGCAGCACGTCCTCGGCGGCGTCGAGGGCGGGGGACGGAGGGGCGTCGGCAAGCGGGAGACCGACCCCGCGTGGCGTGCCCCATACCGCGAGGATCAGCGCCGCCTGCGTGAGGTCCGAGGTGGCGATCTCCGGGGTGATGTGGGGTGAAAAGTGCTGGTAATCGGATTGGGAGTAGGCGCGGATGACGGTGCCGGGGCCCTCGCGTCCGGCACGACCGGCGCGCTGATCAGCCGTCGACTGCGCCGCGGAGACCGTGACCAGGCCGGTCATCCGGCGGGCGGCGTCGCGCCGGGGAACGCGGGACAGGCCCGAATCGATGACGACGCGGACGCCGGGGACGGTGAGGGAGGACTCGGCGATCGACGTGGCGACGACGATTCGGGGCTTGTCGCTGGGGGCCAAGGCGCGGTCCTGGTCGGCGGAACTCAACGAGCCGTGCAGCGGCAGGGCTTCGGGGATGCGGGCTCTGACCTGCTCGATCTCGCGAACGCCGGGGACGAACACCAGCACCGAATCGGCGTGGCCCTGCGCGAGTTGGGCGAGGTGATCGTAGAACTCCCGCGTGCCGGACGAACGGCCCGGATGCGGAGAATATTGCGTGCTCAGCGGGTAGGTCACCGCTGCGGTCTCCAGGACGGGAGCGTCCATGAGGCCAGAGAACTTATCCACATCGACGGTGGCTGACATCGCCACAATGGACAGGTCATCGCGCAACTCTGACAGTTCCAGGAGCATGCCCAGGACGAGATCGGAGTCGAGCTGGCGCTCGTGGACCTCATCGACCGCCACGGCGCTGATGCCGCTGAGCTCCGGATCGGACATGAGCTTGCGCAGCAGCACGCCCGGGGTCATGAACTCCACGAGGCTGCCCGGGTGGTGCTCGCCGCGGACACTGAAGCCCACGCGATCGCCGAGCTCGCTGCCATCCAGGTGAGCAAGCCTGCGCGCAGCTGCGCGCACCGCGACCCGGCGCGGCGCAGTGACCAGTACTTTTCCTTGGGTGTGGTTGGCCAGCGCGGGCGGCACGAGCGTTGTCTTGCCCGTGCCAGGCGGTGCCTGAATGACGGCCCGGTTCGTGCGGGCCAGCAGCGCGGGCAGCTGGTCGATCGTCTCCGCGACGGGCAGGCCAGCGCCGATCCGGGCGAGATCGAAGCTCATGAGGCCCCATTGTGTCAGGTGTTTGTGCAACTATCGAAGCCATGACTAATGCAGAGAAGAAAGTAGCTGTTATCACCGGAGGATCCTCGGGAATCGGCGCCGCCGCGGCCGACGCGCTCGCGGCGGATGGCTGGCACGTCGTTGTCGCGGCCCGCCGGGTGGACAAGATCCGTGAGGTCGCGGAGCGCACGGGCGGCGAGGCCATCGAATTGGACGTGACCAGCGATGAGTCGGTCGCGGCCTTCGCGGCGCGCCTCGACCGCGTGGACCTGTTGGTCAACAACGCTGGTGGGGCCCTGGGCTTGGATAGTCTCCGCGAGGCCGATCTGGATGATTGGCAGACGATGTATGACACCAACGTCCTCGGCACCGTCCGGGTGACCAAGGCGTTGCTGCCGCTTCTCGACGCCGCCGAGGGCGGCGCCGGCCTCATCATCAACATCGGTTCCGTGGCGGCGTTCAACGCCTACCCGGGTGGGTCCGGGTACAACGCCGCCAAGTTCGGCCTGCGCGCCCTGACCCGGGCGTTTCGGATGGAGGAGGTGGGCAATCCCATTCGCATCACCGAGATCGATCCGGGCCGCGTGTCCACGGACTTCTCGCTGGTTCGCTTCAAGGGTGATGCCGCCAAGGCGGAGGCCGTGTACGCCGACAAGCTCAACCTCACGGCGGAGGACATCGCCGAGGCGATCCGCTGGGTGGCGTCGCTGCCGGCGCATGTGAACATCGACACGATGAACATCATGCCGCGCGACCAGGCGTAGATTTCCCCTGTGACTAGCTCTAGCTTTGTCAGCCTGCTCGTCGTGTGGATTGCGGCGATCGTCTCCCCGGGGCCCGACGTGGTGCAGCTCATCCGCGTGGGGTCCCGCTCCCGTGCCGCGGGCGTGTGGTGTGCCCTGGGCATCATGCTGGGCAATGCCCTGTGGATTCTCGCCTCCCTCTTGGGTCTGTCTGCCCTCGTCGGCGCGTACCCGCAGATCCTCACCGCCCTGCAGCTGCTCGGTGGTCTGTACCTGCTGCGGATGGGAATCGGTGCGGTGCGCAGCGGCCGGGCGGCGCGGGGCGTGCCCGTTCAGGCTGCCACTGGTGCCGAAGCAGAGGCGATGCCTCCGGCCCGTGCCCTGCTGCTCGGCCTGACTACCAACCTGGCCAACCCGAAGGCGCTGCTGTTCTTCGGTGCCATTTTTGCTCAATTCGTCCGGCCCGACATGGGCGTGGGCTGGGCGGTGCTCATCGTCGCCACGCTGGTCTTTACCGGCATTGCGTGGTTTGTCGGCTTTGCTTTGGGGGTGCGGGCGATGGCGGCGCGCATTGCCAAGCATTCGGCCATCATCGACATCGTGACCGGCATCATTTTCATCGGCCTGGGCCTGCTCATGGTGGTCGAGGGTGGGCAGGCAGTCGTATCATCGTTGACATGATCGTCACTACCACTCCGTCCGTGGACGGCTACCAAGTCACCCAGTACCTGCGCGTCGTCGCCGGAGAGACCATCGTCGGTATCAATGCCTTCAAGGATCTCGCGGCGGGATTCCGCAACCTCGTCGGCGGGCGTTCGGATGCTTATGAGAAGGAAGCGTTCCGGGCCCGGGAGTCCGCCCTGTCCGAGATGGTCCAGCGCGCCCAGGAGCTCGGGGCGAATGCCGTCATCGGCGTGGATGTGGATTACCAGGTAATGGGCGCTGACAACGGCATGATGATGGTCTCAGCCACCGGCACCGCGGTGACGATCGCCCCACAGGGGTAAGTAGACTGGCCCGCATGCACGCTGCAGACGTTGCCATTCGGAGCGAATCCATCAAACTAGGTCAGTTCATCAAACTCGCCAATCTCGTCGCCACCGGCGGGGAAGCGAAGGAAGTCATTGCCGCCGGGGACGTCACCGTCAATGGCGCGGTGGATACCCGCCGCGGCAAGACCCTGCGCGAGGGCGATGTCGTCTGCCTCGGTGATGCCTGCGCGCGCGTGACTACGGCGGTCGGCGACGAGGATGACTACTTCGACGAAGCCACCGCCAACGACGATTTTGACCCCGAGAAGTGGAGAAACCTCTAAATGCCGGCTTTTGAGGCCATCGGCGGAATGCCGTATTGGATCGACCTGACCACCTCCGACGTGCGTAAGTCGGCCGCCTTCTACTCCGAGATCCTCGGCTGGGAAATCAGCGGCGAGGATTACCGCGTCGCCCGCGTGCAGGGCCTGCCCGTCGCCGGGTTCATCCCGCAGCCCGCCGACGGCGCCCCGATGCCCGATACCTGGATCACCTACTTCTTGGCCGATAATCTCGAAGAGCAGATCACCCAGGTCGTCGACCTGGGTGGGCGCGTCCTGGCGGAGCCCACGGAAGTCCAGCTCGGCCGCATGGCAGTGCTTGTCGACGCCGCCGGGGCGCTGTTCGGCCTCATCGAACCAGCCGGCGAGGACTCCTTCGTCGCCGCCGGCGAGCCCGGCACCCCGGTGTGGCACGAACTCACCGCGACGACCGGTTTCAACCAGGCGATTGATTTCTACCACGGCCTGTTCGACTGGGAGCTGGTGTCCATGGAGGTGGGCGAGGACTTCACGTACAGCACCGCCATGCTCGACGGGGCGGCCTTCGCAGGCATCTGGAAAGCGGAGGGCAACTTCCCGCCGCAGGTCCCGAGCTTCTGGCAGACCTACCTCGGCGTCCTCGACCTGGATGCCGTCGTGGCGAAGGTTCCCGAGCTCGGCGGCGAGGTCATCCGCGAGCCCTGGGATTCCGAGTTTGGCCGCATGTGCCTCGTGTCCGACTCCACCGGGGCGACCCTCACCCTGTGTGAGGTCGACGAGCCGATGGAAGAGGGGCGGGAATCCGACCCGCTCGAAGGCTTTGATCTCTAAGCTGACGGATGTGCAGGAGGCCGTGCTCGCGGTCGTCGATAAGCTTCGCCCTGGCGAGGTGACCACCTACGGGGAGGTCGCCGCCGAGGTGGGGACCGGCCCGCGGCAGGTCGGCCGGGTGATGGCCGAGGTCGGGCACCTGACCGCGTGGTGGCGGGTAGTGCGTGCTGATGGCTCCTCCCACGACCCCGCCCGTTCCGTGCCGCACTGGGATGCAGAAGGAATCTCGCATAACGGACGCGCAGTACGCTGGCAGCATGACTAAAGATTCTCCGCGCCCGTCGCTGAAAGACGGGGGCTGGAGCTATGCCTGCGGCCGCGCGGTCCGCGAATTCTGGCTGGATAGCAGCCTGGACAAAGCGGCCATGCTGACGTTTTTCACGGTCCTCTCCTTCGCGCCGACGCTGTTGGCCACGTACTCCATGGCCACGCTCTTTTTGGCCAACAACGCAGACCTCGTCGAATCGCTATTGGCCGATTTCATCCGCGACTACGTCCCCGATACCTACCAAGAGACCGTCCGGGAAGTGGTCATGATGGTCATCGGCACCGCCGCTGGGGGCGTCGTGGGCTTGGTCGCCGGTATCCTCGTCGCCCTATGGTCGGCCTCCGCGTATGTGCGGGCGTTTTCCCGCTGCGCCAACAGCATTTACGGGCTGCGGGAAGGCCGGACGTTGATCCGAAACTTTGCTACGCAGCTGGCGACCACCCTGGTGCTGCTGCTAGGCATCGTGCTCATCGCTTCCTCGATCGCACTCAACGAGGTCGTGGTGTCGACGGTCCTAGGCCCCATCGCCGAACCGCTGGGTCTCACGGACGTGCTTGACTACCTGCTCAGCGTCTTCCTGCCCATCTGGGCGTGGGTGCGCTGGCCGGTGATCATCCTGCTGACGATTGTCCTCATCGCCGTGCTCTACTACTTCACCCCCAACGTGAAGCAGCCACGCTTCCGCTGGCTCAGCCTCGGCGCGAGCGTGGCCATGGTCGGCCTCGCCCTGGTCAGTGGGGCCTTCTACCTCTACCTCCTCTTCCTCACCGGGCTGAGCTCCTATGGTGCGATTGGTACCGTACTGGCCCTGCTCTTCGCACTGTGGGGCGGCAACATCTCCCTGCTCCTAGGAGTCACCGTCGACGCTGAAGTCGAACGCGCCCGGCAGCTGCGCGAAGGCGTCGAGGCAGAAGAAACCATTCAGCTGCCGTTGCGCAGCACCCGGGCCCTCGAGCGCCAGGAGCAGACGAAAGAAAAGGTCATCGAGCGCGGGCGGGAACTGCGGGAGGAGTCCCTCGGGGCGGACTAGCTGGCGTTACACCGACCGCAGGAAGGCGGCGACGTCGGCAATCTTTTGCCGGGCGACCTCCGGCGTGGACACCCGGTGCCGGGAGACGTACTCCACGACTTCCGCCGCGCCGACGTCGGCAGGGCGGGCGGCGATCTCATCCTGCAGGGCGATCTGCACGAGAGTCCTCGGCCAGGTGTCCGCGGCCGGGACGGACTCGCCGGCCTGGATCTCCTCCGGAAGAGCAGCGACCGAAGCAAGATCGGGGAAGGTGAGCACGAGGGCATCGAAAAGCTGGGCATTCATCGCCGCCAACGCGGCACCGGAAGAGTAGCCCCAGCCCGTGATGGATGCCGCGTTGTGGTGCTTGGCCACCCCCACCGCCTGCGCCACCACATCATTCATCTCCGCGAGCGTGTGCTGCGGGGCGAGTGGATAGTCCAGATCGAGGATGATCGTCCCCGAACGCATTGCCGCCGCCGCCACTTCCGGCCGCCACGAATTTTCCAACGCATCACCCGAACCACGCCACCAGCCTCCCGAGTGAAAACTAATCGCCCATTTGCCCGTCGGCTCCGGCGGTGTGAACAAACATCCGCCGACCTCGGTGACCTCTTCCATCTCAATCCCGTCAATCCACGCATTGCCCGGCATCGATTGATCAAGACCAGAGCCCAGCATGAGCATCGCAGCATGCGTCGTCCGATCCGCCAACCGGGCAATGTAATTATCTGCCCTATCGGGATCGCCCGCCCCGCCCTTCCACGGCGGAGTGAAATCTGGGAGCTCATAGTGGGCGTCTAAGTAGGAATATAGCTGCTCTAGCTGCTCTTCCTGAGACATCGTCCGATCAATTCCGCCGACCTGAAAATCGGCGCGGAACTGGGCTTCTTCTTGCTCGCGTTCGTGCTCGGGTGAGAGAGATGCATCGTTCATGGCGCCCAGCCTAGCGCCCGAAAGGACTACCCTGGCTGTCACACGTGCCGCCTCAACAATCAAGGAGTGCTGTCATGAGCGGAACCGCAGAAATTTACAATGCAGAATTGAGCCCCGGCAAAGATGACATTGCTGCCCGCTTCGGAGGCGTAGTTACCCTCCTCGGCGGATATCGTCTCGTCGACCCGGACGGAGAAGTCGGCATCGAAGTACTCGTTGGCTCCGACATCGACGGCCGCAGCGTACAAATCCCCCTCACCTACCGCGCCGCCGAACTCGACCCCGAACACACCCTCTCCACCATGGAACACAGCGTCCTGGGCAGACGATGGGTCTCTAATGCGCTCGGCGATCCCATCGCTGTTGCCGAATTCATCCGTTGCATCCTCGAAGGCGACAACGAAGCCGCCCGCTCCGACGGCGTCCCGCCAGTCCTGTCGATCCGCGGTTCCGGTTCCGGGAAAACCGAGGTCAGCGGGGTCAAACTCCTGGAGGTCACGCGCCAGCGCGCGGTGGGCACCGTGCTTATCGACGGCCGCCGGAAGTCCTTCCAGCTGCGCCTCCCGCACCTCCTCCGCCGGATCGAATCCACCGAAGTAGGTCACAACACCTCCCGCATGAACCTCATCGGCTGGCTGCCCGCCATGCCGGAAGAAAAGCGGGTGGTCGGAGAGCTGAACTGGTTGGACTAGCCCCCGCCGCACCTACCAAATAGTCACGCGCTTCTCAGGCTCGATCCACATGGGTGAATCGGGCCCGATGGAGGGGAAGGCTTGGTAGAACTCGTCGATGTTTCCGGCGATGACGTTGCAGCGGAACTCGGCGGGGGAGTGGGGGTCGATCGCCAGATACTGCTGGGCTTGCTCGGGGCGGATGGCAGTGCGCCAGACTCGTGCCCAGGAGAGGAAGAGGCGCTGGAGTCCGTTGAAGGTGCGTCCGGTGAGGTCGGGGTCGGATCCTTCGGCCTCGAATTCCATTGTTGGGGAGGTCTCGAAGGTAAGGCCGTGGTCAGCTAAGTAGCGCTGGTAGGCAACAACAGCGATGCCCAACCCGCCGAGGTCACCGATGTTCTCGCCGAGGGTGAACTCGCCGTTGACCCCGTCGGATTCAATGCCTCGTTCGCGCAGGATGGCGGGGATGAGGCCGGTGAATTGGGTCACTAGCTGGTCGGTGAGCTCGGTGAAAGAGTCGCGGTCGGCGTCGCTCCACCAGGAGTTGAGGTTGCCGCGGCCGTCGTATTGGGAGCCCTGGTCGTCGAAGCCGTGGCCGATTTCGTGGCCGATGACTGCTCCGATGGCGCCGAAGTTTTCGGCGGCGTCCATGTCGGGGGAGTAGAAGGGCGCGCGGAGGATGGCGGCGGGGAAGGTGATGTCGTTGACTACGGGGTTGTAGAAGGCGTTGACGGTTTGGGGGGTGGAGAACCATTCATCACGGTCGGCGGGTTTGCCAATTTTGCCCAGTTCGTAGTCCTGGAGGAAGGCGGAGGCGGCGCGGACGTTGGTGAGGAGGTCGGCGCCAGCGGGGCCGAATTCTAGTCCCTCGTAGGACATCCATACGTCGGGGTAACCGATTTTGGCTTTGAACTGGTCGAGCTTTTCCAGTGCGCGTTCGCGGGTCTCGGCGGTCATCCAGGTCAGGTCGGTGATGCGGGTGCGGTAGGCGTCGATGAGGTAGTCCACGAGTTCGAGCATTTCCGACTTGGAGGATGGCGGGAAATGGCGCTGGACGAAGATTTTGCCAATCTCCTGCCCGATGAGCGATTCGACGAGCCCGACTCCGCGGCGCCAGCGGTCGCGCTGCTGGGTCGCCCCGGAAAGCAGGGTGCCGTAGAACTCAAAGTTCTTTGCCCCGACCTCGGCGGGGAGGACTCCGGCACGGGAGCGAAGGATGTGCCACGTAGCCCAGAGCTGCCAGTCGGCGAGCCGGTCGTCGCTGAGCAGACCAGACAGGTGCGTGACGTAGCTCGGCATCATCGACACGACCTTGTTGTCCGGCAGGCCCGCGCCTCCGAGGAGGGTGCGGATGATGGCAGGGAGTTCGTCCCAGGCCGTGGGGTTGTAGGTCTTGACGGCGTCGCGGGTGGACACGACATCCCAGTGCCCGGCGGCGATCTCGGTCTCCAGGGCGAGGATGCGGTCCGCGGCGGCGGAAGGGCTCAAGCCGAAAAGGCGCGCCGGGTCGAGGAAACCAAGCATCTCAATGATGTGGTGGCGGTAGGCGGTGACCGTTTTGGCGTGACCGGGCTCGCGGTAATAGGCCTCATCGGGCAGGCCCAGGCCCGATTGGATGAGGTAGGCGATGGCGTCCTCGGAGTCGGAGGCCTTTTCCACCCAGAAGGTGAGGGGAGCGGCGATGCCGAGGCGCTCAAGTTCGCCGAGGCGACCGGCGAAGGCGGTGACGTTGGGGGCGCTGAGCTTGTCTAGGTCGGCGTCGAGGGGCGCCATGCCGGCCGCATTGACGCCCTCGACGTCCATGAAAGAGTCGAAGAGGCGGCCGGCGCGCCCCGTGTCTTCCTCAACGATGGCGCGGACGTCGGCCTCGGCGTCGTCGCGAAGCCGGTGGAAGGTGCCGTCGACGCCCCGATCATCGGGGATGACGTGGGAGGAAAGCCAGGGACCATTGACGTAGGCGTACAGATCGTTCATTCTCCCAACTCTAGGTGAGCCGCGCCACGATAGTCTGGAAACCATGTCATCCTATCGACTCAAACCGGCGGCTAGTCGCCACTGGTGGTTCGCCCTCTTCGGGGCGACTGCTGTCATCGTTGTCATCCCGCTGGTCCTCAATCTGTTTGTTCCGAAAGTCGAACGGATGGAGCAGGTGCAGCTACAAATGCGGGGCATGGAGTGGACAATCCCGCTTGACATGGAGTGCCTGGACGAAACTGACTTGATCAACGGCGAGCATTGGGTGTGCGATGGGGGCGAGATTTACTCGATGATCGCCGAAGGCGGCACTGATCCGGAGCGGACCTTACGTCGCATGATGCGCGCTATCACCATGTACTTCCCGCCTGAGGATGCGTTGACCTGGGAGGACGGCGATGCGCGGTTGCTTATCGACTACGAGCTGGGCAAGGTAGGCATCTCCCTCGAGGGGAGTGGGGAGCAGGAGGGCCTGACGATGGTGGCGGTTCTGCCAACCGGTCCGGACGCACTGCCCATGGTCAATGACGTGTGGCAGACCTTGAGCGGCAGCTCGGAACTGCCGTGGTTTATCGAAGAGGAAATAACCTACTTGGAGTCAGTAACCCCGAGGGACGCTCCGGCGGAGAGGATCGCGCTATGAGCATGTTGTTTCGCGTGACGCTGATCATCAGCGTTGTCCTTGGTGTGCCCATCATGCTCTATTTTGTGGCGTCGAATTTCTTTGCTTCATTGGTGGGCGGCTCCTTGGGTGCAGTGTTCCTCGTCTTGTACTGCCTGCTGGTCGGGCTCTTGCTGCGGTTGTCGCCGATGTGGCCCGAGAAAGCAGGCGCAGGCTGGAAATGGGTGATGTCGTGCATCGTGTGGGGAGGTGGGGTGTGCTTTGTTTTTGTCTTTCTTGCTGGTCTCCCGGTCATTAGCTTGGTCAATAAGGCGGGGTGGGATCTGCTAGAGGCCTCGTTCGGTGGGGCGTACCCGGAGGAGATCGCCAAGTTCCTAGGCGTCGGCGTCATTCTCTTCGCCTTCCGTGGTCTCAACCGTCCCTGGCATGGGTTCATGACGGGTGCCTTGGTCGGGTTGGGATTCGAGGCCGTGGAAAACGCCATGTATGGCGCGTTCGGGGCGGCCCTGGACGCCAACTCCGACACCACCGGCGCGCTGTACATGTGGGGGCTGCGCCTGGTTGCTGGTCCGGGCCTGCACATCGTCTTCACTGCGCTGGCCGGTTGGGGCTTGGGCCTGGCCCTGTTCACGGCGAATAAGTCGACCGCGTGGCGGTGGGCGACGGCGGGCGGGTGGCTGTTTCTGGCCTTCGCCCTTCACTTCGCCTGGAATCTCATGTGGCCGACGAACGTCTTGCTGATAGTGAATTACGTCGTCGTGGCAGCCGTGATGTATCCCATATTCATTTGGGTGTGGCTGAAGGCTCATCGGTTGTGCAAGGCCGATACCAGCTATTCCTTCACTCAACGGCCGCTCGCTAGCGTCGAGGCATTAAGCCGGGGGTAATTGGGCGGTCGGTTGACAGGTATCCGCTTGCGCGGAGCCCCTCGCATGATGTTTTCTATAGGTCGATAGTCAGAAAACTAAGCGAGGTGCACTTCTCATGGAACGTCAGGGCCTTTACCATCCCGGGAACGAACACGATGCCTGCGGCGTCGGATTCGTCGCTGACATGTACGGACGTCCGTCTCGCGACATCGTGGACAAAGGTCTCCAGATCTTGGAGAACATCGACCACCGCGGGGCCGCCGGAGCCGAGAAGAACACCGGCGACGGCACGGGCATCCTCCTGCAAATCCCCGACGGCTTCTATCGGTCCGTCATGGCCGCTCAGGGCGTCGAGCTTCCCGACGCCGGGGCCTACGCCACTGGCATCGCTTTCCTTCCGCGCCGCCGCATGTCCATGTTCGACGCTAAGCGCGAGATCGAGGCCATCGCCGTCGAAGAGGGGGCGACCGTTCTCGGCTGGCGTGAGGTTCCTGTCGATCCCACCAACCTCGGCTCCATGGCCTTGGACGCCATGCCGCACTTCGAGCAGATCTTCCTCTCCGCAGGTCGCCGCACTGGAATTGACCTCGACCGAGTGATGTTCTTCATCCGCAAGCGCTGCGCCCGGGAGCTGGGCACCAAGCACGGCGAAGACACCGTCTATTTCCCTTCGCTGTCCTCGCGCACGGTCATCTACAAGGGCATGCTGACCACCCCGCAGCTAGCGGAGTTCTACACCGACCTGCGTGACCCCCGGCTCGAATCCGCGATGGCACTGGTCCACTCGCGCTTTTCCACCAACACCTTCCCTTCTTGGCCGCTGGCCCACCCGTACCGCTTCGTCGCGCACAACGGTGAGATCAACACCGTCAAGGGCAACGAGAACTGGATGCGTGCCCGCGAAGCTCTCATCGACTCGGAGTTGCTCGGCCCCCTCGACCGGGTCCTGCCCATCTGCTCCCCGGACGGCTCCGACACTGCGCGTTTTGATGAGGCCCTGGAACTTCTCCACCTCGGCGGCTACTCCCTCCCGCACGCCGTGGCCATGATGATCCCCCAGGCCTGGGAGCACAACCCCACCATTAGCTCCGAGCTGCGTGGTTTCTACGAGTATCACTCCTGCCTCATGGAGCCCTGGGACGGTCCCGCCGCCGTCGCCTTCACCGATGGCACGCTCATCGGCGCCGTGCTGGACCGCAATGGCTTGCGCCCGGGACGCATTTGGGTCACCCGTGACGGCCTGGTGGTCATGGCCTCCGAGGCTGGTGTGCTGGACTTGGACCCCAAGGACGTCGTCAAGCGCACCCGCGTCCAGCCGGGCCGGATGTTCCTCGTGGACACGGCCGCTGGCCGCATTGTCCCGGACGCGGAGATCAAATCCTCGCTGTCCAACGCCAAGCCTTACCGGCAGTGGATCCGGGAGAACTTCGTCCCCATCGAGCAGCTCCCCCAGACCCGCTACGAGTACATGCCCCATAACCGGGCGGTCCTGCGCCAGCGCGTCTTCGGCATCACGGAGGAGGACGTCGATCTCATCATCGCCCCCATGGCCCTCAACGCCGCCGAGGCGATCGGCTCTATGGGGTCGGATACTCCCATTGCGGCCCTCTCGCAGCGGCCCCGAATGCTCTATGACTTCTTCGCACAGCGCTTCGCCCAGGTGACCAACCCGCCGCTGGATTCGATCCGCGAGAAGCCCGTGACCTCGATGCACACCCTGCTGGGTGCGCAGAAGGACGTGCTCAACCCCACCTCGGAGGCGGCTCGCCGCATCCGCCTGGCAGGACCGGTGATCGACAACCACCAGCTGGCCACCCTCAGCCATGCCAACGACGACGGTGAGTGGGAGCACTTCCGTACCGCCGTGATCTCCGGTTTGTACCCGGTGGCCCACCACGGTGCGGGTATGCGCGAGGCGATTGACCGCGTGCGTCGAGAAGCATCGGCCGCCATCCGGGATGGTGCCAGCCTCATTGTGCTCTCGGACCGCGAGTCCGACGAGCGCTACGCGCCGATCCCCTCGTTGTTGCTCACCTCCGCCGTGCACCAGCACCTCGTCGGCGAGCGGACCCGCACCCGAGCCTCCCTGGTCATCGAGGCCGGTGACGCCCGCGAGGTCCACCACCTGGCGATGCTCACCAGCTTCGGTGCCGACGCCATCAACCCGTACATGGCCTTCGAAACCATCGATGAGCTGCGGATGAAGGGCCAGCTCGGCGACCTCACCCTCGACGAGGCCTGCACGAACTACATCAAGGCCGCGACCTCCGGCGTGCTCAAGGTGATGTCGAAGATGGGCATCGCCACCGTGGCGTCCTACCGCGGAGCGCAATTGGCGGACGTCACGGGTCTGTCCCAGGACCTCCTCGATGAATACTTCGGCGGCATCGCATCTCCCATCGGCGGCGTCGGGCTCGGCGAGTTGGCCGCAGACGTGGAAGCGCGGCATCGCAACGCCTTCCTACCCCGACCAGAGGAGCTGGCCCACCGGGAGCTGGAGCTTGGCGGCGAATACAAGTGGCGCCGCGAGGGCGAATACCACCTGTTCAACCCGGAGACCATCTTCAAGCTGCAGCACGCCACCCGCACCGGGCAGTACAAAATCTTCCGCGACTACACCCGCGCCGTCGATGATCAATCGCGTCGCCTGGCCACCATCCGCGGCATGATGGAATTCGCCTCCGACCGGCCGCCGATCAGCGTGGACGAGGTGGAGCCGATCGCCGACATCGTCACCCGCTTCTCCACGGGCGCCATGTCCTACGGCTCCATCTCCGCCGAGGCGCACGAGACCCTGGCCATCGCCATGAATCGCCTGCACGCCATGTCCAACTCCGGCGAAGGCGGCGAGGACCCCGCGCGCTTTGCCGTGGAACCCAACGGCGATTGGAAGCGTTCCGCCATCAAGCAGGTTGCCTCGGGCCGTTTCGGCGTGACCAGCCATTACCTCAACAATTGCACCGACATCCAGATCAAGATGGCCCAGGGCGCGAAGCCGGGCGAGGGCGGCCAGTTGCCGCCGAACAAGGTCTACCCCTGGATCGCCGAGGTGCGCATCACCACCCCGGGCGTCGGGCTCATTTCCCCGCCGCCGCACCACGACATCTACTCCATCGAGGACCTCGCGCAGCTGATCTTCGACTTGAAGAACGCCAACCCGCAGGCCCGCATCCACGTCAAGCTCGTCGCCGAGGCCGGCGTGGGCACGGTCGCCGCGGGTGTGTCCAAGGCGCACGCCGATGTGGTGCTCATCTCCGGCCACGACGGCGGCACCGGCGCTTCCCCGTTGACCTCGCTCAAGCACGCCGGTGGCCCGTGGGAGCTCGGCCTCGCCGAAACCCAGCAGACCCTCCTGCTCAACGGCCTGCGCGACCGCATCCGCGTCCAGTGCGATGGCCAGCTCAAGACCGGCCGCGACGTCGTCATCGCCACCCTGCTCGGCGCCGAGGAGTTCGGTTTCGCCACTGCCCCGCTCGTCGTCGAGGGCTGCATCATGATGCGCGTGTGCCACCTCGACACCTGCCCCGTCGGCGTGGCCACGCAGAATCCGGAGTTGCGGGCGAAGTACACCGGCCAGGCCGAACACGTGGTCAACTTCTTCACCTTCCTCGCCCAAGAGGTCCGCGAGTACCTCGCTGAGCTGGGCTTCCGCTCCATCGACGAGGCCGTCGGCCAGGCCCAGGTCCTGCGCCAGCGCAGCGACGCGGAGTTCACCCAGGCGAACCCCCGCGCGGCCACCCTCGACCTCAGCCCCGTGTTCCAAGTCCCGGATTCGCCCTTCTTCCGCAACCAGAACGTGCGCCAGACCCGCGCGCAGGAGCACGGGCTGGAAGGCATCCTCGATGAGCGCATCATCCGCGATGCCCAACTGACTATCGACGCCGCCGCAGCCGCCTCCAGCTCCAACGCCCCTGCCTGGATGTCGTCGAGCCCCGCCCCGACCGTGCACCTGCGCTACCCCATCCGCAACGTGGACCGCACCGTCGGCACGATGACCGGCTCGCGCATCACCCGCGCCGCGGGCGCCAACGGCCTGCCCGATGGCACGATCGCCGTCTCCCTCACCGGCTCCGCCGGCAACTCCTTCGGCGCCTTCATCCCCCGCGGCCTCACCCTCGACCTCGTCGGCGACGCCAACGACTTCGTGGGCAAGGGCCTCTCGGGCGGCCGGATCATCGTCCGACCACACGACAGCGCCCCGACGCAGATCGATGCCAGCGATCCCGACATCATCGCCGGCAACGTCATCGGCTTCGGTGCGACGAGTGGTGAGATCTTCATCGCCGGCGCCGTGGGCGAACGCTTCTGCGTCCGCAACTCCGGCGCGACGGCCGTAGTCGAGGGAATCGGTAACCACGGCTGCGAATACATGACTGGTGGCCGGGTCGTTGTCCTCGGCGAGGTTGGCGACAACTTCGGCGCCGGCATGTCCGGCGGCATTGCCTACCTCGCCCCCGTGGGCGACCTTGACCGAAAGGTCAACGGCGAGATGGTGGACGTCGAAAAGCTCTCCGCTGACGACATCGAGTTCCTCGAGCACATCATCGACGAACACATCCGCCTCACCGGCTCCACCACCAGCTGGCAGGCGCGTGACCTGGTGAAAGTCATGCCGCGCGACTACCGAAAAGTTCTTGACATCATCGACCTCGCGAGCCGGGAAGGCCGCGACGTCAACACCGCGATCATGGAGGCAGTGAACTAACATGGCTGATCCGCATGGTTTCCGTAAATTCCAGCGCGCCGAGCCGGGCCACCGACCCGTGCCGCTGCGCCTGCTCGATTGGCGCGAGGTCTACGAAGACGCGCCGGACGGCCAGATCCAACAGCAGGCCTCCCGCTGCATGGACTGCGGCGTCCCCTTCTGCCACGAAGGCTGCCCCCTGGGCAACATCATTCCCGAGTGGAACGACCTCGTGCGTCAAAACCGCTGGAAAGAGGCCTTCGATCGCCTCCACGCCACGAACAACTTCCCCGAGTTCACCGGCCGCCTTTGCCCGGCGCCGTGCGAAGGGGCCTGCGTCCTGGCGATCAACGACGAGTCCGTGAGCATCAAAAACATCGAGCTCGCCATCGCCGAAAAGGGCTTCGAGGAGGGCTGGGTCGTCCCCATCACTCCCTCCTTTGACACCGGCCAGTCCGTGGCGGTCGTCGGTTCCGGCCCCGCCGGGATGGCCGCCGCTCAGCAGCTCACCCGCGCCGGGCACAACGTCACGCTCTTTGAACGCGACGACCGCATCGGCGGCCTCATGCGCTACGGCGTCCCCGATTACAAGATGGAAAACCGCTGGCTCGACCGCCGCCTGGAGCAGATGCGCGCCGAAGGCACCACCTTCCGTACCGGGGTGTCGCCCACCGTGCAAGATCTCGCGCGTTTCGACGCCGTCGTCCTCGCCACCGGCACGCCGCTGGCCCGCGAGCTCCCCGCCGATGGCCGGGACCTCGAGGGGGTCCACCAGGCGATGGACTACCTGCCGTTGCAAAACCGCGTCAATGAAGGCGACTTCGCCGCCCCGCTAATCGACGCCCGCGGCAAGAAGGTCGTCATCATCGGTGGCGGTGACACCGGCATCGACTGCTTCGGCACCGCCCTGCGGCAGGGTGCCGCGAGCGTCACCCAGTTTGATATCCGCCCGCCGGCCCCGGCGGTGCGCTCCGCCGCGACCCCCTGGCCGACCTACCCGCTGGTGTGGCGGCAGGCGACCGCTCACGAGGAGGGCGAATACGTCATCACCGGTAATGAGACGGCGGACGAGATCGAGGCGCTGGGCCTGGCTACCCGCCAGCCCGGCTCCACCCTCGGCGAGCGCGTCTTCTCGGCCAACACCGTGGAGTTCCTCGGCACTGACGGGGTGCTCACCGGCCTGCGCTGCGTGGAAATCGAGGTGATCGATGGCGTCCGCACTCCTGTGCCGGGCAGTGAGTTCACCTTCGACGCCGACCTGGTCTTCCTCGCCCTGGGCTTCACCGGCGCCGAGCGCGGTGGCCTGGTCCATGAACTCGGCATCGCCTTCGATGACCGCGGGCGCATGGTGCGCGACGAACAGTACCGCGCCTCTATCAAGCCGCTGATGCCCGGCTTCAAGCCGCCGGTGTACGTCGCTGGAGATAACGGCCGCGGCCAGTCGCTCATCGTGTGGGCCATCGCCGAGGGGCGTGCCGCTGCCGCCGCCGTCGACGCCGACCTCATGGGCGAGACCGCCCTGCCGGTGGCCGCGACGCCCTCAACGATGCCGCTGAGGGCCTAACCGGCTGTGTTAGTTGAGGCTAGCTGGTCGCGATCATCATCTTCGATGGCGACCACAGGCCCGACCGCGGAATAACCTCCAGGTCGATCGTGGCCTCATCCGGCGTAACGCCCGCGGAGTTCTCCCGCAGCTCGTAGATCTCGATGGAGCCCCAGTCGCGGTGCCAATCGTTGCGGGTGTAGCTCGGCAGCTCATAAGACTCGTTGACACCCTCGGCGGTGCCCATGACGCCGCCGCCGGCGTAGTCCTGGAACGGGGTCAGCGTCGACTTGCCCGGGTGATCGGGAGAGATGCGGTACTCGGGAATCTCGGCGACTCCGGCGAAGTGGTCGAAAGTGCGCTGGCAGGGGAACTGCAGGGCGACCGACCAGTCGAGCAAGCCCGGCTTCTCCGAACCGATGATGTTGTTCAACGAGTCCAGGGTGGGCACGCGAGGCGGGGTAAACGCCAGCCACTGCTTCGGATCGAGGCTGAGGTCGGTGGCGGAGATGCGCACCACATTGGCTTCCTCGGGGATGCGATCCAGTGGGAAGCGCAGGTTGCGCCAGGACGGCTGGGGGCCAATATCGAACATTTCCAGCTCGCCGACGGAAGACTCGTCGATCTGGCCGTCCGGGCCGCGGGTGCCGTATTCAAGGACCAACTCCTGGCCGTCGTGCAGCACGCCGTTGATGTCGTGGTGCTCGATGCGTCCGGCGACCGACACCACCACCAGCGGGGCCTCCTCGGTGGCCTTGGGCAGCTCGTACCAGGCGGTGGTGATCTCAGCGGGCAGCTGCTGGCCAGATGTCCAGGAGCCGACGACCGGAACCTTGTGGTAATCGAGCTTGAAGGGCAGCTTCACGGTCGAACCGTTAACGCCGACCTCGCCGCGCACACCACCGGTGGTGCCGCTGTCCTGACCGGTGGACTGCTCTGCCTCGCCGGTACGCTCGGCGTCGGCAATCGCACCGACAGACGTCGTGGAAGCCTCGTCCTGCCCGATGTAGGACGGGATGTTGTTAGCCGCGAAACCGCGGTGGCTCTCGGATTCGAGTGACTCCGCCAGCGGGACATTGCCCACGGGGGTCAGGAATGAATCGTTGGTATTGGTCTCCAAGAGCGCATCGTTGGCCAGGCTGCAGGACTTTCCGGCCAGCGAACGCAGGTTTCCCAAGCCGACGGAATACGCCGGGTATTGGGAGACGAAGCCCTTGCCCAGGGACGCCATGGAGAAAACAACCATCAACGCGCAGGCGATGGCGATGGGGGCGGAGGATAGCCCGGTCCAGCGCTGCAGCTTCCGCTTGCGCTCGGCTCGGTATTCGTCGAGGTTGCCTTCGGTCTCGGCCTTGGCCACCCGCAGGTCGGTGATGAAGGACTGGATTGTGCCCAGCGCCAGCACTGCAAGAGCGAGGAAGAGGATCGGGGTGGAAGCCTCGAAGCCCTTGAACTGAACCGTCTTATCAAACCAGGGCACACCGAAGCTGGAGATGTACCACCAACCGTTGGTACCAGAGAAGGTGATCGCCAGCAGGAAGATCACTGCGCCGGTGAACAACGTGCGTGAGCGGGTCGATCGCAGTGCGGAGTAGCTCAACGCCACGGCCGCCAGGGCCGCGAGGGCGCCGACGATACCGGCGTAGACGCCGAAGTGGTGGGTCCATTTCGTCGGGGTGAACATGAGGAAGAACATGGTGCCGAAGATGATGAGCACCAGGCGCTGCGTCGGTCCCTTGGCCGCGCCGGGGACGCGACCATTGCGCAGGATCGCCGCGATGACAATGGCGAGGCAGAGGAAGAGCATGAATACCGCGAAGCGGCGGGTCATGGAACCGTCGACGGTCTGCTCCATCAGCGTCTGGTAGCGGACCCATTCCTGGTACCAGCTCAGCGACGGGCCCTTGGCGGATCGAACACGGATGGACTCCATGACGGTGGCCCAGGTCTGATCGCCGAAGACGGCCACGAGGATCGCGGTGCCGGACGCCAGGAACGGCGCGACCATCGCCAACACGGCGGTGATGATCGTTCGGCGGGGGGACCCGGTCGGGGCACCCAACAGAGGCAGACGGCGGAAGATGATGCGGAAGAGGCTGGACAGAGAGGCCAGGAGTGCCGCGACGGCCATGAGGCCCGTGGGGCCAGCGCCCAGGCAGATCGTGGCGAGGATGACACCGACCGCGGCTGGCAGCAGCCGCGAGGTCGCGATGGACCGCTCGAAGGATGCCCACGTCAGCAGCGCGCCCATGGCGATGATCGGCTCGGGGCGGGTGCCGTTGTTGTAGGGAAGCCAGAAGGAGAGGAACACCATCGCCGCAGTCCAGTGGGCCACCTGGCGGCCGTCGATCTGCGCGCCGAGGCGCGGAAGAATCTCGCGCGAGAGAATCATCCAGATGATCAAGCCCGACAGCAATGCTGGGAGCCGCACCCACGCCGACGCGGTGGAGACCTGAGTCATCAGGGCCAGCAGGTCGTAATAGGGGGAGCCGAAGGGGGACTCCGGGACGCCAAACCAGCGATAGTAGTTCGCCATGTACGTCGCGTTCTCGGAGACGCGCGCCATCGTGAGGATGAACCCATCGTCGGAGGTGTTTGCGCCGAAGATGTGCCAGTACACCAGGATGAAGCCCACGATGCCGTCGAGCAGGCGGGGCTTGTACCAGCCGGCTGGCAGGAAACGGCGGGAAGAACGGCCGTCGAGGCCGTCCATGCGGTGCAGGCACCACAGGGCCACGATGAGCGACGCCAAGCCGCCGAACATGGCGATGTACTTCCACACCGAAGGCGAGGAGGTGAAGCGGGAGTTGATCTCGACGTCGGCCCGCAGACCGGCATTGACCAGCGCGGCCGTCGCCGCCGGCGAATCGTCCAGCTCGGTGTAAATACCGGTGACCTGAGGACGCGTGTCCTCGTCCTTGATTACCCCTTCGAGGGCGTCGCCGTCACTGCTCCGGGCGCCGGGGACGGCGACCTTTGTTTCGTCTTCGGTGGCGGAGACGGTGAGCAGCGCGTCGTCGTCAAGCGCCGCCACCTCTTCGGCATTCAACTCGAAGGGGACCTGATTGCGCACCACCACGTCGATGCCGCCGTCGGAGGAACGCACGAACAGGCCGCGAGAGGTGGCGTCCGTGGAATGCAGGGGCAGAGTCGACAGAACGAGGGATTGACCGTCACGGAGGCCGTCGATCGATTCCTTAATGGGGATGGATAGCTCCAGCGTTTCGGGCGCGTACGCCACGAGGGGAGCATTGACCGAGTTGAGGCTGTCGCCTTGAGGCCACGACAGCGACGACTGGGTCTGGTTGACCGGAAGGAACGGGGTCAACATGAAGAGGACAAACCCCAGGAGCCCGGAAACAATGGCCAGGTTCTTCAGCCAGCCGGGAGCGGTGGCAGGAGAACTCTGCGGGGCCTCTTTTTTCGACACGACGGTTGCAGACACAACAAGGGAGTCTACGGCAGGATCACGACTTTACGCGGGCCGCCACCACAAACGGGCCGATCTGGGAGACATCCCACAGGTCCGGGGCCTGGAGGAACGGGGCCGGGCTAAACAGCAGCGCCCGGTAACGCACGTTCGGGTTATTGGGGAAGATATCCTCGGCGACGTGGGTCTTCCAACCGGACTCCGGATGGGAAAGATCGCCGCGGAAGACGAACACGTCCGGCTCCCGCCACTTCGCGTCTTCCAAAGAAGTGATGAACTTCTGTGGGTCGGCTAACTCGGCCCACGAGCCGTTAGCCCAGGATTCAATGGTCTTGTTCCGTTCAGTGAACTCGCCCAATGGATTAGCATAATGGCTGGTGAAGGCCTGGAAACCAAGGTAAGGGTTAAAGGCCATGAGGTGGATCTCATCGGTGAGGACGACCGTGTCGGAGGGTTCGTAGCCCATCGAGCGGATCTTCTCATCAATCGCCGGGTAGTGTCGTCCGGCGTCGGGGGCGAAGCGGTCTGCGCGATCGCCGTAACCATCGGTGTTGGTGTACGCCTGGTCGATGCCAACTTGGTTTTCCTGCGGTATGCGCTGCGCGTAGGCGATCCCACCGAGGCTGAGGATAAGCACCATGACCATAGTGATCATGCGGCGAGTCTTGTCATTGAAGCGGTCCGGGTACAGCCAATCCACGCCGACTAGCCGCAGCTCGGCTAATGCAAGGACGCCGGCAGAGGCCATAACCAAGACGACGAGGATATCGATGCGGAAGCCCAACAACGTGCTGCCAGCCAGCGTGGTGATCATGGACGCAACCGACCACAGGTAGAAACCCAGTAGGGCAATTCCCATGCTTAGGATGTCGTAGTCATACGCCCGCACTACCAAGTAGATCAATCCGATAAGACAGAGCAGGCCGATGATGGTGGGGGAGAAGAAGGGCAGTGGAATCTGCGTGGCCTCCGGCGGGAGGTAATGAGGGGCGGACGACCCGGAATGCGGGTGGCCGGTAGCCACGCTCCACAGATAGGGGCCCCAAGAAATCAACGCGATGAGCATCGAGCCGATTCCGATATAGAACAGACGGATCACGGGCACGAAGGTGTGGGCGTGCAAGGCGGTGAACACGGCTGCGATGGCCGTCACGGACAGGGCGACCGCGCCGGTGAACAGCGTGTACATCGTCGCCGAGAAACCCAGGTAGAGCAGGACGGCGGAGCTAGCGAACCAAGAACCCAGTAGGGCCCGACGAGCCATTATGGCGGCGGCCGGGGCACCGATGGCGACGATGGCGCCGTAGGGCTCCTCCGGGCTCATCACCAACATGATGCAGGTGCTGACCAGTGCCATCCCGGTGGACACTGCCAGCGACCCCGTGAGGCGCTGCCACACGGGGACAAGCATGCAAGCAGCCGCGCCCATGGAAATCAATGCCCACGGCTGATAAACCTCCCACCCCGGCATGCCAAGGAAGTTGGCCAGGCGCCCGCCGCCCCAGAACCAGCCCAAGGGGTAGTAGGAGGGCATATCCGCGTAATTCATGTCGTGGTTGCCCAGCGTCTCGGTCATGCGTCCGAGGAACTGTGTGCGGAAACCTTGGTCGTACTGGATGCCATCGAGGTACAGGCGTGACGACGACAGTGGTATCGCAATCGTCGACACCACCAGCGCCGCCGGCGAGAGATACGACACGAGGTAGGTAAGGAATACTCGCCACCGCGGGCGGGAGATCTGCAAGGCAGGAACTGGAACCGGCGTGACGTTGCCGTCCGGACCGGGCTCCGGCTCGGCTACATCAACGGCGTTGCGGTACGTCGCTTTTCGACGCCTGGCAGCTTGCTGTTCGTCGATCAGCCACCAAGCGGTCAGCGCGCCGACGGCCACCACGATCGCCACCGTCGCAGCGGTGGATAGAGCGTAGGTCATGTTCGACGTATTAAACGCCGGCCACGTGGTCATCCGCAGGACTAACCAAGCGGCAAGGATGAAAACAGCACCACCAGCCCAAGCGGCTGCAATGGCGACAACGGTCAGCTTCCTACTCAGCAGGTCACTGGTGTAACCCTCCGTTTGGAGGCGTTGAGACTTCGCGGGTGCCGCGCCAGGGGCGGTGGTGCTGCTAGATGCCATGCCTAAAAGGGTAGCTTGCGGAAGATCTGCCGTGGCGTCAGGTTAAACACCGTGGCCACCGCCTCGAAGGCGGGGTGCACATAGATGATGTCCTTGCCGTCAAGCACGGCCTTGACGGTGGCTTCCGCCACTTGGTCAACATCCACGGTCAGCGGAGCTTCCTTATCGACGCCCGCGCTCATCTTCGTGCGCACTTGTCCCGGTCGCACAACGAGAACGTTGGCACCGCTACCCCGCAGGGCTTCGCCCAGCTGGGTGTAGAAACCGTCCATGCCGGCCTTCGAAGCGCCGTAGACGAAGTTGGAACGGCGCACGCGCACGCCCGCCACCGAGGACAAGGCGACGATGGTGCCGTGACCCTGCGCCTTGAAGCGCTGGCCCAGCAGGACGCCCACTGACACCGGGCCGGTGTAGTTGGTCTGAGCGGAGGCGACGGCTGCGGCCTGGTCCTGCCACAGCTCTTCCTGGTCACCCAGGGTGCCGAAGGCAACGATGGCGACATCGACGTCGCCGAGCGCGAAGGCCGTATCAATGACGCCCGGGTGGGAGGCAAAATCGGTGGCGTCGAAGTCGATGACTTCGACGTCGGAGGCGCCGGCCTCGCGTACCTGTGCCACGGCGGCGTCGATACGCGGGGAGTCGGCGCGGGCGGCGAGCAGGACGCGGGCAGGACCGCGGGACAGGAACTCTGCGACGATGCCGAGACCGATCTCAGAAGTGCCGCCGAGCAAAAGAATGTTCTGGGCTTGGCCCACTGCATTAAGCATGGTGAGGACTTCTCCTTAATTAGTTCAGGTCCAGGCGACGCGACATATCAGACGCGAACACACCAGTGGGATCGATCTCGTTGCGGGTCTTGAGCCAACCGGCCATCCCCGGGTACATCTGGTGGAAGTTCTCCGCCGACGTACGCGATTCCTTGGCCAGGTACAGGCGGCCACCGAACTCCATGACGCGGCGATCAAGCTCATCAAGGAAGTCACCGAGCCCGCGCTTAATCGGGAAGTCCACGCACACGTTCCAGCCCGGCATCGGGTACGACAGCGGCGCACGGTTTCCCTCACCGAAGAGCTTGAACACGTTGAGCGCCGAGTAGTGGCCCGAACGCTGAATGTCACGAACGATGTCCTTGAAGGGCTCGACAGCCTCGCGCGGCACGACGAACTGGTACTGCAGGAAACCTTTGGAACCATAGCCACGGTTCCACTCGCCGATGAGATCCAGCGGCTGATAGAACTGCGTGAGGTTTTGCACCTGGTTCTTGTACTCACCGGACTTCAACCACCACAGCTCACCGATCGCCATCATGGACAGCTTGTTCATGGTGAAGGACGGGAAAATATCCGGCACGGTGATCAGCTGCGGGGCGTTGAACTTCAGCGGGTCCTTAGCCAGCTTCGGGTTAAGCTCCTTGAGCTGATCCAGGGTGGCCAGGCTGCCGCGCGAGATGGCGGCGCGGCCGAGTCGAGGCTCCGGTGAGATGGCATCGAACCAAGCAGAAGAATAGGTGTAGTTCTTCTCCGAGCCGTCGGAGTGGAACTCCACGGTCTCATCCAGGTTGGCGGTGAGATCACCATCAGCGATGAAGTAGGCGGTCTCCGTGCGCGTCATATTGATGGTGGCGCGCAGGATGATGCCGGTCAGGCCCATGCCGCCGACGGTCGCCCAGAACAGCGTGCCGTCCGGGTCGTCCGCGGAGCCTTCCGGCTCGAGGTGAAGGATGCGACCATCGGCCACGAGCAGCTCCATCGAGGCCACGTGATCACCGAAGGAGCCAGCAGAGTGGTGGTTCTTGCCGTGGATGTCGGGACCGATGGCTCCACCAATGGTCACTTGGCGGGTGCCCGGCAGTACCGGAACCCACAGGCCATAGGGGAGGGCAGCCTTCATCAGCTGGTCAAGGGTCACGCCACCATCGACATCGACGGTCGCGGTATCCGGATCAATGGAGTGGATCCGGTTGAGAGCCTGGATATCGACAACCAGGCCACCAGCGTTTTGGGCGGGGTCGCCGTAGGAGCGGCCCATGCCGCGAGCAATGACGCCGCGGCGGAGGTGGAGGGGCTTGTCAGAGTTGTCGTCAGCAACCTGCTTGACGGCGCTGACGATGGTCTCGACGTCCGGGGTCGAAAGGACATGGGCGGTGGTAGCCGCCGTTCGACCCCAGCCGGAGAGGGACTGTTCTGTGGTGTGGAGTTCCATCTTCCAATTCTTCTGTCGACGGATAAAAACACGAATGAATGCACCTCGAGCCTACCCGCGCGGGCCTAGCCGCCCCCAGAGCAAGCACTGGGGAAAAGCTGTGATCCTTAGCCGACTGCGACCTCAAAAGGATGGTTGGTCACCTTTCTGCCCGGCGTGTCGTCACAAGAGAGTGAGGGCCGCCACTGGCAGGTACCCGACCTGCGCCTTATCGACGTCCGTGGGGCCAGCGTTAACACATGGGCTCCAACTTGGCGAGAATTTCACAAAAATCGGGCGTGTGTAACGTTCCCTGCTTGCTTTTCGATTCGCAATACCCTATTCTGTGACTCAAGCGAAACGAGTCAGCGGCATCAACATTGGCGCCCGAAACTTGCGGCAGCCGAATGCATATTATGCGCGCTCGTTTTAGCCCAGCCATGTTAGAGCTTGGCATCTGGCCTGCGGATTTATTTCTGCGGGCCTTTTGCTTACCCCCGATCGGGGGTAGTTGCCGGGGCTTTTCATGCAACTATTTCATAACGATGGGGCGCGCCGAATCGGCGTTTGACGTTTGAAAACAGTACGGAACGAGTACTTTCCGTGGCTTGAATCACGGAACCTGAGCGCTTCCTGCATTTGCCCTCGCCGCGGAAAGTTTGCGATAGTATAGCCACGGAGCAAGTCAGAAGGCTTGTTCAAAACACTACGAAAGGGCTACTAACATGGCTACCCTCATCGAGAACCTCTTCACCAACGCCGGCAAGGTCATCTTCGACACCCTCGAGGCTCTGTACGGCGCCCTCAACGGTGGCATCACCACCCTTTCCTCTGACGTCTTCAACTAAGAAGAACTAGGAAAGCGCTCATCCCTCCGGGGATAGCACTGAATTACCCCAGGCTTTACGCCTGGGGTTTTTTCATGTCTACATCCGTTTCGAGAAACCACTGTTCACAGCCCCTCAATCGCGGAAGAATAGCTCCCACACAGCAATGATGTGGGAACCATCTATCCGGAAGGCCCCGCCGTCGCTCGACTCAGCCGCGGCGGCGACGCCGAGGGCCCGGCAGGACGCTGAACTGCAGCGTTGCCAGGATATTCACATTAGGCCCTCTTCATGCGGGAATGCCTCAGATCGTCGTTTTAGCCATTGCGGGGTCTGACTTCGCTTGGCATTATGGCGTCCAAGGGGCAGATCGAAAGAGCTGCCCGAAGAGATAAGAGAGAGGAACATGCCCATGTTTATTGTCGATCTGTTCAAGGCCACCGCAGATGCCCTGCGCGGCGGCTTCGATGTCGCAGCCGGTTCCGCACGTGGCACATTCAGCGTCGTTGGCGACTACGTGCAGGATCTGGTTGGCATCGCCACTTCTTCGTACTAACCACTACGAAGCGGCAAGCTAATCTCGCAGGGCCCCGCATCCTTTCAAAGGATGTGGGGCCCTGCATTGTGTTTGGGCGGCCCTAGATATCCAAGATTTCTCGGATTCCCGCGGGCAGTTGCTCTTGGCTCGTGATCTCGGGCTGGCCCGACTCCGCGTACTCCCGCAGCAGCCGATAGACGGTGCCGCGTTCGTGACTATCCAGGATGGGCAGTTCCTGCGCCAGCATCCGAGTCATGAGATCGTTGAGGGGGAGATTGGTTTCTTCGGCGGCGATGAAACGGCCCTCGTACTGGTCCTTCTCGGGGTCAAAGCCCTTGTTTCTTCCGAACATAACCACCAGGGTAGCCGCTAGGATGAAGGCCATGACTGACTACTACAGCCTCGATGACACCTTGGCCGGGCGCGTAGCGCAAGCAAGTGTCGTGGGCGCCATCGTGTCTTTGCCTGACTACATCGAATCGAAGTTCCTCCGCTTTCTTGTTGGCACCGGCATTCTCACTGTTGGTATGGCTTCGGTAGCTGTCCTCAACGCGATTGATGATGACCCGGACAACGATCTTGCCGTCGTCGCAGATAATCTGCGCCGTTCGATTGGGGATATTGGAAAAGCTGCAGGCCCCGAGTGGGAATTCGAGGCCGGTGACTTTAGCGTCGATTCCCCAGCTCGTACGTGGCTGATTATTGGCGGGGTTGGTGTCGTTACCGCGGGACTAGTCAAGTTGGATGGCATGGTGCAGCGCCGCATGGTCAAGGGCCTGCGCAATCGCGGATTCAAGCGCCCCAACACGGTCCTCGGAGCGATCGCAGGCGTGAGTGTTTTCGCCCTTTCAGAGGTCACTCATCGCCAACGCCTCGAGCTCGCGGAGTGACTGTGGAGCACCCGCTGATCGCGGTCGTCGATACCCAGCCCGACTGCACCGTCGTCTGGCACGTGCACACCTCCCCGGACGGGCCCTCCGCCTCCGGGACACTAGCGGGCGCGTGGATTCTGGGCAGTGGCTTCGTCGATCCCGACCGCCTCGGCGACCTCACTGCCAGCGCTTATATCCTAGACACCGCTCGTCCGCTCACTGAGCTTGTTAGCGCCCTCCTCGCCGCCGTCGCCGAAATCAAGGCGGCGGTAGCCGCCGCCAAGGAGACCAACCCGAAGCTGACGGCGCCGGTGTGGGCGGTCCCGTCGGGGACCGTGGACGTCGATAAGCTGCGGGACGCCTACCGAGGGGAACCGCTCGCGGAAAACGCCTGGATCTATGCGACGGCCGTCGCCGAGCTGGTTGAGGCGTGGCACACGATCGAAGGGCAGCGCCGATCCCGGAAATTCTTGCAGGAGGCGCTGGGGGCGGAAACGCGCCCGTTCCCGCTGCCATAGGATTCTGCGCGGCGGGCAGGCTTCTCGCTACCCTGGAAAGCATGTCCAGTAACGGTGCCGCCAACGTCGTCGTCGATCTGGCGACCGCCCGACAGCGCCGCCAGCGAACCGACCGCACCATCATCCTCCGCGCCTCCAATATCCGAGCCGACGCCGAAGTCCACCGTCACATCGGGGTCAACGATGGGCTCCACCTCGCCGATTTGCATGAGATTCTGGTCACCACTTTCGGCCTCGGGGAGGAAGTCGGCGCAACACCGTGGCACTTCAGCCGGGCGGGCCAGCGCGAAGAGCGAATCGACGCCGCCGATGCAATCCACACCCATCTACGCGGGGAAGGCGACACCCTTGCCTACTACTGGGGCCTGTGGGTCATCGAGATCTCCGCCATCGAGTCCTACCCACGCGACGCCGGCACCCCCCGAGCACTGTGCGTCGGAGGCTCCGGCTCCTTCGGCGGGCAGGACTTCGACCTCGCCGACATCAACGCGCAACTGACCGGCACCACCACCATCCGCGAGGTCCTCGCCGCAACGAATGCCGATGTCAGAAGCCTCATCGACCGCAGTGGCATCTTCGACTTCGTGCCCCTCCTGCAGGCCCTCGACCTCACCCGACCGGGCACATTGCCCGCCGACGTCTCCGCCGTCCTCGACCGATTGCCCGTTGAAACCGACCCCATGGAACGCGACGCCTTCTGGGCCATCGTCCTCGCCCTGGCCTGCATGGGTGACGAGGCAATATCGAACCACGTCCTCGAAGCCACCATGGGTGGACTCGGCTGGCCCCTCGATGGACCCGCCACCCGCGCCGCCTGCGTCGAGTCGCTGCGCCTGCTTTCCGACGTCGGCGGATACGGCACCGACGCCCTCTCACCCGTCGACCGCCTCGACTTCTATCGCGAACTCCTTAGAGTCTGACACCTTCTCCGGGTAGGGTGTTGTCTCGTGTCTAACCCCTCGAACGTGTCAGCCTCCGCCCCCGCAGCCGCCGCCGCTGCCGAGGAGAAGGATCTGAAAACCCAGGCCGTCCGCTTCATCATCTCCGGTGGCATCTCCGCCGTCGTCGACCTCGGCCTCACCTGGATCCTCCAGGTATTCTTCGGTGCCGGTCCGGTTCTGGCGCGTTCCGTCGGCTTCATCTTCGGCACCATCACGGCCTACCTGATCAACCGCCGCTGGACTTTCCAAGCCGCGCCCTCATCCAAGCGCTTCTTCATGGTCGCCGCTTTGTACACCGTGACCTACTTCGTCAACGTCGGCCTGCACGCCGGCTTCTACCGCCTGTTCACCAGCTGGGACTGGGGCTCCACCCTGGCGATCGTCGTGGCCTTCCTCATCGCCCAAGGCACCGCCACCGTGATCAACTTCGTGGTGCAGCGGCTGTTCATTTTTAAGTAGGTCTATTGCCTCTCCGGCCGAGTAAATTTCTCATTGCGGCCCTGCCGATGCAACCGCAGCCACTCTAGGAAAGCCCTCGGGTCCCGCTCCTGCACGAGGAAAAACCACCCGAACCGCGCATACTCCTGCGGCAACAACCTCCGCATGCCCGGCTGCGACATGATGTACCCCCGGTTGCGATACGTGAAATAGCGCTTGACCTCATTGTCCGGATACTGCGTGTGCATCCGCCCACCCAAGATCGGCCGGAACTCATCCGAGCCATCCGGGTGCAGATATGCCGTCGTCAACGCCGTGCCGAACTCCAAACCGGAGCGGACGAGACGGCGGTGATACTCCACCTCATCACCACGAATGAACAGCCGATAGTCCGGCACACCAATGATCTCCATCGCCCGGGCACTGATCAACGCTCCGTTAAACAAACTCGCAATACCCGGCAGGAAGTCCCCCTCCAACTCACTCCGCCGACGGCGCCACACCAAGCCCTGCCGCAGCGGAAACGCCAAACGATCCGGGTCGTCGATGTTGCAGACCACCGGTGAGATTTCGTGCAGGCCGTGGGCCTCGGCGACGTCGTAAAGCGTGGCCAAGACAGTGCCGTCCGCCGGACGGCCATCATCATCTGCACACCAAATTGCCTCCGCGCCCAGCGCGAGCGCCGACAAAAACCCATAAGCAAAGCCACCCGCGCCGCCCAAGTTGGCCCGGCTGGGCAGATACACAGCCCGGTCACCGGCCAGTTCGCTCACCAGCTTTTCGACGGCCGCCTCGCAGCCATTGTCCACCACAATCACCCACTCAACCGGGTGAGTCTGGTTTACCACCTGCTCCAACGATGCCCGGAGCAAATCGACGCGCCTGTGCGTCACAATCACCGCCGCCGTCGAACCGGAACGAGACAAAGGGAGAATGGCAGCGTGAGGCATGTTCCTTATTGTGCCATCCCAAGCTCTAATGGTCCGTTTCTCATGTACGTTTCGTGCCACACCCACACTGGACTCGTCTCCGAAGACAACGGCGCCGGATGGCGATGAGCTGCCGCGACAATCTGCTCCACCACCTTATCCAGGTGATACATCACGCAACTGCCCGAATAGCGCAGCACCCGATAGCCCTGCCGCGTCACCAGATTCTGCTTCCACCGATCCCGGACGAACGTCTCCTGGAACTCTGCCGAATGGTAAGCGTAACCATCGATCTCCACGATGATCTTGGACTTCTCGATCACCCCGTCAAAGAAGTACCCGCCGATCTGCGGATTCTGCACCACCTTCAGCCCGTGGCGCCGCAGCTCGCGGAAAACCTGCTGCTCTGGCAGGCTATCCGCCCCGATAGCCGCTTGATTTATCAGAGACCTGAGTTTCTCCGGCACCCTCGGGAAGCCGCGCAGATCCTCTTCCAGCTTCTGCTTCCCCTTCCGCGTCGAATACGCCGACTCCAGAAAATCCAGGAGCTTATCCTCCTCCACCTCCCCCAAAGCATCCGCCACCGCTACCGCCGGCGGAGTGATGCTGAGGCCCCTATGCTCTTCGAACTCGACCTGACGGCGCCTTTTCACCGTGATCAGCGAATTCGAATGATTCGAATCTTCCGGCCGCACGATCCCGACGATCGGCCGCGTCAACGGAGCTTCCGTCAGCAACTCGATCACCGTCCGGCCAGTGAAAATGAGATGGGGCCGCCGATAGCGCAACGCCTGCAACAGGAGTGTCCCCTCGGGCTTCGACGTCGTGAAAACACCCCGCTCGACGCGAAACATCTGGCCCTCGGCGACCAAACGATGCACCTGATGCCTGCTCACCCCATTGTCGACCATCAGCTTCAAGCTAACGACTCGGCCAGGCTCCAGCGGCTTCCGAAAGTGACTTGTCCCCATGAGTCTTCCCCCTTGGGGATCACCCTAAGCGACGGTGGGCTGGGGAGCAGGGTGGAAAGCGGCGTTGGCTAACAACTCCGGGGGTGCGGGAGGGTGAAAGCACCCGGAGTTGTTAGGAAGTGCTGGTTTGCCGGTGGTGAGAGGGTGGAAAGCGGCGTTGGCTAACAACTCCGGGGGTGCGGGAGGGTGAAAGCACCCGGAGTTGTTAGGAAGTGCTGGTTTCGGGCTCGTCGTCGAATCGCTTGAGCAGCGAGCGGACATAATCGCCAGCGCCCTTGCCCTCGTAGGCCTCGACGACCTCGTCAACCAGTCCGGCCGTGCGGACTACTCCGTGATCGATCCACAGCGCGGTGTTGCAGAGCTGAGCCAAGAAGTCATTGGAGTGGGAGGCGAAAACGAGGATGCCGGAGCGTTTGACCAGCTCCTGGAGCCGGACGCGGGCTTTGGCCATGAAGGCGGCGTCGACGGCGCCGATGCCTTCGTCGAGAAGCAAGATTTCGGGCTCGATGGAGGTGACGACACCGAGGGCCAGGCGCACGCGCATGCCCGTGGAGTAGGTGCGCAGGGGCATGTTGAGGAATTCACCGAGCTCGGAGAAGTCGGCGATCTCATCGATCTTGGCCTTCATCTGCTTGCGGGTCTGCCCGAGGAAGAGGCCGCGGATGATGATGTTCTCGTAGCCGGAGATCTCTGGGTCCATGCCGACGCCGAGGTCGAAGACGGGAGCGACGCGGCCGCGGATGTCGGCGGAGCCGCGGGTGGGTTCGTAGATGCCGGACAAGAGGCGCAGCAGGGTGGATTTGCCGGCGCCGTTGTGGCCGACGAGGCCGACGCGGTCGCCTTCGCGAAGGTGGAGGTTAACGTCGCGCAGTGCTTCGACGACGACGGTGTTGTCTTGGTTCCTGCCGATGGCGCCACCGGCGGTGGAGAGCAGGGCCTTTTTCATCGAGCGGGACTTGGCGTCGAAAATGGGGAAGTCGACGCAGGCGTTGTAAGTGTCAATCGAGACCATGGTGTTCTCCTATACCCAGTAGCTCACGCGGAAGCGCCATTGCTTCATGGCCAGTAGTGCGAGGACGAGGCCGACGGCGGTGCAGGCCAGGACGATCCACCAGTGATAGGCGGCGATGGGCTGGCCGATCATGGGGGCGCGGACGATTTCAAGGTAGTGGAACAGCGGGTTGATCTCGGCGAGGAGGGCGCGCTGGGCGACGTCGCCGCCCTGTTCCTTGAGGGTCTGGGTGGTCCAGACGATGGGGGTGATGTAGAAGAGGAGTTGCACGAGGGCCTCGAGGAGGGGCGCGACGTCGCGGTAGCGGGTGGCGACGATACCGAAGAACATCGCGACCCACACGCCGTTGAGGATCAGCAGCGCCATGGCGGGGATGGTGAGCAGGATTTCCCAGCCGAGGTCGCGGGGGAAGATCAGCATGAGGATCACCCAGATGACCAGGTTGTGTGCGAGGAAGATCGTTTGCCGCCACACCAACCGGTACACGTGGACGGACAACGCGGAGGGGAGTTGTTTGATCAGGCCTTCGTTGTCGATGAAGATGTCGGAGCCGTCTCGGATGCAGCCGGAAATGAAGCCCCACATGATGAGGCCGACGGTGACGTGGGGGAGGAAATCGGCGAGGGAGAGCTGGAAGAGCATCGAGTAGAGCAGGCCGAGCGCCAGGGCCATGACACCGGTGGCGATGGTGATCCAGAGGGGGCCGAGGGTGGAGCGGCGGTAGCGCTGCTTGATGTCCTGCCAACCGAGCTGCAGCCAGAGTTCGTGCTGCCGGAATCCGCGGGCGAGGTCTTTCCACGCCGCGGCGAAGGTCTTGGACCGGGAGGGAGGGACGTCGGTAGTAATGGCCTCGGTCATCCGGGCGACGTCGGCACGTAGGTCACGAGTAGGGGCTTGTTCCTGCACACCTACACCCTAGCGGTGGGGTCGGGATTCGCCGGTATCTGTGCGTTCGTGGCCCTGTTGGAAACCATGTTGACGTGGGGCTATTCATCTGGGGGGCGAGCGTGCATTAAGAAACTCTAAGGGGCATACTAGGTAGGCGATGCCAGAAAGTAATTAAGGAGGAGTCCTAGATGGTCTATGACGTGGCCAGCGTTCGGGGGCTTTACACGTCCCTTGGCGACGGATGGACTTACCTCAACGCCCACGATTGCCCACAGATCCCGGAGCGGGTCTCAGCGTCGGTGGCGCGTTCTTTCCGCCAATCTAGTCGGGTGGCGGCCGATGATGGGACCGTGCGGGTGGTGGGTGACATGCTTCTCGACGTCGCCCGGGCCGCAGTCGCAGACTTCTGCGACGCCGAAGCGTCGCAGGTCATCCTGGGTCCCAATTTGCAGGCTCTGTACGGGCAACTGGGACGGGCCATGCGGCCGATGTTCCGTTATTCTTCCTCGATCGTGCTTTCCCGGTTGGACGCGCCGGAACGCAATGCGGTGTTTGAGTCATTGACCGATGATGTGCGATGGGCGCAGCCTGACTTGGGTACTGGCTCTTTGCCTAGCTGGCAGTTCGGCGAGTTGGTGGATGGTTCCACGCGCCTGGTGACCCTTTCCGCTGCGCAGTCCTACCTGGGCACGGTGGCGCCGGTGGCCAAGATTGTGGATACGGTGCGGTCTCGTTCGAGGGCCTGGGTCGTCGTGGATGCTTCGGCTTATGCGCCTTATCGTTCCGTCGATTTGGAAGGTTGGGGCGCGGACATCGTCGCTCTTGACTTGGCGGAGCTGGGTGGGCCGCAGATGGCGGCGCTGGTGTTCCGTGATCCGGCGATGTTCCGCCGCATTGATCCGTTGGTGGAGCAGGATCTCGTTCCGGGCCTGGCTGGCGGGGTGCCCGCCGTGGTTGATCACCTGGCAGGTCTCGTGGAGGGGTTTGGACACCGGCATCGGCAGGTGGCTGACTCTTTGCAGCAGATGCACTTCTACCTGCAGGGTTTGATGGATGATCTGATCACGATGATCGGCACGCATTATTCCGTGCACCTGGTCGGCATCAGCGGGGAGGCCGGCGATGGGGGGCTCGGGGAGCGGATTCCGCGGCTGTCTTTCGCAGTGCGGGGGGTCCCGTCGACCACGGTCTGCCAAAGGCTGAGCGACAACGGCATCATCACCACCGTGTTGCCCGACATGGAGGTCTTTGACGAAATGGGCGTTGGCGAGGTTGGCGGCGCGGTGACCGTGTCGCTGGGTCCGTTTAACACTCGCCACGACATCGAGCACCTGACCCGTGTCGTGGCCTCCTTGGCCTAAGACACCTCCAGCACGACCTTGCCGGTGACCTCGCCGGATTCGAGCAGCGCGTGAGCGCGCGCGGCGTCGGCCAGCGGGAGGATGGTGTGGATGTGGTGGGTGACGCGGCCGTCGATAAGCATGGGCCACACGTGCTCGATGGTGGAGCGCACGACCTCGGCTTTTCCGGCGGTGGAACGCGCGCGGAGGGTGGTGCCGCTAATGGTGAGGCGGCGCGGCAGGAGGGCACCGAGGTTGATGTCGGCGGTGGTGCCGCCTTGGAGGCCGATGATGATGAGGCGGCCGTCTTCGTTGAGTGCGCGCAGGTTTTGTTTGAGGTATTTGGCGCCCATGATGTCGAGGATGACATCGCAGCGGCCTTTGAGGACCTCGGAGAAGTCGTCTTCGCGGTAGTTGATGAGGATGTCCGCGCCCAGCTCACGGCACGTTTCCAGTTTCTCGGCGGACCCGGCGGTGACGGCTACGGTCGCGCCGAGGGCCTTGCACAGTTGGATGGCGAAGGTGCCGATGCCGCCCGCGCCGCCGTGCAGCAGGACCGTTTGGCCGGGTTGTAGATCGGCGAGCATTCCCAGATTTGACCACACGGTGCAGGCGACCTCGACGATCGCGGCGGTCTCGGCCAGGGAGTAGCCCTCGGGGATCGGCATGAGCTGGCCTTCGGGGACTGCAACGTACTCGGCGTATCCCCCGCCCGAGAGCAAGCACCCGACCTGTTCGCCCTTCGCGCGGTCGGTGGTGCCTGGGTCCTCGATGACGCCAGCGCATTCCAGGCCGATGATTTCCGACGCCCCGCGCGGCGGCGGGTAGTGGCCTTTCGCCTGCAGCAGGTCGGCGCGGTTCACGCCCGCGGACTGCACCTTCACCAAGACTTCGCCGTCCTTGAGCTGCGGGAGGTCAACCTCGGTGAGGGCGAGGGAGGTGGGGTCGTCCGGATTGGTTACTGTGATGGCCTTCATAACTCACCAGGGTAGGGGAAGTTTTCGGAGCTGGGGGGTGGGTCGGGTAAGGTTTCTCCCCGAGGAGACGTGGCAGAGCGGCCGAATGCACTGGTCTTGAAAACCAGCGAGGGTTACACCTCCGCGGGTTCAAATCCCGCCGTCTCCGCCAACTAAGCTCGCCGGCCCGACGATGCCGCGGGCAGCGAGGGCGGCCACGGCTGTCGCGGATCGTTGCCCGCTGGCGCAGTACATGACCACGGTCTCCCCCTCGGGGGGCAGCCACTCGCCGTCCAGGATGACCTGGAGGGGGACGTTGCGCGCCCCGGGGCGGTGGGAGGTGGCGAATTCGGGGGGCTCGCGGACGTCGATAAGCACGGCACCATCGGGGATGGTGCTGACCTCGCGCACGCCCTGCGACGGTGGGCCCTCCCGCAGGAGCTTGTCGACGGTCGCGGGGGAGCCGGCGACGGGGAGGTATTCCCAGCGCCCGTCGAGCGAGGAAAAGTAGCCCAACGTGCCGATGAGCGGCGTGCCCAGCCCCGTGACCAGCTTTAACGCCTCGGAAGCCATGGCAGATCCGACGACGCCGACGACGGGGCCGAGCACGCCCGCCTCCGCGCAGGAGGGGACCACGCCGGGTGCGGGGGGAGTGGGGAAGAGGTCTTCGTAGATGGGGCCGTGCCCGGCGTGGAAGACGGAGAGCTGGGCGTCCAAGCCGAGGATGGAGGCCCACACGTGCGGCACGCCGAGGGTGGCGCAGGCGGCGGAGACGACGTGGCGGGTGTTGAAGTTGTCGGTGCCGTCGAGGACGACATCGGCACCCCGGAGGAGATCGACGGATTTGTCCCTGGTCAGGCGGTCGCTGACCAGCGTGATGTGGAGGTCGGGGTTGAGGGCGAGCATCGCGTCCTGCGCGGACTCCGTCTTCCGCTTGCCGACGCCCGCCGTGTCGTGGATTACCTGTCGGTGCAGGTTGGAGAGTTCGACGACATCGTCGTCGATGATGGTCACGTGCCCGACGCCCGCGCCGGCGAGGTAGAGCAGGGCGGGGGAGCCAAGGCCCCCGGCGCCGACCACCGCGACGTGGCTGGAGCGGATCTTTTCCTGAGCGTGCTCGCCGATAAGCGAGATCTGGCGCCGGTAGCGCGGATCTGGCTGCGTCATTCGAGACCCACCCACTGCGTGTCACCATTGATCAGCCGTTGTTCCTTCCAGATGGGGACCTCGGCCTTGACGCGGTCGGCAAGCTCGCTGCACGCCTCGAACGCTTGACCGCGGTGCGCGCTCGCCGCTACCGCCAGAAATGCAACGTCACCGATGCGCAAGGGGCCGACGCGATGCGCCGTCCACAGGCGGGTATCGGGGTGGGCGGCGCTGACCGCTGCTGTGACCTCCGCGATGACCTCGGGCGCGGTGGGGTGGGCGCTGTAGGTGAGGCTGCGCACGCGCTCCCCGCCGTCATGGTCGCGGACCACACCTTCGAAGACGACGAGGGCACCCATCGCCTCGGTCAGGGTTGTCGCACGGGCCTCAGCGAGGAGGGGTGCGAGGGGATCCTCGGTGATGAGGGCGCCAATGACCAGGCCCGTCTGCTCGGCGACGTACTCGGGATCAGTGCTCATGGTGACCTTCCAGCTGGAGGAGAAGATGGGGCAGCACCGGTTCCAGCACGGCACAGCCATCGGTGACCCCGCCGGTCGAGCCGGGCAGAGTCATGACGAACGTGCCCTGCGCGGTGATGCCGGCCACGGCGCGGGAGAGGACGGCCAGGGGAGTAGTGGTCAGGCCGCGGGACCAGAAAGCTTGCACGATGCCCGGCAACTCTCGGACCAGGAAGGGGGAGACGGCGTCGACGGTACGGTCATCGTCCGTCACGCCCGTGCCCCCGGATGTCAGCAGGACCGTCGGCGGGTCGGCCAGGATGCGGCGGAGGGTGGCGGGGATATCAGCATCCGCCACCACGAGCGGTTCCGGGGTGTCCAGGCCGATGCGGCGCAGGAAGTCCTCCGCAATGGGGCCCGAGCGGTCCTCGTAGATGCCGGCTGCGGCACGGGTGGAGGCGACGACTACCAACCCAGTGCGCATGAGGATGCTCCCAGAGGGTAGACGCGCACCGAGGCGCCACCGGGCACCCCGCCAGCTGGAATGCGAATGAGGCAGGTGGCGTGAAGGGCCTGGGCCAGCAGGTGCGATCCGGCGCCGCCCACCGGCCGGGCCACCCGGTCGGCGAGGACGCCGCGGAGGAATTGCTCCTTGGTGGGCAGGCCGGGGGCATCTGTGCCCATTTGGCAAGCGACCGGAGCGGGGGACATTCCCAGGAGGGGAGCGACGAAGAGGCGGAAGCTGACGAGGGTGGACACGGGATTGCCGGGCAGACAGATGACCGGCACGCCGTGGAAGCGGGCCCACCCCTGCGGTCCACCGGGCTGCTGGTTAACGTGGCCAAACCACCCGTGCGGTGCGAGTACCTGGCGGATCACCTCGAATTCCCCGGCGGAGATGCCGCCAGAAGTAATGATCGCGGTGGGGTTGAGCTGCTCGATGACAGCCTCCAGATCGGCGGCGAGCTGCTCCGGGTCGTCGTTGGTGCGCACGTGCCCGGCGACGTTGATGCCCGCCTGCGCGCACAGGGCCTGCAGCATCGGGCCGTTGGAATCGGGAATGGCGGCGGCGGAATCGGAGCCGATCTCCGCCCCGCCCGTGCACAGGATCACCCGGTGTCGCCCGCGGACCTCGACGTCCGTGAGGCCCTGGCCAGCGAGAACTCCCACGGCCACGGGGGTGATCAACTCCCCGGCCTCCAACAAGAACTCCCCGGCCGCAATGTCGCTTCCCTGCGGCCGGATGAACTGCCCGAGCGGGATGCCCGCGGGAACCGTCACGGTTGCGGCGCCGAAGGTGGGGGGATTGCAGCGCTCGACCGGCACGATCGCCGCCGTGCCGCGGGGGACTTTCGCGCCGGTCATGATGGGCACGATTTCCGCGCCGATGCCCTCCGGGTAGAGGACATTGGGGTCGGTCCCAGCGGGCAGAGTTGCGCCGACGGAAAACTCCCCGCCGGCCAGGTGGGCGGCGGAGAGGGCATAGCCGTCCATCTGCGAGTTGTCGAAGCGCGGCGAGTCGAACGCGGCGGTGACGGGGGCGGCGAGGAGGCGCCCGGGGGCGTCGATAAGCGGGACGGCGACGGCCGGCTGATCGGCGATCAACCGCGCGATCGCCGCGGCGTGTTCCTCGGGGGTGACCATGCTGCCATCGTAATGGCATGCTGAAGGGCGTGGAGATTCGCTATTTCGCCGCCGCCCGAGCCGCCGCAGGAACCGCCGTCGAGACTGTCGACACCGTCCCCGACACCCTCGGGGAGCTTCTCGACGCCCGCGCCAGCGCCCTCACCGGCACCACCGACGCCGGCACGACCCTGCGGGACGTGCTCGCACACTGCACCTTTCTTATCGACGGCCGCTCGTCCCCCCGCTCCACACCCCTCGCCGGGGTGCAGCGGGTCGACGTCCTCCCGCCGTTCGCCGGGGGCTAGTCCCGACCCACTCCGACGGCGCGGAGCACGATGTCGAGTACCCACGTGGCAATCGACATGACGATCGCGCCGACGAGTGCCGCCCAGAACCCGTCGATGCTCAGGCCAAGGTTGAAGATCCCGCTGACCCAGTCGACGATGAGGAACAACACTGCGTTGATGACGAGGGCGAACAGCCCGAGGGTGAGGATGGTAAACGGCAGACCGAGGAGGCGTAGCACCGGCCCGAGAGTGGCGTTGACCAGGACGAAGACCACCGCTACCCAGATGAACGCCCAGGTGTCGTCGGCGGGGACGATCTCCACGCCGGGAACGATGCGGGTGACAAAGAATAAAGCAATCGCGGTGACAATGACGTTGAGAATGAACCGAAGCATTTAACTCTCCTTTAGGTAAGGTCCGCAGGCCGCCAGGAGTCGATCCGCCTCCTCCTCGGTGGTCACCGAGATGCGCACCCCCTCGGGGAACGCGCGGACGAGGACATTGTTATCGGCCAAGTGGGCGGCCAGGTCGTGGGCCCGGGGGCCGTCCAACCAAATGAAGTTCGCCTGGCTGCGGCGCGCGCCGAGAGCATCGGCGACGCGATCGCGCTGCTCGACCGTCTCCTCGGTGCGCTCCAGGAGCTCGTCGGCAGCGCTGAGGCTAGCGATCGCGCCCGCCTGGGCCACCGAACTCACAGCGAAGGGGATGGCGACCTTATTCAGCGCCGAGATGATCTCCGGTGCGCCGAAGCCATAACCCACCCGGACCCCAGCGAGGCCGTAGGCCTTGGAGAACGTGCGCAGCCCAACGACGTTGGGGTGTTTCACGATCTCCTCCGTGGCCACCGGAGTATCTTCCGCGTGGTTGTATTCGAAGTACGCCTCATCCAGCGCGACGATAATGTCGCTGGGCACCTTCGCCATGAACTCGTCGAACTCGGCCTGAGTGATCGTGGTACCCGTGGGGTTGTTCGGATTGCACACGAAGATTAGGCGAGTGCGATCAGTGATGGCCGCGGCCACGGCCTTAAGATCGTGGCCACCTGCTTCGGTGAGGGGAATGGGGACAGGCGTCGCGCCGACCACCTGGACAAAAATGGGGTAACCCTCGAAGCTGCGCCACGGGAAGATGACCTCGTCCCCCGGTTGCGCGGCAATCTGCACCAACTGCTGGCACAGGGCGGATGACCCGCTGCCGACGGCGATCTGGTCGGGGGATAGATCCAGCTGGTCAGCCAGGGCTTCCCGCAGATCCACCGCCCCCATATCCGGGTAGCGGTTGGCCCCGGCTGCGGCCTCGGCCATTGCCGCGGCAGCCACAGCGAGGGGAGCGGTGCACACCTCGTTGGAAGAGAGCTTCAGCGCCTCCAATTGGCGCTTACCGGGGACGTAGGCTGGCATATCAGCTAGTTCGGGGCGAATCATGGGCCCGATTCTAGTGTGATAGTGACGTAGTTTGATTGCGGTTTGATTGCAGGGGAGGGGCCCGGGTAGGATTCGCAGAGGTCTCACGGTGTCTCATCGTGGGCCGGGAGACGTGCCAGAGTGGCCGAATGGGACTCACTGCTAATGAGTTGCCTGCTTAACCGCGGGCCGGAGGTTCGAATCCTCTCGTCTCCGCGCTGCGCCCGTAGCTCAACGGATAGAGCATCTGACTACGGATCAGAAGGTTGGGGGTTCGAATCCCTCCGGGCGCACCAAGTTAAATCCCCAGATAGGCCGCGGTCTGCCTGGGGATTTCGGCGTCAGTTCCCGACCGAGGAGACCTTGCTATGACCAGCAACGTGCTCGATCGCCTGGAAAAGATCCTCCGCGCCGACGCCCAGGTTCCACCGGAGCGGGCCGAGGAACTCTCGGATCTGCTGGATGAGGCGCCGATCAAGGACATCGTCGCCCTCGTTGAGCGTTCCACCCCGACTCGCGCCGCGCTGGTTTTGCGGCTGCTCTCTCGGAGCCGTTCGATCGCGGTGTTCGACGCGCTTGATGCGGCCCATCAGGCGGATCTCATCGACGCGCTTGGCGACGCCGCCGTCTACGACTTCTTCGCCGAACTCGGCCCCGAGGACCGGGTGTCCCTGCTCGATGAGCTGCCCGCTGAGATCGCTGAACGGCTACTCAAGACGCTTGATGACCCAAAGCGTGATGTCACCGGGGTTGTGCTCGGCTACCCCAAGGGCTCGGTTGGTCGCCGGACCTCACCGGAGGTGCCGCTGATCTACGCTTCGATGACGGTGGAGGCGGCGCTAGCGGAGCTACGGCGGGTCGCCGATCAGGTGGAGACCATTTACACGGTGCCGGTGATCACGCATGATCGCGTGGTCGTCGGTGTGACCTCCCTGCGGGACTTGTTTACGGCGGAGGGGCACGGGGGCGTCGATACGCTGATGAAACCGCCGGTCGTGGCGGAGGCACATGACTCGGCGGAGGAAACCGCTCGCTGGTTCTTGGCGCTGGACCTGCTGGCGATGCCGATCGTCGACGAGTCTAACCGCCTAGTCGGTGTGCTCACCTTCGACGACGCGCACGAAATCGTCGAAGAAGCTGACTCCGAGGACTCCGCCCGTTCGGGTGCCTCGGAACCACTCCAACAGCCCTACTTATCGACGCCGCTGCTCAAGGTCGTGCGATCCCGCATCGTCTGGCTGCTGGTCCTCGCCCTGTCCGCGCTCCTCACTGTGCAAGTGCTCGACACATTCGAGGACACGCTCGCCGCGGCGGTCGTCCTCAGCCTGTTCATCCCGCTGCTCACCGGCACCGGCGGCAACACCGGCAACCAGGCCGCCACCACCGTCACCAGGGCTATCGCGCTTGGCGACGTCCGCGCCAGGGACATCCTGCACGTCGCCTGGCGGGAGCTGCGGGTCGGCGTCGTCCTCGGCTCCCTCCTCGGCGGCCTCGGATTCGGGCTGGCCACGCTGGTGTATGGCCTGCCGATTGGGATTGTTATCGGTTCGACCTTGCTGCTGGTGTGCATGATGTCGGCGACCGTGGGCGGGCTGATGCCAATCATCGCCAAGAAGCTGGGCGCTGACCCCGCCGTCTTTTCCAACCCGTTCATCTCTACGTTCTGCGATGCCACCGGCCTGATTATCTATTTCCTCATAGCTAAGGCTGTGCTTGGCCTTTAAGGTACATGCCGGATGCCCCCATACTGGGGGTGCTATATGGCCGACGCGGGGAGATTGGGGCAGGTCAGGCAAGCGTGGCGGTCATCTGTAACCGTGTTCACGCCCGATGAGCCGTGAGAATTTCCGGTTCTGACCCTAGATGTCAGTAACATCACATCTAATCTATGATTTTCTCCCCCGACTTGAATAAAGGACTGTGCACGCCATATGAGCACTCCTCACACACACGAGAGCACCGCCACAACTGAAGGTGATCTCACCGAAATCCGCGACTCCCGTGAATGGCACCGCCAAGCGGCCGGCATCATCATTGGCCTGTTGCTCGCCGCACTGGTCTACTTCATCTTCCCGTCTGATGCCGCCGAGACAGTCCTCCAATCAGCCGGTGCCAAAGCCGACACCGAATACACCCACCAGTCGATGCGTATCGTTGCCGCGATCACTGTGTTGATGGCCGTGTGGTGGATGACCGAGGCCATCCCGCTCGCCGCTACCGCGCTCGTGCCCATCGCGGTGTTCCCCATCGCGCAGGTAGCGACCTTCGCGCAGGTGGGTGGCCCCTACGCCAGCTCCACCATTTTCCTCTTCCTCGGCGGCTTCCTCCTGGCCCTGGGTCTCCAGCGCTGGAACCTGCACCGTCGCATGGCACTCGCCGTAGTCATGGCCGTGGGCACCAGCCCCAAGCGCCTGATCTTGGGCTTCATGGTCGCGACCGGCTTCCTTTCCATGTGGGTGTCTAACACCGCGACCGCCGTCGTCATGCTCCCCATCGGCCTGTCCGTCCTGCAGCTGACCGCCGGCATCGTCGGCGGTATGCGCAAGCAGAAGAACTTTGCCACCGGCCTCATGCTCGCCATCGCCTACTCCGCCTCCATCGGCTCCCTGGGCACCCTCATCGGCACCCCGCCCAACGCCCTGCTCGCTGGCTACATGAAGGAAGCCCACGGCATCACCATCGGCTTCGGCCAGTGGATGATGGTCGGCGTCCCCGTCGCCGCCTCCTTTACCCTCATCGCCTGGCTCGTCCTCATCAACGTGTTCAAGCCGGAAATGGACCAGATCCCCGGCGGCCGTGAGCTCATCCGTGAAGAAATCCAGAAGATGGGTCCCTGGACCCGCCCGCAGATCATGGTCGGCGTCATCTTCCTTGCCGCTGCGCTCACCTGGGTTTTCGCCCCGCTAATCATCGACTGGACCGGCTCCGAAATCCTCTACGAAGACGCCATCGTTGGCATCATCGCCGGCTTGCTCATGTTTGCCCTTCCCGCAAACGGAAAAACCGGCGTCCGCCTCCTCGACTGGAAGACCGCCAACGAAGTCCCGTGGGATGTTCTCTTGCTCTTCGGCGGTGGACTCTCCCTCTCCGGCATGTTCACCGCCACCGGCCTCTCCCTGTGGATCGGTGAAAAGGCCAAGAACCTCGAAGTCCTACCGATCTTCCTCCTCATGGGCGCCGTCGCCCTGCTGGTCCTCGTCCTCACCGAGTTCACCTCCAACACCGCCACCGCCGCGACCTTCCTTCCCATCATGGGTGGCGTCGCAGTCGGCATCGGCCTGACCAGCTCGACGGACATGAACGTCCTCCTTCTCACCATCCCCGTCGCACTCGCAGCCACCTGTGCGTTCATGCTCCCCGTCGCGACCCCGCCGAACGCTATCGCCTACGGCTCCGGCTACGTCAAGATCGGCGACATGATCAAGGGCGGCATCTGGCTCAACGTCATCGCCGTCATCCTCATCACCCTCGCCGCCTACTTCATCGCCGTCCCGGTCTTCGGATTGGTCGTCTAAGCAGCGGTTTTGTTTGTCACTGGCAACGAGGGTAAAGTACATTCTCGTTGCACAGTGAGAAACTCACAGCGGCCGGCGCCCGTAGCTCAACGGATAGAGCATCTGACTACGGATCAGAAGGTTGGGGGTTCGAATCCCTCCGGGCGCACCATCTAGTTCAGGGCCTACCACCGGTTTCGGTGGGAGGCCCTGAATTTTTCGCTGGTGGGGCCGGCGAAACCGGCACTTCCTAACAACTCCGGGGTCAATCCCCCTTCCACACCCGCCAAGTTGTTAGGAAGTGCCGGTTTTGGGTTCCGCTCAGCCCAGGATGGGGGCGAAGAAGTCCGCCAGCGCTTGGGTGTCATCCAGCGGTAGAACCGCAGCGACGTACTGGTCCGGACGGACCACGATGACGGCGCCATCGCGGCTGATGCCGCGGGCGTCGAAAATGTCTTCTTCTCTCAGCGCGGACCACACGTTTTCCAGGTTCTTGAGCTTGTGCGGTCCGACCTTCGGACGGAAGGCCTCTGGGGCGTCGGTGACATCAAAATCGTGGTAGTGCTGCTGGTAGATGACCTTGACGTCGAAGTAGGCGTTCTCATCACCTTCGACTGGGGTGTGGGCTCGGACCGGGGACTCCTCCGACTCATGGAGCCATTGCGCCCAGTCGGTGAGCTTCGAGGGCTGACCCGGTGGTGGGGTATCGGCGAAGGCGTAGATTCGCCACCGGCCGTCCGCGTAGTGTTGATGGCCCAGATGGAGAACGTTCGCGTCACAGCGGCGCATCGCCCGGTGGGACTTGAAGCGGCGGCCGACTGGGAAGCCGGTGGCTAGGTCTTGATGCTCGGTGCTACCGGTGATGAGGTTCTCCTCGTAGGTGGTGAGGAACCCGGCGGCGAACTCCTCAGCCTCGACGTAGTACTTCTCGATCGCGTCTGGATCTTCCAATTCATCGAGCGGAGTGGCCATGAGTGTTGACCATTCCTTGTCGAAGTTGATCAGATTCTGCGCAGCCGGTTGGCGCTCACCCGAATACGTCTTCAATAGGTCCTCGGAGGCTCGGCCATCAAGGACGTGGCCGAGTTTCCAGCCGATGTTGAAACCGTCCTGCATCGACACGTTCATGCCTTGGCCGGCCTTTGCGGAGTGGGTATGGCAGGCGTCTCCAGTGAGGAAAATGCGCGGATGTCCATCGGGGTTGATATCAAGATCGACGTCGTCGAAGGCATCGACGAGGCGGTGGCCGACCTCGTAGATGGAATGCCAGGCGACCTCCTTAACGTCCACGTAGTACGGGTGAGTGATCTCGTTGGCCTTGCGAATGACAGCTTCGAGCGGGGTGTTGCGGATGGCGCCTTGGTCGCCAGCTGGCACGACGCCGAGATCGACGTACATGCGGAACAAGTAACCTCCCTCGCGAGGGATGTGCAGAATCGAGCCGTGCTTCGAGTGGATGGCGCACTTGGTTCGAATGTCCGGGAAGTCACTATCCGCCAGCACATCCATCACGCCCCAAGCATGGTTCGCAGCGTCTCCCTGGAGCTTGCGGTTGATGGACCGGCGGACCTGGGAACGAGCTCCATCGGAACCGATGACGTACCGAGTGCGGACGAAACGGGAGTACTCCTCCTCGTCCGGCATGGTGCGCTTGAGTTCCACCGTGACCGGATACTCCTCGTTTTCCGGATCTTCAGAGATCTGCAGGCCAACGAACTCCCAGCCGTAATCCGGGGTCAAGCGTGACGGAGAGTTGGCCGCGAACCGTGCGAAGTAGTCCAGGACGCGGGCTTGGTTGACAATCAGGTGGGGGAACTCGGAGATCCCGAATTCATCGTCGATGGGGCGACCGGTGCGGATGATGTTCTCGGGGTGCTCGGGGTCTTGGTTCCAAAACGACATCTCGGTAATGCGGTACGCCTCGTCGGTGATCTCGTTCGCGAAACCGAAGGCTTGAAAGGTCTCTACAGAACGGGCCTGGATACCGTCCGCCTGTCCCAAGCCAAGACGATGAGGGCGTCGCTCGACGAGGCGGGTGTGGACATTCGGAAACATTGACAACTGGGCTGCGGCGATCATGCCAGCGGGACCGGAGCCGATGACGAGGACATCCATGGTGTCAGGCAGTTCCTCGGGGCGGCTTACGCCGATGCCCGTTGGTGTATGACGTCTGGGGTTTTCGGAGACGTATCCGTAATGATGGAATTGCATGGTGACCTCCTGCGGTGAATCGAGGGAGAGGTGTGGGACTTCGATCTGGGGCCGGGGCAGTAAAGTGGTGGATCGTATACGAAAGTGGAGGCTGCTGAAGGGGGAAGCGTGGCTAGCGGCTGAACTGGAACTGCCCGCGCGCCTGTTCCTCCTCATGGTCGGGGCCCAGAGGAATGTCGGTGCGATCACGCAACAAGATGGCGGCGGTCAAGCCGACGGTGACCATGATGAGCAGGTAGATAGTGACGGACGTAGTGGTGCCGGTTGCCTCCACTAAGGCCGCTGAGATGGACGGGGCGAAGGCGCCACCGAAGATGGAGCCGAGGGCGTAAGTGACGGACACGCCTGAGAAGCGGATCGAAGCGGGGAATATCTCGGCGTAGGCCGCTGCCTGCTGACCGTAGGTGAGGCCCAGGCCGACGCTGAGGAAGGACAGGGCCGCGTAAAGGGACGGCAGGCTGCCCGTGTTGATTAGGGGGAACAAGGCCGCGGCCCCAGCTCCGAGAATGAGGTAGCCGACGATGTAGGTTTTCCGTCGCCCGAGATAGTCGGAGACCCACCCGGCGAACAGGGTGGAAATACCCCAAATCACGGCAGAGAAGGTGACCGCCAACAGCACATCGCCGCGCTCTAGGGCCAGACCCTCAGGGTTGGTGGTGTAGTTCTGGACATAGCCGCCGGTAGTCATGTAGCCAACCGTGTTCTGGCCGGCGAAGAGCAGGGCCGCCACGATGACCAGCGGCGTGTAGCGCTTGAACAGGGTACCGACAGGGTTGGCGGTGGTTTCTTTCCGCTGGGCGATCTCCTCAAACACTGGGGACTCGTCGACGCCGACGCGAATGAAGTAGCCGATGAAGACGAGCACGATCGACAGAAGGAAGGGCACCCGCCAGCCCCACTCCAAGAATGCGTCACCGGGAGCGATGACGTTCATGAGTGCGAGGAGGCCAGATGACATCAGCAGGCCCATCGGGACGCCGACCTGAGGGCCTGCGCCGAAGAGGCCACGCTTGCCCTTGGGGGCATGTTCTACAGCGAGCAAGACCGCCCCGCCCCATTCTCCGCCTGCGGAAATACCTTGGATGATGCGCAGCAGGATGAGCAGTATCGGTGCGAGGATGCCAATCGATTCATAGGTGGGCAGCAGGCCAATGAGAGCGGTGGCTCCACCCATGGCGAACAAAGTGACCATGAGGACGGCTCGGCGGCCGTAGCGGTCGCCGAAATGGCCGGCGAGGAAAGCGCCGAAGGGGCGGAAAAGGAACGAAAGGCCCACCGTCAAAAAGGACACGATGGTAGCTCCGCCGGTGCCGAGCGGGCTGAACATCAGCTTGTTGAAGACGAGGCCGGCCGCGGCGGCGTAGAGGAAGTAGTCGTACCACTCGATAGCGGTACCGATAGTGGTGGCGGCGACGACGCGTCGTTGTTCCCGAGTCGAGCTCACAGGTGGTGTGGGGGTGGTTGGTTGGGGCATTTCATCTCCGGAGTGGTTGTGTCGCACATCATGAAGTGTCCAAGTCTGTGATCTGCAGCACTTGCAGACTTAGGGGGGATAATATACGATCTGAACTCAATTGCAAGGTGTTTTTAATTCCCACAGGGGGTTCCATTGACAGTTGCGTCCCAGTTGCCCATCAATCCGGGCAAAATTATCGCCGTCCACCTGGCCTTCGAATCCCGTGCCGCGCAGCGCGGTCGCCGCCCGAAACAGCCGTCCTACTTCATCAAGGCCACCAGCTCGCTGGCACCTTCCGGCGCCGAGGTTGTGCGCCCTGAGGGAACCGAATTGCTCGCCTTTGAGGGGGAAATTGCCCTTGTTATCGGCGAATCCGCTCGCAACGTCCCTCTGGAGGAGGCGTGGGACCACGTCTCCCATGTCACCGCCTCCAACGACCTTGGTATCTACGACTACCGGGCTCAGGACAAGGGCTCTAACACCCGCTCAAAAAGCCGCGATGGGTACACCCCCATTGGTCCGAGGCTTATCGACGCCCGGGTGGTAGATCCCAAGGCCCTGCGTCTGCGCACCTGGGTCAACGGTGAGTTGGTCCAAGATGACGGCACGGGCGATGAACAGATGATCTTTCCGTTGGCCCAGTTCGTGGCGGATCTCTCTCAACACATGACGCTTGAGACCGGGGACGTCATCCTCACCGGCACTCCGGCCGGCTCGACCGTCATCCAACCAGGCGACGTCGTGGAGGTTGAAGTTGACGCCCCCACCGCCATGGGTGCGCCCACCTCCGGCAGGCTGCGGACCACCGTGGTCTCCGGTCCTGGGAACTTTGACGAGGGCATCGGCATGTTGCCCGCCATCGATGACAAACAGCGCGAGGAGGCCTGGGGGACTCGGGCCGCTGCCGGATTGGCCGAAGACCCGAACGCCATCAGCGACGAGCTGCGCGCCATGTTGGAGGCTATCCCCACCGCAGGATTGTCCGCCCAGCTGCGTAACCGGGGCCTCAACCAGGTCGTCATCGAGGGCGTTTACCCGCAGGAACGCGGCACCAAGATGGTAGGCATCGCCCGTACTCTGCGGTTCCTGCCGGGGCGGGAGGACCTGTTCACCTCCCATGGTGGTGGATTCAACGCCCAGAAGCGCGCCTTCGACGCCGTCCGCCCGGGTGAGGTCCTGGTGATTGAGGCCCGGGGTGAAGCTGGCTCGGGGACGATGGGAGACATCCTCGCATTGCGCGCCAAGTTCCGTGGCGCCGCCGGTGTGGTTACCGACGGTTGTGTTCGAGATTACGAGGAGGTTCGCGAGGTCGGTCTGCCGGTGTTTTCCCAAGGGCCTCACCCGGCGGTCCTCGGGCGAAAGCACGTTCCGTGGGATCACGATCTGGCCATTGCCTGCGGCAACGCCACAGTAGTGCCGGGAGACATCATCGTTGGTGACGATGACGGCGTTATCGTCATCCCACGCAACCTGGCCGAGGAAATCGCGGCCGCTGCGCTGTCCAAGGAACATGAGGACAGCTGGGTCGCCGAGCGTGTGTCGGAGGGCGGGTCGCTCGACGGGTTGTTCCCCCCGGTCGGGGAGAACAAGAAGGCTTACCAGGCGTACCTTGCCGAGCACCCGGTTGAGGTACCTCAGCCAGCGCGGAAGGAATGACCGATGACAACTGACAACATTCAAGACGCCAACCGGTTGAGTAAGGCCGAGCAAGCCTACGGGTGGATCCGCGCCAGGATTCGCAGTCGCGAATATCCCCCTGGACACCGTTTGGTTCTCAGTGCCATTGCGGATGAATTCGCGATCAGCCCGGTTCCGGTTCGCGAAGCTATCCGTCAGCTCGAGGCCGAAGGACTGGTCACTTACGAGCGCAACGTCGGAGCGCGGGTCTCCACTCTGAACCAAGAGGCCTACTTCGAAACAATGGAAACCATCGCGCTCCTGGAGGGGCGAGCCACCGCATTGTCCGTCCCGCACCTCGGGCCCCCGCAGATAGCCAAGGCCCGGGAGCTCAACGAAAAGATGGAGGCCACGCTCGCGGATTTCGACCCTAAGGCTTTCACTGAACTGAACTGGAAATTCCACCGGACACTCTTCGGCCGCTGCCCGAACAGTCGGCTACTCGAGCTGCTTTACACCGAGTGGGATCGGCTGGACTACTTCCGAGATTCCACTTTCCGATTCATCCCACAACGCGCCCACAGCTCCGTGCAGGAGCACGATCAGCTGATCAAGCTCATCGAGGCTGGGGTCGAACCGTCTTATATCGAACGCAAGATCCGTGATCACCGACTGGTCACCAGCACCACTTACCGCAGCATCGTTAACTCCACCCAGGACAATCCCTAGAGAGACATCATGACTAACAACAATGCCGCCATGCCCACCGACCTGCCGGAGGAGATCCGACATTACATCAACGGCGCATTCGTCGATTCCATCGATGGCGACGAATTCGACGTCCTCGACCCGGTCACGAACCAGAACTACATTAAGGCGGCCTCGGGAAAACCCGCTGACATTGATGCCGCTGTCGCATCCGCCAAGCAGGCCTTTGACGAGGGGCCCTGGCCGCGCATGCTTCCGCGCGAGCGATCCCGTGTGTTGCACAAGATCGCCGATATCGTCGAGTCTCGGGAGGACACCCTCGCTGCCTGGGAGTCCTTCGACTCAGGTTTGCCCATCACCCAGGCCAAGGGCCAGGCCCGTCGAGCTGCCGAGAACTTTCGTTTCTTCGCTGACTTGATCGTCGCCCAGGTGGACGACACCTTCAAGGTGCCGGGACGTCAGGTCAACTACGTCAACCGCAAACCCATCGGCGTCGCCGGTCTCATTACCCCCTGGAACACCCCGTTCATGCTGGAGTCATGGAAGCTTGCCCCGGCGATTGCCACCGGCAATACCGTCGTTCTCAAGCCTGCAGAGTTCACCCCACTGTCCGCTCAGCTGTGGGCCGGAATCTTTGAGGAGGCGGGTCTGCCAAACGGTGTGTTCAACCTAGTCAACGGTTTCGGTGAGGAAGGTTACGCCGGTGATCCGCTGGTCAAGCACCCGGATGTGCCCCTCATCTCCTTCACCGGCGAGTCCCGAACCGGACAAATCATCTTCGGAAACGCCGCCCCGTACCTCAAGGGCTTGTCGATGGAACTCGGTGGCAAATCCCCTGCCGTAGTGTTCGACGATGCGGACCTGGAGGAGGCAATCAACGCCACAGTTTTTGGCGTGTTTTCCCTCAACGGGGAGCGATGCACCGCGGGCTCCCGCATTCTGGTCCAGCGGGGAATCTACGACGAGTTTGTGGAGCGCTACACCGCCCAGGCCAAGCGAGTGAAAGTAGGTCTGCCCTCCGACCGGGCAACCGAGGTTGGCGCCCTGGTTCACCCGGAGCACTACGACAAGGTCACTTCTTACATCGAGATTGGTAAGTCGGAAGCCACCCTGGCCGCCGGCGGCGAGCGTCCGGCAGGGTTCGCGGAGGGCAACTTCGTCCAACCCACCGTCTTCGTGGACGTTGCACCAGAGGCACGGATCTTCCAAGAGGAAATCTTCGGCCCCGTCGTGGCTATCACTCCCTTCGACACAGAGGAGGAGGCCCTCGAGTTAGCGAACAACACCAGGTATGGCTTGGCAGCCTACATCTGGACCTCAGATCTCACGCGCGCGCACAACTTCGCGCAAAGTGTGGAGGCTGGCATGGTGTGGCTCAATTCCAACAATGTCCGTGACCTGCGTACCCCCTTCGGGGGCGTCAAGGCTTCTGGTCTGGGTCACGAGGGTGGCTACCGCTCCATCGACTTCTACACCGACCAGCAAGCTGTCCACATCAACCTGGGCAAGGTCCACAATCCGGTCTTCGGCAAGGCCGTCACTTCAGATGGTTAGTCCGTTTCCCATGAGCCCTTCTTCCGCAACCTCGAGGAGATAGTCATGTCAGACCCCACTACATTTACCGCCCCAGATATCCTCCGCTGCGCCTATATGGAGATCATCGTTACCAACTTGGAGGATTCGCGCCGCTTCTATGTTGATACCCTCGGCCTCGTGGTCACGGAGGAGAATGACCAGGAGATTTACCTGCGTACCTACGAGGAGTTCATCCACCACAACCTCGTGTTGCGTCAGGGCCCGGCAGCTGCCGTCGCGGCCTTTTCCTTCCGAGTCCGCTCGCCGGAGGACGTCGACCGCGCCGAGGAGTGGTACAAAGCTCGCGGTTGTCGCGTGGAGCGCCGCCAGGACGGCTTCGTAAAGGGAATTGGTGACTCCGTTCGCGTCGAAGACCCGTTGGGGTTCCCCTATGAGTTCTTCCATGACGTCGAGCACGTCGACCGTTTAGCCTGGGATTATCAAATGCACATCCCGGGTGCCCTGGTCCGGCTCGACCACTTCAACCAGATCACTCCCGACGTACCCGTGGCCGTGGGATACATGGAGGACCTGGGTTTCCGGGTCACGGAGGATATCTCCGACAGTGACGGCACTGTTTATGCCGCATGGATGCGCCGCAAGCCGACGGTCCACGACACAGCCATGACCGGTGGTGCCGGCCCCCGCATGCACCACATCGCCTTTGCCACCCACGAGAAGCACAACATCATCGCCATCTGCGACAAGCTCGGTGCCCTGCGAGAATCCGACCGCATCGAGCGCGGGCCGGGCCGACACGGCGTCTCCAATGCCTTCTACCTTTACCTGCGCGATCCGGACGGGCATCGGGTGGAGATCTACACCCAGGACTACTACACCGGTGACCCGGACAACCCGCGAGTTTCCTGGGATGTCCACGACAACCAACGCCGCGATTGGTGGGGAACTCCGGTCGTGCCGTCCTGGTACCGCGACGGTTCCCGCGTCCTTGACCTCGACGGAAACGTTGTCCCGCTCACCGAGCGCACTGATGCCTCTGAACTCGAGGAAACCATCGGGGCCGACGGCTTTTCTTACACCCGGGCTGACCAAGGCACAGAATCCATGCCGGAATGGAAGCTGGGCGAGTACAAGCTGGGTCACCAGCTCTAAGAACGACGCGAAGCATACAAAGAAGGACACGGTACATGTTGGACAACGAACGCATCATCGGCATTGCCGACGAGCTCGCCGCCGCGGAGCGGGACCGCACGACGATCCCGCTACTGTCAGCCCGGCACCCGGAGATGACCGTCGAGGACGCGTACGCGGTGCAAAACGAGTGGATGCGACGCGGCATCCAATCCGGGCGGCGCCTCGTTGGCCGCAAGATTGGCCTGACCTCCAAGGTCATGCAGGAAGCCACCGGCATCACGGAACCCGACTACGGCGCGATCTTCGCCGATATGGTCTTCGAGAACGGTTCCGTCATTGAGCACGGCCGGTTCTCCAACGTGCGCATCGAGGTAGAGCTGGCCTTCGTCCTCAAAGACCGTCTCGAGGGCCCGGATACCACCATCTTCGACGTCCTCAGAGCCACGGAATACCTCGTTCCCGCTTTGGAGATCCTTGCCTCGCGCATCGAAATGCCAGGCCGAACCATCATCGACACCATCAGCGACAATGCCGCAATGGGTGCCATGGTCTACGGCGGCAACCCCGTCGCCCCAGATGCGGTGGATCTGCGCTGGGTCTCCGCATTGCTCTACCGCAACGAATCGATCGAGGACACCGGGGTCGCTGCGGCCGTCCTCAACCACCCCGCCATGGGAGTGGCGTGGCTAGCAAATAAGCTCCACGCCCACGGTGCCGCCATGGAGGCTGGGGACATCATTCTCGCAGGCTCCTTTACCAAGCCGATGTGGGTTAACCCGGGAGACACCGTCCATGCCGACTTCGGAGATCTAGGAGCCATCACATGCCGTTTCATCTAGAACTTCCCCCCACCTTCCCCGAGGTCATCGCCCAGCGGAAGGCAACCCAGGTGGGCCTGTGGGTGTGCTCCGGTTCCGCCACGGCCGCTGAGATTGTCGCCTCCTCCGGGTGTGATTGGGTGCTCGTCGACGGAGAGCACTCTCCAATCGGGCTCGAATCCACCCTGGACATTCTTCGGGCGGTGGGTCCCTATCCGGTTACCCCGATCGTCCGGGTCCCGGCTAATGACACCGTGCTGATCAAGCAGTTTCTCGACCTGGGAGCCCAGAACATCATGGTGCCTATGGTGCACACCGTCGCTGACGCCGAGGTCGCGGTGGCAGCTATGCACTACCCGCCACGGGGCGTACGCGGGGTGGGCAGTGCCCTGGCTCGTTCCGCCCGTTGGAACAAGGTGCCGGACTATTTGGGAGCTGCCTCGCAGCACGTCAGCCTGACTGTTCAGGTGGAGTCCGAGGAATCAGCCGTCAACGCCATGGACATCCTCACCGTCGACGGAGTCGATGCCGTGTTCATCGGTCCCTCCGATCTGGCGGCATCGATGGGCTTGCTCGGACAGCAGAACCACGAAGACGTCGTCGCACATGTGCTCAATACCATCAAGGCCGCCAACGTCGTCGGTACACCCGTGGGAGTAAACGCTTTTAACAACGAACAGGCGAAGTACTACATCGATGCCGGTGCGGACTTCGTCGCGGTGGGTGCCGACGTGCAGCTACTCGCCTCCTCAACTGCCGCACTCGCCGAAAAATTCGGCGCCTACAACACAAAAAGGTAACCCGGACAAGAACGCTGAAGTTGAGGCTTTCAGTGGATGGGCATATGTATGGGCGCCTGGCTACCCATATACCTAGCCACCCATATGGCTGAGCAAGGGATGCAAGCGAGTGCCTTCGATCCTCGCTACCTCGACCGGAGTCCAAACTTCTCATTTACTAGCAAGGAGTGTGTTTATGCGTATCACCATCGGAGAATTCCTGCTTGACCGGCTCAAGACGGTCGGTATTACTGAAATCATCGGTGTCCCTGGCGATTTCAATCTCAGCTTGTTGGAGCAAGTCGATGAGACTGACGGCATTCGGTTCGTCGGTACCTGCAACGAACTCAATGCCGCCTACGCTGCCGACGGTTACGCTCGCTCGCGTGGAATTTCCGCTCTGCTGACAACTTACGGTGTGGGTGAACTAAGTGCTCTCAACGGCATCGCCGGTGCTGCTGCGGAGCACGTCCCAGTCGTCTCCATCGCGGGTTCCCCTCCGCTTTATGCGACGGAGGATCGTTACGCGCTTCATCACACGATGGCTGACGGAAACTTCAGCAACATGCTGGAGAGCATTGGGCATTTCACCGACGTAGCAGTTCGCCTCACCCCGATGAATGCCGTCGAGGAGATCGACCGTGCGCTGCACACTTGCCTCCGGGAGAAGCGCCCGGTCCACATTCAGCTGCCCTCGGACATCTCCCACCTGACCGTCGAAGTTCCGGACTCGCCCTTCGACGCTAGGTTGCCTACCAGTGACCCAGAGCGGTTGGAATCCGCTGCCGAGCGAATCTTGGAGTTGTTCAGCCGCGCCGAACGTCCGGTGATTCTTGCGGACTTGGACGCCGACCGCCACGGCTTCGTTCCCGCTCTGCAAGCCATTGCGGAGAAGACTCACACTTCCTATGCGCATTTGACCTCCGGTCGGGGAGTGCTGGACGAGCAGCATCCTCTGTACCTCGGCACCTACAACGGTGCGGGGTCGCTCCCTGCTGTTCGTGAGGCCGTCGAAAATTCTGACTTTCTGATCACCACCACCCCCCGTTTTATTGAGGTCAATTCCGGCTCGTTTACCCATGAACTTCCGGAGGAGGACATCCTTGACTTCGGCGACCAGCACGTGAGCATTGAAGGGGAGCATTACGTAGGCATCACCGGACTCGAACTCCTCGACATCCTGTTGGAAAGGATGCCGGGGGCGACTGATGGGAAACTCGAGCCGACAGCGCAACAGGCCGAGTGGATCATAGAACCCAATGCCTCGCTGTCTCAGGCGAGAATGTGGCCGCGGTTTGCTCGCTTCCTGCGCTCTGATGACGTCGTGATCGCCGATGCCGGTACCTCCAGTATTGGCCTAGGTGCACAGACCTTCCCCACGAGTAGCAAGTACATCAACTCCTCGATCTGGGGATCCATCGGCTATACCCTGCCCGCACTGCTGGGTAGCCAACTCGCGTCGCCCGAGCGTCGCCACATCCTTTTCATCGGTGATGGTTCTTTCCAGATGACCGCGCAGGAGCTTTCAACGATTTTGCGGGAAGACCTGGCGCCGATCATTGTGCTGGTGAATAACCGTGGTTACACCATCGAGCGGTTCATTCTCGGAATGAACTCCGGCTACAACGACGTGGCGAATTGGAACTATGGCGAGCTTCCGAAGGTTTTCCACCCGGGTACCACGATGGTCAGCTACTCGGCGTCCACGGAGAATGAGCTGGAGGAAGCCCTAGCCCGTATCGATGCTTCGGGGGTTGGTGCATTCCTGGAGGTTCACTTGGATCCCGAGGATGCTCCAGATGGTTTGAAGGCCTTCGGCCCGATGACCGCCGACTTTGACTACGGCCCGCGCGGTCCCCGCAACCCCTAACTCCCGTCAGGCACAGCAAAACCCGTCCCACGCTGACACCGAGGGACGGGTTAAGGCTTTCTGTTTACCCGCTGATGACCTGCGGCACTCCGAGTGCCTTCAGGCCTTCGACGCCGAACTCGAGCCCGAAGCCGGAACCCTTGATGCCGCCGAATGGGATGCGGGGGTCGATGCCGCCGTGGTTGTTGATCCACACGGTGCCAGCCTCGATACCGGCCGCCACTTTCACAGCCCGCTCTCGGTCGGAAGACCAGACCGAGGCGCCCAGCCCGTAGTCCAGGCTGTTGGCATTAGCGATGGCTGCGTCCAGATCGGTGTAGCGGATGATCGGCAGAACGGGGCCGAATTGCTCCTCGACCACGAGGGGATTGTCGACGTCGATGTCAGAGATCAAGGTGGTCGGGTAGAAGTACCCCGGGGCATCGCGGTCTGGATCGCCGCCGATAAGCACCCGCGCACCGGACTCTTTGGCGGCTGTGACCAGCCGGTCAACGATGTCGAATTGCGCCTTGTTCTGCAATGGGCCAAGCACGTTTTGCTCGTCTAGGCCTTCGCCCATCGGCATGTTTTCCGCCACTGCGACGAGGGCTGCGCAGACCTCGTCGTAGATGGCATCCGGAACGTAGAGCCGCTTGAGGGCGGCGCAGGTTTGCCCGGTGTTGATGAATGCTCCCCAGAACAGGCCTTCGGCGATGGCGTTCGGGTCGACGTCGTCGAGCACGATGCCGGCGTCGTTGCCGCCGAGTTCGAGCGTGAGGCGCTTGATGGTTCCGGCGGAGGCCTCGATGATCTTCTTACCGGTGGCAGTGGATCCGGTGAACATGATCTTGCCGATGTCGTCGTGGGTGCTCAGTGCCGCACCGACGTCTCCTTCGCCGGAGACAATGTTGAGTACCCCCGCCGGCAGGACGGTGTTCAGCACGTGGACGAGCGCGAGCACGCTCAGCGGGGTGTATTCAGACGGCTTAACGACGACCGTGTTTCCCATCCGTAGGGCAGGAGCCACCTGCCAGATGGTGATCATCATCGGCCAGTTCCACGGGCCGATGGCGCCGACGACGCCGATGGGGCGGTAGTTGATCACGGCGTGCTTCTCACCATCATCAACAAGGGTTTCCTCTTTCAACTCGAAGGACGCGGTGGCCTGCATCCAGGCGGTGCACGCCCCTACCTCGAAGCGGGCGTTGGGGCCGTTGAGAGGTTTGCCTTGCTCGCGGGAGAGCAATTGGGCGAGCGGCTCGGCCGCGGCAGCGATGGCGTCTGCGGCTTTGAACAGGTAGTCACAGCGCTCCTGATCGGTCAGTGCCGCCCAGTTCTTCTGACTATCGGCGGCGCGCTGAACCGCATCGTTGAGATCCGAAACGGTATGCACAGGGGCACGGCCGACGAGCTCGCCGGTCGCCGGGTTGAGAATCTCCCGGCCATTGCTGTCTTCGATGGCGGCGAGAAGATCGTCGAACGTTAACTCAGTCATGGTTCCTCCTGGGTGGTAAGTTTGTCTTCATTGTGTCCTAAGACACATCTTCACCCCATTGAAGAAGAGCGCACGATCATTGCTATTGAGTGTGATGTGGAGGGTTCATGTCCCTATCAGCTCAGTCCTCGCTGACCCTGGCCGAGTGGCGGGCAGCGGTCGCGTCCCCCTTCGGCTCGTTGCAGGTCAACACCGAGGACCCTGAGGGCTTCCGCGCCGACCTGCGCGTGGTCACGGTGGGGGACGTTTCCCTATTCGACATGAGGACTCCCGCGCACACCGTCGATCGGATCGACGCCGACATCCCAGGGGACGTCATCCCACATTGCAAGCTCAGCCTGCAGATGGAGGGGGAATCCACCCTCGCCCAGGATGGGCGACACTGCGTGCTACGACCAGGGGATCTAGCTCTGTATGTCACCCAGCGGCCCTATCGCTTGTCGTACCCGGGCGCACAGCATTCACTGGTGGTGCATTTCCCGGAAAGCTTCGTGCAGATGACCCCGGATCAGATCGCTCAGGTGACGGCGGTCCCGATCGCGGGCAACGAGGGCTTGGGGCGGGTGGCCGTGCCGTTGTTCGAACAAATCGCGTTGAACTTCGAGGTGCTCACCGGGCCGTATGCGGGTTCATTGCTGCGCTCCGCGCTGGACATGTTGGTGACCGTATTGTCCTCGGAACTCAGTCAAGCGGACGGGCCATTGTCGAATAACCTGCTCTTTCAGCAGGCCATCGCCTATATTGACCGCAACTTGGATAACACGGAGCTCAGTCCCCGCATGATCGCCGAGGCGCTTTTCGTCTCGGTGCGGCACCTGCACTCGCAGTTTTCCTCCAACGGCCTGACCATCAGCGCCTACATCCGCGGCCGTCGGCTGGAGCTGATCCGCCGAGATCTCGCCGATCCTTTGCATGTGTCCGAGTCTATTCAGTCCATCGGCACCCGCTACGGCCTCTCGGATTCCTCCCAGGTGTCCCGGTTGTTCCGTTCCGAATTTGGGGAGTCACCGAGCGGGTACCGGACCAGGATGATGGGCAGCCAGTGAAAGTGTGATTTGAGTTCACCCATTAATCGAGAGCGCGCCGACTTCTACTCGATTAATGGGTGAACTCAAATCGCACTTTCCGCGTCCCTAGAAAATCTCAATCCTCCCGCCCAGCGATTCCGCATGCTCGAGCTGTTGAATCCAGCCGGGGGAGCCTGGGTGCAAGCGCAGAAGGGGGCGTGAGGAGATCTTGACGGGGGAGACGGATTCGCGCCGGGCACCGTGGCGGGCCTCGAAGCGGACGCGGGCGGCGTAGCCGCCGTCCGCCAGGTCAGAGATGTCGGGATGGGGGGTGGAGAGGGACCCGCGGGCGTCGTTAAGCATGGATAATGCTTCGTCCAAGGCGGAGACGACGGCGGTGGCATTGGTTTCGCACATGGCTTGGACGAGGGCGGGTTGGGTGCCAGCGACGCGCGTGGCGTCGCGGAAGCTGCTGGCGGCGAGCGATTGGGCGAGCGCTCCGCCGTTGTCGCCGACAACGGCGAGGACCTCGGCAAAGACGTGGACGAGGTGGGAGATGCGGGCGACGGCAGCATCGTGGCTGTCGACGCGGGCGGGGATGGCTTCGGCGCCGACGGCGAGGATCATGGTGGCGACGTCGGTCCACAGCTCGATCCATGCGGGGCTGGCGTCGGGGGCGTGATCATAGGTGATGACCCAGGCTGCGCCCTGGAAGAGGCCGGTTTGGGAGGCATCCCAGCCGCTGTCCGCGGTGCCAGCCATGGGGTGGCCGCCGACGTAGCGGTCTTGCATGCCGCGTTCGACAACGAGCTCGAGAACTTTGCGTTTGACGGAGACGACGTCGGTGAAGCCGCAGGTGGGGGCGTGGAGGAGGAGGGCGTCGAGAAGCATGGGGATCGCGGGCATCGGGGTGGCGATGACGATCAAAGCGCCGACCTCCTCGGCACGGGCGAGCGTTTCTTCCAGTGATGGGCTCACGTCGAAGCCAGCTGTGGCGGCGGCGTGGGCGGCGGAGGCGGAGCGGTTGTAGCCGAATACGGGGTGGTCACAGGAGTCGAGGTCGCGGAGGAGGGAGCCGCCGATGAGGCCGAGTCCCAGGATGCAGATGGGGCGCTTCACGTTCGTCGAGGTCACCTGACAAGTGTGGCACAACGCGACTACGCTCACCGGTATGGAACACGAGGAGTATGGCCACAGTTTTGCCGTGACAGTGACCAGGCCGGAGGGGCAGTGGATCGTCCGCTCTTTCGCAGATGATTTTTCCTCTATTGATACGTCGATTCGCGCGGTGCGTTCCATGCGCAGCGAGGGGCCGGCGTTCGCGTTGTTGTGCGTGGAAGATGAGTATTTTGTTATCGTTCGGCCGACTCCGAATCGGGTGCAGCTGTTGCTATCGGATGCGACGATGGCGGTCGACGATGACTTTGCGGCGAGTGTCCTGGCGGAGCTGGGGGCCGAGATCCCCGACGTAGATGCGGATGAGCTCGATGAGGTTGATGGCTGGCCCGATGGAGATTTTGATTTGCTCGCTGACCTGGGGTTGAGCGAGGAGGTGTTGGACGTAATCGTGGACGATCAGGAGCCGATGCCGTCCGAGCAGCTCATGCGTATCGCCGAAGAGTTGGGCTTCGCGGATGAGTTGGCGGAGGCCGCCGAGCTTGATGGCTAGGCTGCCGCGGGAGCACGGGCTGGTGGAGGCGGAGGCGCGGATGCGCCGGGCCTTGGACATCGCTCGGCTGACGCCCGCGGGGGATATTCCGGTGGGGGCGGTAGTGTTTTCCCTGGATGGGCGTGAGCTGGCGTGGGGGACGAATCGTCGAGAAGCGGACGCCGATCCGACTGCTCATGCTGAGGTGGAGGCGATTCGCCGGGCCGTGCGGGCCTACGGTGATGCGTGGCGGCTGACCGATTGCACCCTCGTGGTCACCCTCGAACCGTGCACGATGTGCGCGGGGGCGCTCGTCGGCGCGCGCATCGGCGAGATCGTCTTCGGCGCCTATGAGCCAAAAACCGGCGCCTGCGGCTCGCTTATCGACGCCGTCCGTGCCCCAGGCCAGCTCCACCGCCCCGCGGTGCGCGGTGGAGTCCTGGAAGAAGAGTGCGCGGAGCTGCTGAGTTCCTTCTTCGAGGACTTAAGATAAAAATTTCTGCACGCAAGTGCCCGCGGGCGTAAGCTGGATCACGTTAACCGTCCGATCGTTCCACATGATCCAGAAAGCGAGACTCAAACATGGGTGATTTCGAAAACAAGGCACAGGACCTCGGCGGCAAGGCCAAGGAAGGCTTCGGCGAAGCTGTTGGCAACGACGAGCTCCGCGACGAGGGCCGTGCTGATCAGGTCAAGGCTGACATCAAGGAGAAGGCTTCCGAGGCAGGCGAGGCCATCAAGGATGGCGTGAACAAAGTCATCGGTTCCTTCAAAGACGACAAGAAGTAATTTGGTCGGACCCGGCACGCTCCGTTAGTCTGTATCGCGGTGGCGTGTCCGAGCGGCCGAAGGTGATCGCCTCGAAAGCGATTGTTGGGTAACCCCCAACCGCGGGTTCAAATCCCGCCGCCACCGCCATGAAGTCCCCCGGCGCCAATCTTGGTACCGGGGGCTTTTCTCACCCTCGGTACACTGGGGGAAGTTTGCACCTCTATTTGTGAGAAGGCACCAACACCGTGGCAAAACTCCTCTTCAAACTGGGACGCTGGTCCTTCCACAAAAAGTGGATTGTCATCGTCATCTGGTTAGGCATTTTGGCTGGTATCGCCGGTGGGGCAATGGCGATCCAGAAGCCTTTTTCCAGCCAGTTCACCATCGGCGGCACCCCCTCGATCGAGGCTATTTCGACGCTGAAGGATAGCTTCCCGGACGCGGGAAACCCAGCGAACGCGGCCAGCGTGAACGTGGTGTTTGCTGCCCCGGAGGGCCAGGAGTTGGCGTCGCCGGAGAATTCCGCGGCGATAGACACGGTGGTCAATTACATCCGGGATAACCTCCACGATATTTCCAATGACCAGCGCTTTGGCAACCCGGTCGTGCTCTCGCCGGCCTTGGAGGCTGGGGTGGTCGAGCAGATGACTCAGCAGGGGTTGCCGGAGGAGATGGCCCGCCAGGATGCGGCGAACTTACGGATGATTTCCCCTGACGGCCGCATTGGTTACACCACCTTCGACATTGATGTGCCCTCGTCGATGGATGTGACCCAGGAGCACCGGGACGTGGTCAATCACGCGATGGACTTGGGACGTGAACAGGGCCTTGAGGTCGAGGCGGGTGGCGCCGGTTTCGGTGATCCCATTCGGGTGAAGACGACGAGTGAGCTCATCGGTTTGGCTATTGCCTTCGTGGTTCTCATCTTCACCTTTGGTTCGCTGGTTGCCGCTGGTTTGCCGCTGCTCACCGCAGTTATCGGTGTAGGCATCGGTGCCCTGGTGATCATCGGCGCAACTCGCTTTATTGAGCTCAACGACATCACTCCGGTGCTGGCGGTAATGATTGGCCTCGCAGTGGGCATTGATTACGCCCTGTTCATCCTCTCGCGCTATCGCGCGGAACGAGAACGCATGCCCGCCGACGAGGCTGCGGGCATGGCGGTGGGTACAGCCGGTTCAGCGGTGGTCTTCGCCGGGGCGACGGTCATCATCGCGCTGGCGGCGCTGACCATCGTCAACATTGGCTTCCTCACCGCGATGGGCTTGTCCGCAGCCTTCACCGTCCTCGTGGCGGTCCTGGTGGCGCTGACATTCATCCCGGCGCTCCTCGGCGTGCTGGGGGACCGGACCTTCAAAGGTCGGATTCCGGGCGTGGCCGGCCACCCGCTGCGCAAGGGCAAGCGCCGTCCCGTGCGCCGGACCTTGGGCAACCGCTGGGTCAGTTTCGTGCGCCGCGCCCCCGGCCTCGTCATGGCCGTAGTCGTCCTAGGCCTTGGTGCGCTTAGCGCCCCGGTGCTCAACATGGAGCTGTCGCTTCCGTCGGATTCGACCTCCAATTTGGACACCACCCAGCGTAAGTCCGCCGACCTCATGGCGGAGGGCTTTGGCGCTGGTATTAACGCGCCCTTCCTCGTCATTGTTGATGCTCACGACGTCAATCCCGATTCCGCAGCCCTGGAGCCATTGGTCCGAGCACAGACGTCCCTGGCGGAGGCCAATGGTGAAACCGTGGACCGGGAGAAGGCGGCCGCGTCGAGTTCCTTCCTCTATACCGTCGGCCAGCTCAAGAGCGTGGGTGGAGTCAAGCACGCGCAGATTGTGGGCGTGAACGAGGACTCCACCGCGGCCCAGGTCTTGGTCACTCCGCTCACCGGCCCGGATGAGCAGTACACCAGCGAGGTGTCTCACGGCCTGCGTGCCCAAAGCGAAGAGATTTCCGATGCCACCGGGGTCAAGATCGGCATGACCGGCCTCACCGCCGTGCAGATGGACATCACCGAACGGCTCTCCGGGGCGATGCCGATCTACCTCGCTATCGTCGTCGGCCTGGCTATCTTCTTGCTCTTCGCCGTGTTCCGCTCCGTTCTGGTCCCCGTCGTCGCCGGTCTGGGCTTCCTGCTCTCCGTCGGCGCGGCCTTCGGCGTCACGGTGTTGGTCTGGCAGCAGGGCCTGTGGGGCCTCGTCAACACCCCGGCCCCGTTGATTTCCTTCATGCCGATCTTCCTCATCGGTGTCACTTTCGGCCTGGCCATGGATTACCAGGTTTTCTTGGTCACGCGCATGCGCGAGCACTACATCACGCTGCGTGAAAACGCCGCGGACGCGGGGGAGACCGATGTCCCTCTGCGGGTACTTCGTCTCGACGCCGTCGAAGAATCCACCATCGTGGGCTTCACCCGCGGCGCCCGCGTGGTCACCGCCGCCGCCCTCATCATGATTGCGGTGTTCATCGCGTTCATTGATCAGCCGTTGCCGTTCATTCAGATCTTCGGCTTCGCGCTCGGCTTCGGTGTGCTTTTCGATGCCTTCTTTGTCCGCATGTCACTCGTCCCCGCCACCATGTTCCTCATGGGCAGCGCCACCTGGTGGATCCCGAAGTGGCTGGACCGTCTCATCCCGCGGCTCGATATCGAAGGCACGGAATTGGAAAAGGAGTGGGAGTCCCGCCATGCTGCGGAGATGGCCCACCGCGCAGAGATGGATAAGGTGACGTCATGAGCACATCGGGATTGAGTTTTGAGGTTGGCGCGCAACTGTCGGATGCTGGCGCAGGTGGGCGCCACGGTCGCACCGGCGTCATCCACACCCCCCACGGTGACATCCAGACCCCAGCGTTCATTCCGGTGGCCACCAAGGCAACGGTGAAAACCTTGACCCCGGAGCAGATTCGTCTCACCGGCGCGCAGGCCATCCTCTCCAACGCCTATCACCTGTACCTGCAGCCGGGCGCGGACATTGTCGACGAGGCCGGGGGAGTGGCCGCCTTCGAAAACTGGCACGGCCCGACCTACACCGATTCCGGCGGATTCCAGGTGATGAGCCAGGGCGTGGGCTTCCAAAAAACCCTGACCATGGAGGCTGCCGAGGGCAAGCATCACACCCGCAACAAGCCGAACCTCGCCCGGGTCGATGAGGACGGTGTGGACTTCACCAGTTTCCGGGATGGTTCCAAGCACCGCTTTACTCCCGAGATTTCCATGCAGATCCAACACCAGCTTGGTGCCGACATCATCTTCGCTTTCGACGAGCTAACCACGCTCATGGATACTCGCTCCTACCAGGAGTCCAGCGTGGAACGCACCCACCGTTGGGCGCAGCGCTGCCTGGATGAGCATGATCGCCTCACCATCGAGCGCGCCGATAAGCCCTTGCAGTCACTGTGGGGCGTAGTCCAGGGCGCGCAGTATGAGGATCTGCGCAGGCAGGCTACCCGCGGGCTCGTCGAGCTGTCGGAGCGCGCGGAGGCCGAGGGGCGCCGGGGCTTCGGCGGCTACGGCATCGGCGGCGCGCTGGAGAAGAACAACCTGGGCACCATCGTCGGCTGGGTCTGCGATGAGTTGCCCGTTGATCGCCCCCGCCACCTCCTTGGGATTTCGGAGCCAGATGATCTTTTTATGGCGGTCGAAGCCGGTGCGGATACCTTCGATTGCGTGGCCCCGACCCGGTTGGGTCGCCGTGGTGGCGTGTACACCCTCGATGGTCGCCTCAATCTCATGGGCGCGAAGTTCCGCCGGGATTTCGGCGGCGTCGATGAGGAATTCGGCGGCTACGTTTCGGAGAACTACTCCCGCGCGTACATCCACCATTTGTTGCGGGCTAAGGAATTCCTCGCGGGCACGCTCTGCACGATTCACAACCTCGAGTTCATGGTGCGCTTGGTAGATAACATCCGAGCCTCCATTGAAAATGGTGATTTTGAGGCCTACCGGGACGAGTTCCTCGGCCGCTACTACGCTTCCAGCCAGTCCTAGAAGCTAGTCCTAGCGATGCGTAATCGCCCCCGCCTGGCGTGGCATGCCAGGTCATGGAGATGGACCTGAGCTCGCTGACCATCGCGCGGGGGTGCCGGGTACCAACCGCCCCGCGCCGTGCCTAGTAGTGTTCGCGCTTTTTCACCCAGCCGATGACCAGGTAGGTCACGGGCAGCAGGATGACTTCGATGAGGGTCTTCCACACGAAACCCACGATGACGAAGTTGGCCAGCTCCGGGAACGTCGTGATGCCAATGACCGGGGCGGCGATGAGGCAGAACAGCAGGGTGTCGCCGAATTCTCCGACGACGGTCGAGCCGATGAGGCGGGCCCACAGGGATCTTTCGCCCGTGCGTCTTTTGATCGCCACCAGCACCCACGAGTTGAGCAACTGGCCGACGAGGTAGCCAGCCAGAGATGCCAGTACGATCTGCGGGACGAGGCCGAGCACGTAGGAGAATTGTTCTTGGCCTTCGTAGAACTCGGCCGGGGGCAGCCAGATGGCGATGTAGAAGGAGACGACCGCGAGGAGGGTCACGCCGAAGCCGGTGAAGATGGCGCGCCGGGTGGCCTTGAAGCCGTAGCATTCGCTGAGCACGTCGCCGAGGATGTAGGCGACGGGGAAGAGGAAGAAGGCGCCGTCGGTAATCAGCGGTCCAATGGAGACGCCTTTGGTGGCGAGGATATTGGAGATAAGGAACACCGCGACGAACAGCGCCACGATGACCGGGTACACCGAGTTGTGGATGGGAATGAAACGAACTTTGCCGGACGCCGCGGACTCTTCAGAAGTCATGGCGGCGCCCTGCCCAGGTTGAGGAATTGTCATGGCAGATATCCTAGGGCCCATGACTGGCGCCGGACGATACGCACCCTCCCCGAGCGGTGATCTCCATTTTGGGAACTTGCGCACCGCTGTCATCGCGTGGCTCTTCGCCCGCCATTCCGGACGCGACTTCTTGCTGCGCGTCGAGGACATCGACGTCGGCCGTTCATCCCCGGAGTCCGCACAGCGCCAGATCGATGACCTGCTCACCCTCGGCCTCACCTTCGACGGCGAGATTGTCTACCAGTCCGCGCGCTTCGACTCCTACGCCGCTGCCCTGAACCGACTGCCCGTCTACGAGTGCTACTGCTCGCGCAAAGACATCCAAGAGGCATCCCGCGCCCCGCACGCGATCCCCGGCAGCTATCCAGGCACATGCCGTTCGCTTGACGACGCCGCCCGTACCCGACGCCGCGCTGACCTCGCCGCGCAGGGCCGCGTCCCGGCCCTGCGCCTGCGCGCAGAGACCGATTCCTTCACCATTCATGATTACTACCGTGGGGCCTACACCGGCGAGGTCGATGATTTTGTGTTGCGCCGCGGAGGCCAGGAACCGGGGTGGGCATACAACCTGGCCGTCGTCGTCGACGATGGATTCCAGTGCGTCGACCAGGTTGTGCGCGGCGACGACCTTCTGTCCAGCGCTCCCCGCCAGGCCTACCTCGCCAGCCTGTTGGGCCTCCCGGTTCCGGAGTACGCCCATGTCCCGCTGGTGCTGGGGTCCACGGGGAAGCGCCTGGCCAAGCGCGACGGAGCGGTGACGCTCCGGGAAATGCTCGTTGACCACTCTGTGCCCGAAGTTGTCGGCCGCTTGGCGGCGACTTTGGGGTACGCGGGCGTCGACAAGCTCTCGCAACTGCTGGAGGTTTTCGATCCGGAGGAACTCTCCAGGGACGAAGTTGTGTGGGAAAGCATTTAAGTTGTCGTCGGCCTTGCAACATCCACATGCGTCGATAATAATTACTACTTGATACTTAATTGTATAGTTATTGAAAGGTTCTAGGCCCATGTTCAAGAAGCGCATCACCGCAGTCACGGCGGCGCTAGCGATCGGGGTGGCCTCCGCGGTCACCGTGCCGCTGGCCTCCGCCGATCCAGTCGGCGCCACCCCAGGTACCTGTGATATCAGCCTGACGTCGACTTCGATCAACCCGACCTCCGCCGGCGGTCAAAATGCCCAATCTGTATCTCAGCTGGTCACCATCGGTGTGCAAAACCATACCTCGAGTAATCGCTCCAACTTCCGGCCGTTCGTGAAGGTCTTCAACCTCAACCGGTGGATGACGAACAGCACGATCGACTTCACCCACGACGGCCCCGCAGGTACGTACACCGTGAGCGCGGATACCAATATTCCACGCAAACAGTTCACACTGCCCATCGACTCCACTTTCCCCGTGGAAAACGTTGATACCTCGACTGGCAATTTCACCGCCAATCTTGGCGACTTCAACGCCGCCACTCCTGGATGGGGCGGAAGCGCAGCTGTGTGGTACTCGGACGGGCCTAATGGCTCTCTGGTTGACGGAGTAACGGCCACGGGAACGTTGAACTTCCACACCACGGTTCTTCCCTACGCCGGTGAGAACGACAACTGCCAGACGATGGGGATCGACCCTGCTGGTACGAAGAACATCGCGGCCGACGGTAAGTCCTACGACTCCGGTGTGGATGTGACCAAGGGAGCTGCCGACGACTACTCCCGCATGGAGGGCTTCGTCTTCCTCCCTGGCTCGGAAACTCCGATCGAGGGCGCCACTGCCACCGTCGACAGTCAAGGCAATGTCAGGATCACCCTGCCCGCCGACCTGGATGTGAACATCAAGGAAGTCCAGGTCCAGATGTACGCCAAGCCTCGTGAGGGCCTCCCCGCAGACGCATCCGCCAAGTACCGCGAAGACAACAAGGTCGGCGAGCTCTTCACCGTCCCGATCGGTGAGGTAGAGCCCGAGACACCGGTGACTCCGGGTGGCTCTTCCGACGGCAAGTGCGTTGCCACCGTCGCTGGCATTGGTCTGCCGCTTCTCCTCCTCATCCCGCTGGCCATGGGAGATCAGCTAAACATTCCTGGCCTGTCGCAGTTCACCCACCAGGCGCAGAAGGCTGTTCAAGATGCCAACACCCAGCTGCAGCGTGGCCTGGGAATTGAGAACCCGGAGATCATGCGCTTGGTCGATCAGATCAACCAGCAGATCGGCCCGGACGGCCGTCGTATTGCCGGAGGTGTCGGCGCGGCCGCACTGATCCTCCTGGTACTGGGCTTGGTCTCTGATGCTTGTGGTTCTAGAAGCTCTCTGAGCTCATCTGAATCCGAAGTTTAACCAAAAATGCACCCTCCTCGGAGGGTGCATTTTTCTGGGCGCGCAACCGGAGTCGGTTAGCGGAACTCGAACTCGAGCTCGGCTTCGCGGCTAACTCCCCTGACAATCCCCGAGTAGAAGCTCTTCGCCTGCTCTTGCAAGAGACCTCGGTTCTCGTCGATCTGCGCATTCGTCGCATCCTCGCTGAGGATCCTAGAGATCATCTCCGAGGTATCGATCTCCGGAGTGATCCAGCTGATCACGCCATTGTTCTCGATGGCAGTCTTGAACTGCACGTTGTCGTGGCCGATGAAGATGAATGCGGGGATGGAGATCAAGAACTGGTTATCTCCCTTTTCTTCGATGGTCACATCGCGGGCTTCAATGCCCAGCTTCGCGCGGTAGTTGTACTGCACGAACTGCGTACGTCCGGTTCCGTAGATGTTCCTGCCCAACCAGTTCGTCTGAGCTCTTTCCTCGGCGAGGCCTTGGGTGCTGGTGCTGAGCAAGACAACCTGCTCCTGTCGTTCGATGGCAGTGATCACCTTGGTGTTGTTCGACTCGGTGACGGAATCTAGTCCTAGAGCTTCCCTGATGTCGGTGGAAGCCCAGACTCCGACTCCTGTCCCGACTATTAAGGCCAACACCAACGCAACGATATTACGAACTAATTTGGTCATGCTCTCAGCAATCTCTCGGCACCTCGACGCAGGCCTGGACGATCCTCTCGTTGCTCGCGCATCAACCCTGCGATGGGTGGAAATGACGTGACATTTTCAGGCTATCGCAAGGTTACGGGTATCGAATACTCAGAAAATGAGCCCTACCCCACCGCTTACCCCTTTGTGGAGACGGCCAGCGTCACTGGTCTGGAGTTGCCGCCCGTGATCACGACGCCCTCCTCGCGACTTTTAGGCCTGCCGGCCAGAGTCGACCTGGGGTTTCGGTGGGATTTCAACCCTTGACCAGTCTTCCGGTCGCGATCAGCCTATCGCGCTCAACTCCGCAGAAGGTTCAGGTAGCTTTCGAGCTGATTCCGGAGTCGGTCGTGGCTAAAGCTTTCCGGAGCCATGACAGCCGTAACTTGTGAGCCCTGCAGGAATCCCAGCATGGCGCCGGTGACGCTTTCGATATCGACTCCGGATCGTAGTTCGCCATCGGAGTCTGTTTCGCTGAGCATTCGTGAAATTCGCCCGTGCCAGCGATCCAGAGACTCCGCGATAAGTCGAGCCCTGTCATGATCTTGCGCGGCTGTGTCCCAGAATGACACCACGATGCGTGCCTCGTCCAGCAAGTGCGGGCTGACCGGTAGGACTTCGAGGCAGAGCGCCCGGAGGGCCGTCAATCCACGCAGCCCATGCGTTGCTTTGTCGATACGTGTCTCGGTGAGTTCGTAAACGTGAGTGTAGGTGGCTTCTAGCAGGTCAGCCTTGGTAGGGAAGTACGGCTTCAGGGCACCGTTGGCATAGCCAGCCTCTTGGGCAATCTGCCGCATGGTGGCCCCGGATTGACCTTGACGGGCGATGACCCGCCAGGTGGATTCGATCAGCTCGCGTCGGCGCTGTTCATGATCGACGATCTTGGGCATCTGTTCTTCTCCATCACGATTGGGAACATAACGATACCGCCGAATGGCCTCCACCCTTGTCATAAAGGTCCACGTCCCTTATTCTCTACAGCAGTAGAACTAAATGTGATCGGCATCACGTTCTACGTAAGGCTTGAGCCCAGTCACTCACCATCTCAGTGCAGAGAGGCCCCTTTATGCCCACCATTCACGTCCCTCCGTCCCCTAAAACGTCGCACTCGCCTCCCCGTCCCTTCGCCCACCAGGAATCTGAGCGGGTGCGAATGGCCCACCTCGGGCTGCCCCCGCCCGCGCTATGTTCCCCAAGGAGCGCGGACTAATGCCCGAGAATCACCTCGCCCGTCAGGATTCCCTCCAACGCGCAAAGCTTTCCACCACCGCGCTTGTCTTCATGATCATTGCCGCGTCGGCGCCACTGACAGTGCTCGCTGGAGGGGCCCCGACCAACTACGCCGTCGCGGGCCTCCAGGGAGTGCCGCTCGGATACCTGGCCCTCGGCCTGATCCTGGTTCTCTTCGCCGTCGGCTACGGTCGCATGGCCAGTAAGGTGCAGAACTCCGGTGCCTTCTACGTGTACATCGCCCGAGGATTGGGACTGCGCCAGGGCATCGCTGGGGCGATTCTCGCCCTGGTTTCGTACAACTTGATGCAGATCGGCCTCTATGGGCTATTCGGTTTTTCCGCCGCCAACGCGGTCGCATCGCTGACCGGTATTGCGGTCCCGTGGTGGTTGATGGGTGCCCTCGGGTGGCTGCTCGTCGCCTTACTTGGTGTGAACAACATCGACCTGTCTTCCAAGGTCCTCGGTATCATTGTGGGATTCGAGTTCCTCGTAGTGATCGTCTTCTCCGGCATGGCACTGTTGAATGCGCCGGAAGGCATCAGCACTGACGGCTGGCAGCCTGACCAATTTTTCACCCCAGGAATCGGTGTCCTGTTGGCCTTCACCATGGCCGCGTTCATGGGTTTTGAATCCGGTGCCATCTACTCGGAAGAGGCGAAGGAGCCGGAGCGCACCGTTCCACGTGCGACCTATATCGCCATCTCAGTTATCGCGATCTTCTACGCGTTCTCCGCGTGGGCACTGCAGATGGGCGTGGGTCCCAGCCGAATCATCGAGGAGTCTCAGACTCTTGGCCCAGAGTTGATGTTCGCCTGGCTTGGGGAGTTTAGCCCGGTCGTGGCAAATGCCGCCCACCTGCTGTTCGTCACCAGCCTCATCGCAGCACTGATCGCGTTTCATAACGCCGCCGCCCGCTACTTCTTCTCCCTCGGTCGCTCTGGCGTCTTGCCAGCTGTCTTCGGAAAAGCCGGGAAGAACGGTGCTCCGGTGGGCGGTTCTCTTGCTCAGTCCGCAGTGGCGGCCGCGGTCGTCGGAATCTTTGCCCTGGCGGGGCTGGGGTCGGAACTCGGAGAGCTGTTCCCGGTCATGACCTTGTTCACCTGGTTCACCAATGCGGCCGCGTTCGGCCTGACCTTCCTTGTCGCCGTGACCAGCTTTGCCGTCATGGTCTGGGCGAACCGCCACCACCCCGAGTATCACGTCTTCGTCCGCACCATTGCCCCGCTCGTCGCGGGAATCGGCATGGTCGTCGTCACCGCGCTGATCCTCATGAACTTCAACCTCATGATGGACTCCGAAGATCCCTTCATGATCTGGATCATGCCGGCCATCATCCTGGGGTCTGGGCTCATCGGCTTGATCTGGGGCTCGATCCTCATCCGCCGCGGCACCGGCAACCTCGATGAGATCGCCGGAACTGCTCCCAACAGCAACCCAACGACTTCCGTTTAACCCCATAGAAAAGGAACGCTCCCACCATGTCGAACAAGAAAGTCATCATTATTGGCGCCGGTTTCGCTGGCCTCGTGGCAGCACGAGAACTACAGACCGCCGGCATCGAATACGAAATCCTCGAGGCAAAGGACCGCATTGGTGGTCGAGCGTGGACCGAGGAGCGCATGGGCCGACCACTCGAGCTCGGCGCCACCTGGGTCCACTGGTTTCAAGCACACATCTGGACCGAGATCATGCGCTATGGACAACGCAAGGAGATCCACGCTTCCCCGGCCGGAAACGATGCCCACTGGATTACTGAGGGCAAGGTCGTTCGCGGTACCGAAGCGGACATTGATGGCAAGCTATCCGCCGCCATGCACGCTACCTACGAGGGCAATCACGAGTACTTCCCGAACCCCTTCGACCCGCTGTGGGTCATGTCAGACGACTTCGATGGTCCAGACGAGGTCCGCGAGCGGTTCATGCAGGATGACCAGAAGAACGCCATTGATCTGGTGGTTGAGGCTGGCCTCGACCAGGAAGCCATCGATCTCGTCGATGCTTTCTGGTCTGCCGGGTATATCGGAGATCCTTACACCGGGTCCGCGCTCATGGCTAAGCAATGGGGCGCCCTCTCTGACAACCGTTACCAGGTAATGGAGGACATCACTCTTAAGTGGAAGCTTAAGAACGGCATGCAGTCGCTGTACAACGGCATTGCCGGGGATCTGACCGGACCGCTCCGATTGGAGGCGCCGGTGGTCAAGGTTGAGCATCACGCCGGCGGCGCCACCGTCACCACCGAAGACGGTCAGAATATTGAGGCAGCTGCGGTCATCTGCACCGTTCCTGTGGGGGCGCTTGGGAACATCGAGTTTTCGCCGTTGTTGCCGGAGAAGATCCAGCAGGTGATTGATGATAAGTGGAACTCGCAGGGTGCCAAGATCTGGATCAAAGTTAAGGGGCACCACCGCTTCCTGGGCTACGCCCCGAAACCGGCAAAGATGTCGATCGTGCGTTCCGAATACTTCATGGACGACGACACCACCATCCTCGTGGGGTTCGGATACGACAACACCAACATCGACCTCAACTCGATTGAGGATGCGCAGGACGTGATCAACCAGTGGCGTGATGACCTTGAGGTCGTCGACGCGACTGGCCACAACTGGGTGGCCGACAAGTGGGCAGGCCAGGCGTGGGGCACGTTACGCAAGGGTCAGTTCATTGAAGGGTGGAGCCTCTTCGATGAGGTTGATTCCAGCCTCTACTTCGCTGGCTCCGACTATGCCTACGGGTGGCGTGGTGTGTGTGTCGATGGTGCGGTGGAAAAGGGGATGACTACTGCCCGCCGGGTCATCAACGATCTCTGATCAGTCCTACGGATCCGGTGCCAGGCGGGGCTGGATCCACGAGGGCCCAAAACCGGCACTTCCTAACAACTTGGTGGGTTGGGAAGGGAAATTGACCCCGGAGTTGTTAGGAAGTGCCGGTTTCGCCGACCCAGTCCCTTAACCAGACGGAAAAGCCGGGCCACGGATTTTGAAATCCATGGTCCGGCTTTTCATTCGGCGGAGGATGTGGGATTTGAACCCACGAGGGTATTACTACCCGCACGCGTTCCAGGCGTGTGACATAGGCCGCTAGTCGAATCCTCCTAGCTGAACTGGGCAACCTGAGCTGCTGTGTTCTCGTGAAACAGTACACAATCCTGCCAGAAAAAGACAAATCGCAGGTCACCTTGCCTCGTGTGGCCGGTGAGTTGGCCCAAGGGTAGAGGGATGGGCTAGTGTTGTCGGAAGGATCCCGTGCGGCGTCCATCTTGTGAACTCCCCCAGGGCAGGAATGCAGCAAGGGTCAGCGAGCTCTGGCGGGTGCGCGGGATCCCCTATTATTTTTTTGAGCGTCTAACATTGTGGCCGAACCCCCGTTTCCTTTGGAAGGCAGGCCCTCACAGTGACCCTCCTAGATTTTGAATCTGATCAGCTGGCCGAGTTCGCGGCGCAGATCCGCAAGGACTATGACGAGCTCAAGGCGAAGAACCTGAAGCTGGATCTCACTCGCGGCAAGCCTTCGTCGGAACAGTTGGATTTTGCGGAGTCCCTGCTGGCCCTGCCCGGGGAGGGCGACCATACGGATGCGGATGGCGCGGATGTGCGTAATTACGGCAACCTCAAGGGCATCACGGATATTCGGAACCTGTGGGCCGAGGTGCTGGGGATTGATCCGCAGCTCATCATCGCGGGTGATTCCTCTTCGCTGAACATCATGTTTGATCTGATCTCTTGGTCATACACCTTTGGCAATAACGACTCGGAGCGTCCGTGGAGCCAGGAGGAGAAAGTCCGCTGGATTTGCCCGGTGCCGGGCTATGACCGTCACTTCACCATCACGGAGAAGTTTGGTTTTGAGATGGTGACGGTGCCGATGCTGGAGGATGGCCCGGATGTCAACGCCATCAAGGAGTTGGTGAAGGATCCGCTGGTTAAGGGCATGTGGGCTGTGCCGATGTTCGCCAACCCCACAGGTGTCACCTACTCGGAGGAGGTCAGCCGCGAGCTGGCTGCCATGGAGACGGCCGCCCCGGATTTCCGGATTATCTGGGATAACGCCTACGCGGTGCACACGTTGACCGATGAGTTCTCGCCGATCATCGATATCGTGTCGCTGGCTGCGCAGGTAGGCAACCCCAATCGCTTCTGGGCGATGTCCTCGACGTCGAAGATCACCCATGCGGGTGCAGGTGTGAGCTTCTTCAACTCCTCCGCGGAGAACCTGGCGTGGTACATGGATGTGGCCGGGGTGCGCGGGATTGGTCCGAACAAGGTCAACCAACTAGCGCATGCTCGTTACTTCGGTGATGCGGAGGGTGTGCGTGCCATCATGCGCAAGCACGCCGGCTCCTTGAACCCGAAGTTCAACCGCGTGCTGGAGATCCTTGATCGCCGCCTCGGCGAGTATGAGGTGGCCCGCTGGACGAAGCCGGAGGGTGGCTACTTCATCTCCATCGACGTGATTGATGGCACCGCGTCCCGTGTCGTCGAACTGGCGAAGGAAGCCGGGATTGCTTTGACCGGGGCCGGCTCGTCCTTCCCGCTCAAGGATGATCCGAACAACCGCAACATCCGCCTCGCACCCTCGCTGCCGCCGGTGGAGGAGTTGGAGATCGCCATGGATGGTGTGGCGACGTGTGTGCTGCTCGCGGCCGTCGAGAAGCTGGGGGCGTAGCCCCCTGAACATCGACGAGACCACTTTCTGGCTGGGGCAGCTGTTCCCCACGCCGCCCGTTTTCGACGAGGCGCGCGACATTGGCATGGTGGCGCTGGAGAGCGATCAGGTCCTTGGCGTCACGCGCACGTTCGCTGAGGTGGATACGGGTCTAGAGGCGATCGAGGAGGGGCTGCCTGTCCGCTCTGAGATCGTGTCGGTGGCGCGCGCGACCCCGGAGCAGGTGGCGGGGGCGCTGGAGGCGGCCACGAACAAGCTCCGTTCCACCGGCGGATTCGTTCCGGCCCAGCCGGGTACGCTCCTGCCGCAGTTGTTGGACCAGGAAGATCTCAGCGTTCAGCACGGTTTGTTCGTGCCGCCGTACTTGTGGGGCGGGGAGACGCCGCGGGTGACGGAACCCGATCGGCTCACGGTCTTGCTGCAACTTGTCATGCTCACGGACGCCGAGTACGCCTTCGCCGTCGAGGAAGGCGTGGGTTCGTTGCAGCAGGCGCTGGTGGAGGCGGAGATCGATCTTCTCGACTGGCAGCGCTAACCCCTGCGCCGGGTAGGCTGTGTTCCGTGGCTTTATACCGGAAGTACCGTCCCGCCTCCTTTGCCGACGTCGTCGGGCAAGAGCAGGTAACTCGACCGTTGTCGGTGGCCCTCGACTCGGGCCGAATCAATCACGCGTACCTCTTTTCCGGCCCGCGCGGCTGCGGCAAAACCTCCTCCGCCCGCATCCTCGCGCGTTCGCTCAACTGCATCGAAGGCCCCACTTCCAACCCGTGTGGAGTGTGCCCCTCATGCATTTCTTTGGCGCCGGGCGGCTCCGGCAACTTGGACGTCACGGAGTTGGATGCGGCGTCCTACCGCGGCGTCGATGACATGCGGGAACTGCGCGATAAGGCGTACTTCGCGCCGGCGGAATCGCGCTACCGCGTCTTCATCATCGATGAGGCGCACATGATCACCCGCGAGGGCTCGAACGCGTTGCTCAAGATCGTCGAGGAGCCGCCGGAGCACCTCATATTCATCTTTGCCACGACGGAGCCGGAGAAGGTCATCGGCACTATCCGGTCGCGCACGCACCATTATCCTTTCCGCCTGCTCACCCCGCAGGCAATGCGCGGGCTGTTGGAGCGGACCGTCGCCTCCGAAGGCGTCCACGTCGAGGATTCCGTCTACCCGCTGGTCATCCGCGCGGGTGGTGGCTCGCCGCGCGATTCGCTGTCCATCCTGGACCAGCTCATCGCCGGCGCCGGGCCGCAGGGCTTGACGTATGAGCTCGCGTTACCGCTGCTGGGGGTCACCGATTTGTCGCTTATCGACGCCGCCGTGGACGCCCTCGCCGCCGGTAACAGCGCCGCACTGTTCACGGCGGTCGACGATGTCGTCGAGGCCGGCCATGATCCCCGCCGCTTCGTCGAGGATCTGCTCGATCGTTTCCGCGACCTCATGGTTCTCCAAGCCGTCCCCGAGGCTCTGGACCTCGGGTTGGTGGACGCCCCCACCGATCGGGCTGAGATCCTTCGCGCCGAGGCCGCGCAATTCACCGGCGCGCAGCTCGCGCACCTGTCCACCACCGTCAACGAGCGCATTGCCGACATGCGCGGCGCGACCTCCCCGCGCCTGCTCCTGGAGATCCTGTGCGCTCATTTGCTGCTACCCGCGCAGCCGATGGTCGCGGCGGCGGGCGCCGCGGGGGCAGCCCAGCCCTCGGCGCCCCCGCCCGAACCAACTCCCGCACCCAAGGCCCCCACGCGGACCTACGAGCGTCCCTCAGTGCGGCGGGCTCGGGAAGAAGCGCAGGTAAAAACAGAGGTCAAGGCACCTGAACCTGCCCCGCTCGCCGATCCGGTGGACTCGATCCGTTCCCGCTGGTCCCAGATCCGCTCCACCATTGCTGAGCGGAACTCCGTCGTGGGAATCATGCTCGCCGAGGCCCAGGTTCTGGGAATGAGGGACGGTACCCTCATCATCGGGCACAACACCGGGGCATTGGCGAACCGCCTCAACGAGGAATCCAAGAACAAGATCATCGCGGCAGCCGTGTCCGAGGAGGTGCGCTCGCCGCTGCAGGTGCACTGCGTCGTGGGCACGGACACGAGGGCGCAGGGGTTCACTTCCCAGCAGAAGCAACCCGAGAAGCCGCCCGCCCCGGAACCCACCCCAGAGCCAGCAGAGGAGCCGGAGAGTCCGGCCCCTCGCAGGTGGGGTGCCCCGAAGCCGATCGGCGGTAGCCGGGAGGAGTCGGTCCCGCTGCCCCCGGAGCCCGAGGACGACGGGCTCCCGCCCGAACCTGCACCGGCCGCAGAGCCGGTGAGGGAGACGTCGATAAGCGAAGAAGAACAAATGATGGCCGAGGAAGCGTTGCGGCCGGGGACGCTGGACCGGAGGGACGCGACGACCATTGCGGTGGAGCTGCTGGAGCAGGAGCTCGGCGCGCGGAAGTTGTGAGTCGGTAGACTAAGCCGCGTTAGTTCACCCACCACGAAAGGCACCACCATGACCCAGCCCGATATGGCCCAGATCCTCGCTCAGGCTCAGGAGATGCAGGCGCAGCTCCAGCAGGCGCAGGCCGAAATCCTCGCCACCAATGTCACCGGGACCGCCGGCAACGGCCTCGTCACCGTGACCATTACCGGCGGCGGCGAAGTCCAGGAAGTGATCATCGATCCGCAGGTCGTCGACCCGGAGGACGTAGAGACCCTGCAGGACCTGGTCACCGGGGCTTTCCGCGATGCCCACGAGAAGGCCGGCCAGCTGGCCGTGGAGAAGATGGGCCCGCTGTCGCAGGGCGGCGATCCCTTCGGCGGAATGCTCGGCTAGCTCACCCAGAAGAAGAACAGCAGAAAGGGCCGCTGAGGCTACGTGTTTGAAGGACCCCTGCAGGACCTCATTGATGAGCTGTCCCGCTTGCCCGGCGTCGGCCCCAAAAGCGCCCAGCGCATCGCTTTTCACCTGCTCTCCGTCGATCCGGACGACATCAATCGGCTGACGGCGGCGCTGGAGTCGCTGCGCGATGGAGTGCAATTTTGCCGCATCTGCTGCAACATCTCCCGCGAGGCGGTCTGCCGCATCTGCGCCGATTCGGGGCGCGACCGCGGCATGATCTGCGTGGTCGAGGAGCCGAAGGACATCCAGGTCATCGAGCGAACCGGCGAGTTTAACGGCCGCTATCACGTGCTCGGCGGCGCCCTGGACCCGCTGGCCAACGTTGGTCCGAAGGATTTGCACATTTCGGTGTTGCTCCAGCGCATCGGCGGGGTCCTGCCCGACCGGGAGCTGGCGGATTCGACGTCGCAGGAGCCGCTTTACGACGACGTGCCGAACATCCACGAAGTCATCCTCGCCACCGACCCCAACACCGAAGGGGAGGCTACCGCCTCCTACCTCGCGCGTTTGTTGCGCGACTTCCCCGACCTGACGGTATCGCGCCTGGCGTCGGGCATGCCGCTGGGCGGCGACTTGGAGTTCGTCGATGAGCTCACTCTGTCGCGCGCCCTGAGCGGCCGCCTCACTCTCTAGCTACTTCAGGCGTTCTTTGCGCAGGCGATCGATCGCTGGGATATCCAGCGGCTCCAGGTCGGCTAGCGCCACGCCCATCGCGCGGGCAAGCAGTAGGTCCGCCAGCTGAGGGTTGCGGGCCAGGGCGGGTCCGTGCAGGTAGGTCGCAATGACGTTGCCCTGGACCGCGCCCTCGGCGAGACGCTGGCGGGAATCATCCGGCAGGTCCGCGGCGGCAGCGACATCGCAGTTGCCGGTTCCCCGGGTGACTCGCCCGAGGGGTTCGGCGGCGGGGCCGAGAATGGTGGCGCCGAGGTGGTTTTCGAAGCCGGTCAGGGGCTGCGTCAACTCCGCGGTGATGCCCGCGCCGGTGGGAGTGGTGGCCACCTCGCTGATGGCGCGGCGCTCGAGGGCGGTGGTGGTGGCATCAATGAGCCCGACACCGTCGATCACCTGGCCGGAGGCGCGGAAGGATTCGCCCAGGACCTGCAGGCCCGCGCAGACCGCGAACACGGGCCGACCGTTGTTCGCGGCACGGGTGAGGCCGCCATCGGAGATGAGGTGCTCCGCTGCCAGGATCTGGGCCGTGTCCTCGCCACCGCCGACGCAGTAGACATCGAGGTCGGAAGGAACCGGCTCACCGAGCTTGATCTGTAGAATCTCGGCGCTCATGCCGCGCATGCGGGCGCGCTGCCGCAGGACGAGCGCGTTGCCGTCATCGCCGTAGGTGCCCAGGACGTCGGGTAGGACCAGCCCAATGGTGAGATCAGCCACGGTTCTCCAGCTCCTTCTTCAAATCGCGGAACGCGGTGTAGTTGGCCAGTACTTCGATGCGGCCTGGGGGACATGCCAAGATCGCTTCGACGGGGTCGGGGATGTGCTCGTGGTCAATGTCGGCGTAAATCAGTCGCACATCGAGGTCGGTGCTGCGCTCGCCGGAGGCCATGACGGAGAGGTCACCGAAGTCCTCGAAGCGAACGTCCCACAGCCAGGACAGGTCCTCGCCGTCGGCGACTTGACCGTTAACGGCGATGACGAGTCCATCGGCGGAGCGGTCAACCATCGATAGAGCCTCCTGCCAGCCGGCCGGGTTCTTGGCCAACAGCAGGTGAATGTCCCGGTCGCCCAGGCGGATGGTGGAGTAGCGGCCTGCCACGTTGTCCACGCCCTCGGCCGCGGCGACTGCTTTTTCCAGGGGGATCTGGAAGCCCTCGACCGCCGCCGCGATGGCTTGGGTGGCGTTGCCGCGGTTTGCCCGGCCGGGGAGCTGAAGGTTGAGGGCGGAGGAACCGGCGGGGGAGGCCAGGCCCTCCTCGGTGACGGTCCAGGTGGGGGTGGGGCGGCGGAACTCGCGGCCGTCGGCAAGCTTTTTCATCGCCCACCAGTCCTCGCCCTCGCGGACGATGTGACCGCCGGTGCGGGGGCAGGAGACAGAATCGCCGGTCCAGCCGGCGCCTGCGGCGACCCACACGACGTTCGGGGCGTCAAAGGCGACGGACGTCATGAGGACGTCGTCGCAGTTAGCGATGACCACCATGTCGGGGTGTGCCATGACCGCGCCGCGCAAGGCTCGCTCGATCTTGTTGATCTCGCCCACGCGGTCGAGCTGGTCGCGCGTGAGGTTGAGCAGCACCAGGGCCTGCGGACGGAGGCGATCGGCAACGGCCGGGACGTGGAGCTCATCCACTTCCAGCACGATGTGGGTGGCGTCTTTCCCAGCGAGCAGCGCCGAGATGATGCCTGCGTCCATGTTGTCGCCGCCATCATTGGTCGCCACCTTATGCGTCGTGCGCAGGGCCGCTGCCAGCATCCGGGTCGTGGTCGACTTGCCGTTCGTGCCGGTAACCAGCACCGCGGGGCGGCCGCCGGCCAGCTTCTCCATGATGGTCGGGTCAATCGCGTTCGCCACGAGGCCGCCGATCATGCCGCCAGCCCCGCGCCCGCTGAGGCGGGAGGCGGTGGTGGCGAGGGTAGCGGCGCCGGTGGCGACGGAAGATCGCAGGCGTCGCAGGGATTGCGGAATTCGTCCAGGCATGGCGTTAAGCGTAGTGGAAACGCCGCCAAACCCCGGAAAGGCTAGTCCCTGACGTGCTCGACGGCCTGCATGAAATCCTCGTCCGAGAGCAGCGGGATGCCCTTGCGTTGCGCGTGCATGGCCTTGCCGCGCAGATCAGTGGTTTTGTTGCACACCACCACCGAGGTCTGGCGGGTCAGCTTCTCCGAATATGCCAGGTCCTCGCGCAAACAGGCCTCGATGATGACGTTGGGATCCATGACGATCTCCGGGGCGACGACGACCTCCATTCCGCGAATGAGCTCACCCTGGAAGGTGCCCGGGTTCTCCAACGGTCGCTCGGCTTCCACCGCATCGACGCGGACGTGGGTGCGCTGCAGGCCGAAGCGGTCGGCGCGGAGCTCGGAAGGCTCCCGGGAGCAGAGCTCACCGGAGGACTCGCGGCGATAGACGTCGATGAGCAGCAAGGTATCCTCCCGCGAGGTCTCCTGCTCAGGGCGTTTGGCGCGTTCCGCCGTGGCGACCGGAGACGTCGCCTCAAGCCCCAGGGTGCGCGCCACGGAGGCCAAGCGCGTGTCCTCAAAAGTCGCGCCCTGCCGGCGTGCGGTCGCCAGCGTATCGACGATCGCGATCGGCTTCGGGATGTGCCCCACCCGCTGCCGACGCCGTCGGCCGCGTCCCCGACCCCGCCCCCGGGACCGGTTGGAGCGGGCCGCGGCGTTCATCGCGCGGCGGGCCTCGGAGACGATGAACCCCCACACGACGGGGGAATTGTGGACGACGAGCGTGCGGTCGTCGATAAGCCGGTCCAGCGTACGCAGGACCTTTGAGAACTTCTGACCTTCGGCCACTTCTTCCGGCGTAAGGCCGTGATAGTGCCGCGGGCCGGGATCCGAACCCGGATCGAGCACCGTGTGGTACTTCTCCCCGATGTCCCCGGCCTCGTTGAACGTCACCACATCCACCGCTACCAACCGGCCCGTCGACGGATGGATGCCCGTGGCCTGCGTCGTGATGGCGACGAACGGGTACGCCTCCACCTCAGCGGAGCGGGCGGTGTTCTCGGGTGTCCCGTTGGGCGTGGTCATTGTTCAGAGTCTAGTTCACAGCTTTAGATGCTGATGCGAGACAGGACAACCGTGGACACGATCATCATGGCAAAGGCCGCCGCCATCCAGCCCCACTCCCAACCCTCAACGCGGAATCTCTCGAAGAGGACGAGGTAGCCCAGCGCGAACGCGACGATGGGCTCCCCAATTTTCATGGCTGGAAGCGACGTCCGCAGGGCCCCCGCGTCGAAGGCATTCTGCTGGACCCACGTGCCAATTGAGGCCGCAAGTATCAAGGCGTACAGCTCCCACGCCGTGAGCAGTCCCGGGATACCCGAGGCAACGAACACATCGGCCACCGCCTTGGACAGCACTGCCACGTAGCCGAACACCGCACCCGTAACCAAGCCCTGCATGAGGGCCCGCTCCCGCCGGATCTGGCGTCGCGCAATCCGATCCATCGCTGTGAGCACAATAAACCCCACGGCGAGAGCCGGAATCCACCGCTCCAACGGCGGATGATCCTCGCCGCCCACCGGTCGACCAATCAGCACCAACGCCGTCACCGACAGCGTCAGGGTGGAGGACCAGAACATCTCCTGCCGGCTGATGCGGCGCCCCTCGTACATCGCCGAGAGCGGCAGTGTGAACATCAGCGACATCACCAACACTGGTTGGACGATGAGCAGCGGGCCGAAACTCAGCGCGACCACCTGCAATGCATACGCAATGATCGCGGTGGACATGCCCGCCCACCACAGCGGCCGACGCATAGCCACGAGAATCGGGGAGGATCCCGCGGGCGCGCTTTCGACGATGCGGTGGCGGACGACCGTGCCCCACGCGATCGTCAAGGCCGAAGCCAACGCGAAGAGCACGGCAAGTACGTAGCTGTGCACCCTGACTAGCCTAATTGGGAAGTCACGGCAGGGGGTTTAGACTCCGCCAGCCAAAACCGGGGCCGTGGTCTTCAGCGCCCGGTTAACAGCGGAGGTGACCGCCTTCAGCGAAGCGCGAGTGATGGAGCCGGCGATGCCCACGCCCCACGCAGCGGAACCATTAACCGTGGCGTAGATGTAACACGCCGCCTCGGCGTCGTCTCCCGCAGTGCGGGACTGCTGGGAGTAGTCCTGCACCTCGACGTCGATACCCAGCTGTTCCAGGGCGTTGGCATAAGCCGCAACGGGACCGTTGCCGGTGCCGGTGATGGTCTTCTCCACGCCCTCATGCAGCACCGTGGCCGTGATGGTGGCCTCGTCGTCGCTCTCGGAGTTAGCGATGCGCATGGAGACCTGCTCCACCGGGGCCGTGGTGTCGAGGTACTCGGTGGCGAAGATGTCCCACATGTTCTTGGAGTTGACCTCGCCGCCCTCCGAGTCCGTCACCAGCTGAACGACGCCGGAGAACTCCACCTGCATCTGGCGCGGCAGGTTAATGCCGTGGTCGGTCTTCATGATGTACGCCACGCCGCCCTTGCCGGACTGGGAGTTGACGCGAATGACAGCCTCGTAGTTGCGGCCGACGTCCTTCGGGTCGATGGGCAGGTAGGGGACCTCCCAAATGGTTTCGCGCAGTTCCTCCCACGAAACATCGGTGGCGTCCGCGCCGGGCTTGACCTTGGCGGCCATCGCATCGAGGCCCTTGTTCACCGCATCCTGGTGGGAGCCGGAGAAGGCCGTGAATACCAAGTCGCCGCCGTAAGGGTGGCGCTCCGGAACGCGCAGCTGGTTGCAGTACTCGACCGTGTTGCGGATCTGCTGGATGTCAGAGAAATCGATCTGCGGATCCACGCCCTGGGTGAGCATGTTCAGGCCCAGGGTGACCAGGCAGACGTTGCCGGTGCGCTCGCCATTGCCGAAGAGGCAGCCTTCGATCCGGTCGGCGCCAGCCAGGTAGCCCAGCTCGGCGGCCGCCACGCCCTCGCCGCGGTCATTGTGGGGGTGCAGGGAGAGGATGATGGAATCGCGGCGGGCCAAGTTGCGGTGCATCCACTCGATGGAGTCGGCGTACACGTTGGGGGTGATCATCTCCACGGTGGAGGGCAGGTTGATGATCATCGGGTTCTCCGGAGTCGGCTCCATGACCTCGGTGACGGCGTCGCAGACCTCGCGGGCGAAGTCCAGCTCAGTGCCGGTAAAGGACTCCGGCGAGTATTCCCAACGCCAGTTCGTGGCCGGGTAATCCTGAGCAATGCCCTTGATCAGGTGCGCCGCATCGACCGCCAGCTGCTTGATCGCCGGCTTCTCCTTGCGGAACACCACGCGCCGCTGCAGCTCAGACGTCGAATTGTAGAAGTGAATGATGACGTTCTTCGCACCCTCACACGCCTCGAAGGTCCGGCGGATGAGGTGCTCGCGGGCCTGCACCAGCACCTGGATGGTGACATCATCCGGGATCATATTGTTCTCGATGATCTCGCGCACGAAATCGAAGTCCATCTGCGAGGCAGACGGGAAGCCCACCTCAATCTCCTTGTAGCCCATCTGCACCAGCAGCAGGAACATGCGGCGCTTGCGCTCCGGGGTCATCGGGTCGATGAGTGCCTGGTTGCCGTCACGCAGGTCCACAGCACACCACTGCGGGGCGGCCGTGATTTTCTTATCCGGCCACGTGCGATCCGGCAGCGTGATGTCCTCTACTTCTTCGGCGAAGGAACGGTAACGAGCCACCGGCTGCGAGGAATTGCGCTGCTTGTTCCACGTCGGCTGGCCCTCGCGGCGCGGTCCATCCGGAGTGGTGATTTCAGCGGGAGCGGAGATGAAAGAGTCATTCGGAGACATGTGGATCAGGGTCCTTTACGGGTATGTGGCTACTCAGGGGCCTTGGGTGGCCTGCACTGCTAGCGCTTTGGTCTCACTGCAACCTTGGGAAGTGAAGCAGTTCCACAACCGGCGTCACCAATCTCCGCGACGGGGAGCCGGTCGTGTGAGTTAGACCTGAGGCCCGCCGCGGCGAAGAAGGAGGAGGTTCGCGCGGGAGAACATGGGGAGAATGCTACACACCCTTCTGGGCGCGTCAACGGTTTTCAGCAAAATTCGGGGGTGGAAGATGCTTATCGACGCACCCCCGCCCCCATGTTGGCTGGAAGTACAGCGCAAAAGCAGCCCCTGTCGGGGCTGCTTGGTCGGGCTGGGGGCCTACATAAAGGAACTGAGGAAGCCCATGAAGCCGTTGTATCCGGACAGGTAGGCGATGACGTTGGCGACGGCGAGGAGGAGTCCCGTGCTCATATGGGTACCTTTCGTGGGGATCGGAAGAATCAATTCTCTATTCATTTTAGAGGTCAAAATATTTTCCGGGGCAAGGCGTGCGCCGTGGGGTACGTCACAGGGTTGGCACAAATGTAATTGGCTCCATTGCCAATTGTTCGAAACGGGTTTAGGGTAGTCCTTATGACGACCAAGAGCACCCCCCACATCAATCCGCGTGGTGTTGATATCGCCGAGACCATCCTGCTCCCGGGCGATCCGCTGCGCGCCAAGTACATCGCCGAGAACTACCTGGAAGATGTTGTCCAGTTCAATGACGTCCGCAACATGCTCGGCTACACCGGCACCTTCCGCGGTGCCCCCATCTCGGTGATGGGATCCGGCATGGGCATTCCCTCCATCAGCATCTACGCGTGGGAACTGATCAACATCTTCGAGTGCAAGAAGGTAGTCCGCATCGGTTCCTGCGGTTCCCTGCAGCCGGAGATCGACCTCTACGAGATCATCGTCGGCCAGTCTGCATCGACGGACTCCAACATCCTGGACCAGTACAACGTACCTGGCACCTGGGCTCCCACGGCCTCGTGGAAGCTGCTCAAGGCTGTCACCGATGAGGCTGAGAAGCAGAACGTCAACGTGCACGTGGGCAACATTTTGTCCAGCGACGTTTTCTACCACGCCGATGAGACCGCGAATCAGCGTTGGGCCGACATGGGCGTCCTCGGCGTCGAGATGGAATCCGCTGGCCTCTACGCCATTGCCGCACGGGCTGGCGTCGATGCGCTCGGTTTGTTCACCGTCTCCGACAACATCTTGACCGGCGGCACCACCACTCCGGAGGAGCGCCAGACCGCCTTCACCCAGATGATGGAACTCGCCCTTCCGTTGGCTGAGGTCTAGATCCTGTGAGCACTTCCACCAATACGCCGCGCAGCGCGGTCAATCCCAAGGCAGCCGTCCCGGTCCTGCTCTTCGCCTTCGTCTTCTGCCTGATTGTGGACAATGGCTTCAAAACAATGACCATGCCCATCGCCGAGGGCTTGGGCATTTCCGATAACACTGCTAGCCTCCAGGCTTCCTTGGCCGGCGTGGTTATTGGTATCGGCGCAGTTGTTTACGCAGCGCTGGCCGATTCGATCTCCATCCGCAAGCTCATGCTCGTCGGCGTGGGCTTCATCGTCGTCGGTTCCCTCATCGGTTTCATCTTCTCCGGCTCCTGGCCAATGGTGCTCACCGGACGCATCATTCAGACTGCCGGTCTGGCCGCCGCTGAGACCCTTTACGTCATTTACGTGACTAAGCATCTCGCGCCCGAGGATCAGAAGACCTACCTTGGCTTCTCCACCGCGGCTTTCCAGTTCGGTCTCCTGGTCGGCGCACTGACCAGTGGATTCATTGCCACCTACGTCTCGTGGACGGCAATGTTCCTCATCCCGCTCATTCTCATCTTGGTCGTCCCGGCCATCTTCAAGATGATCCCCGAGGACGAGGCCGTCGAAGGCCACCTCGACATCCTGGGACTGTTCCTCATCGCGTTGTTCGCTTCCAGCCTCACCATGTACATGCAGGCCTTCAACCCGCTGTGGATCGTGCCCACCATCATCGGCCTGGCCCTTTTTGCTTGGCACGTCAAGTCCCACAACGGTGCCCTCGTGCGCCCGGAGTTCTTCACCAACGGCCGCTATGTCTGGGCGATCATCCTGGTCTTCATCGTCTACTCGACCCAGCTCGGCTACATCTTCCTGCTGCCTTATGCTGCGAACTCGCTCCACGGCATGTCGCTGGATCGCGCCGCGCTGCTCATGGTTCCGGGTTATGTCTGTGCCGTCCTCGTCGGCATCTTCTCCGGCAAGATCGGCAAGGTGTTGTCTTCGCGCCAGACCATCTTCACTGCGCTGGCGATGATCATCGGTTCTCTGGTCCTGGCGGCATTGTTCATGCAGGCGCATGTCGGTGTGCTGATCATCTCCATCGTGCTCTTCGCCTCCGGCTTCGCCCTGCTCTACGCCCCGTTGGTGAATACGGCCCTGAGCAACATCCCGCCCGCCAAGTCCGGCATCGCGATCGGTTTCTACAACCTCATCATCAACATCGCCATCCCGCTCGGCATCGCTTACACCGCGAAGCTGCAGGATGTGGGCTTGAGCTTCTCCACCGTTTTGTGGGTGCTCGCCGCGATCGCCGCAGTGGGTGCACTCATCTACTTCCTCGCAGATCGCACCATGTCGGTTCGGGAAAAGGCCGCAGCGGGAGTTGCCGCTTAAGCTTGAAAGGTGCCGAAAGTACGCCTGAGTTTTATCAGCAGCGCCGCGCTCATCTTCCTGGTGGGCTCGGCGCTGCGCGTCGTTGTGCTTGGCCTGGTTGGCCGCGCTAACGAAGAGAAGCTCACGGACCTCCTCACCTCCTGGGATGCCAAGTACTACCTGGACATCGCCCGGGACGGCTACTTCAACTCAGCCACTAACACCGACGTCCCGGTGCACGAGCGGACCTTGGCGTTCTTTCCCGGGTTCCCCATGCTCCTCCGGGCTCTCCACCAAGTCACGGGCTTGGACCTATTCTTCTTAGCCCTGCTCCTTAATTCAGTGGCAGGCGTAGCCCTAACAGCGGGCGCAATGGCCATTGCCCGACGCATGGGAGCGAACTGGGCCCATCAACTGGGGGCAGGTGTCCTGGCTTCCGGCGCCCCGATGTCGACGACCTTCACCATGCCCTACACCGAGGCTCTTTTTGGGGCTCTCGCCTTCTGGGCTCTGGTTGCTCTCATGGATCGCCGTTGGTGGCTCGCGTCTTCACTCATCTTCTTGTGTGGCTTCACCCGCCTCACCGCCGTCGCACTGGTCGGCGCCTTCCTAGTGGTGGTGCTCCTCAAGGCCCGAGCCGACAAAAAGGCCTGGGTCGCCCTCCTGCTGAGCCCGTGGTCGTTCGTGGGTTATCTCCTCTGGGCAAGCTGGCATACGAGAGATGCTGGGGGATACTTCGGCATCCAGCAGGATGGCTGGAACTCGACCTTCGATGGTGGAGTGGCCACGGCCACGTGGGTATATCAAGTTCTCACCAGCTCCACCGATGGCGGTTACCTCCTCACCGCAGCCGTCATCATCGCGGCTGTGGTCTTCCTCGCACTTTCCTGGCGGCGCCTACCGCTTGAGGTGTGGGTTTTTTCCGCCACTCTCATGGCTACCGTTGTGCTCTCCGATGGCATCATGCACTCCCGTCCACGTCTGCTTCTGCCAGCTGTTCTGGTCCTCCTTCCCTGGGTAGAGCGCATTCCTCCGCGTTGGCTGCCGGGGGCCGCGGCGGCATGGTTGTTGTGGGGTGCGTGGTTTTCCGCTTACATGCTCGGGGTCTTTGCCTGGGCAATCTAGGTCGATTTTAGTTTTCTGCACCGTGCAACTTAATGCCCTATGCGAGGTGGTGGAAGGTACGATGAACCACGAACTTCGATCCCCGAGACGAAAGGTGGCCCACCGGTGGCTCTGATCGTTCAGAAATATGGTGGCTCTTCGTTGGAAACAGCGGAGCGCATTCGCGCGGTAGCGGAGCGCATCGTCGCCACCAAGAAGGCGGGCAACGATGTCGTCGTTGTTTGCTCCGCGATGGGCGATACCACCGACGAACTGCTGGATTTGGCCGCGCAGGTCAATCCGGTGCCGCCGGCCCGCGAGATGGATATGTTGCTCACCGCTGGCGAGCGCATCTCGAATGCCCTGGTGGCGATGGCTATTGAGTCGTTTGGGGCGAAGGCGCAGTCCTTCACCGGTTCGCAGGCGGGTGTGCTCACCACGGAGCGCCACGGCAACGCCCGGATCGTGGATGTCACGCCTCAGCGCGTGCAGGAAGCCCTTGACGCTGGTTCTATCTGCATCGTCGCTGGTTTCCAGGGCGTCAATAAGGACACCCGCGATGTCACGACCTTGGGCCGCGGCGGTTCAGACACCACGGCGGTCGCTTTGGCGGCTGCTCTCAACGCGGATGTGTGCGAGATCTACTCGGATGTCGATGGCGTTTACACCGCCGATCCGCGCATCGTCCCCAATGCCCAGAAGCTGGACAAGCTCTCCTTCGAGGAGATGCTCGAGTTGGCAGCTGTTGGCTCAAAGATCCTGGTCCTGCGCAGCGTCGAGTACGCCCGCGCTTTCAACGTTCCCATGCGAGTTCGCTCGTCTTATAGCAATGATCCCGGCACCCTGATCGCCGGTTCGATGGAGGATATTCCCGTGGAAGAAGCAGTCCTGACCGGTGTAGCTACCGACAACTCGGAGGCCAAGGTCACCATCCTCGGCATTCCCGATAAGCCGGGCGAGGCAGCAACCGTGTTCCGCGCGGTCGCCGATGCTGAGATCAACATTGACATGGTGTTGCAGAACGTCTCCTCCTTGGAGGATGGCAAGACCGACATCACTTTCACGTGCCCGCGTTCCGACGGACCTCGCGCCATGGAACAGCTGAAGAAGCTGCAGCTGGATAAGGGCTGGACGAACGTGCTTTACGACGATCAGGTGGGCAAGGTTTCCCTCGTCGGCGCCGGCATGAAGTCCCATCCCGGCGTCACCGCCGACTTCACCGAAGCCCTCCGCGATGCGGGGGTCAACATCGAACTGATTTCCACCTCGGAGATCCGCATCTCCGTCCTCATCCGCGAAGCCGACATCAACGCTGCCGCCCGCGCCCTCCATGAGCGTTTCGAACTCGGCGGCGACACCACCGCCACCGTGTATGCCGGCACGGGCCGATAAACAAGAACAAGGAGCTCAATCATGACCACCATCGCCGTTGTCGGTGCTACCGGCCAAGTTGGCCGCGTCATGCGGTCGATCCTCGAGGAGCGCAACTTCCCGGCCGATAAGGTCCGCATGTTCGCTTCCCCGCGCTCCGCTGGCACCACCATTGAATTCCGCGGCGAGGAGATCGAGGTCGAAGACCTCACCCTCATCACCGCAGAGTCCGTCGCGGACGTCGACATCGCTCTGTTTTCCGCCGGTGGTTCTACCTCCACGCAGTGGGCGCCGGTCTTCGCTGCGGCGGGAGCCGCGGTCGTCGATAATTCTTCCGCCTGGCGGAAGGACCCCGAGGTGCCGCTCATTGTCTCCGAGGTCAATGGCGGCGAGGCGCACAACCTGCCGAAGGGCATCATTGCCAACCCGAACTGCACCACGATGGCTGCGATGCCGGTGCTCAAGCCGCTTCACGACGCCGCCGGCCTCAACCGCCTGCACGTCTCCTCCTACCAGGCAGTATCCGGCTCCGGCCTCGCCGGTGTCGAGGCACTTGCCAAGCAGACCGCCGACATCGGCGATCAAAACGTCAAGCTGGTCCACGATGGTTCTGCCCTTGTGGCCGAGGATTTGGGCCCTTACGTCGCTCCCATCGCCTTCAACGCTCTACCGTTCGCCGGCAATCTCGTCGACGACGGCTCCCTGGAGACCGACGAAGAGCAGAAGTTGCGCAACGAGTCCCGCAAGATCCTCGGCATCCCTGACCTGCGCGTCGCCGGCACCTGCGTCCGGGTGCCCGTCTTCACCGGCCACACCCTCACCATCCACGCCGAGTTCGACCGCCCCATCACAGTCGAAGAAGCAACTGCCTTGCTTAACGACGCCCCCGGTGTCGAGGTCGTCGACGTCCCCACCCCCCTCGAGGCTGTAGGAAAAGACGTCTCCCTCGTCGGGCGCATCCGCCAAGACCAGTCCATCGACGGCAACAAGGGACTCGTCCTCGTCGTCTCGGGAGATAACTTGCGCAAGGGCGCCGCTCTGAACACCATCCAGATTGCCGAGCTATTGGTCTAGTCAACTTCGGACATTTAACCCGCCACAGCCCTGCTGTGGCGGGTTTTCTGTGATCTACACCACGACCTTGTGTATATGTTGTGAGTTCTTTAGAAAAAGGGTTGAATGTACATGTCCAAGTCTTCACACAGAACAGGGAGCCTGCGAGGCCTATGTTTACTCGATCTAGAAAGTCCTTGACTGCGGTTGTTGCGGCCGTGGCAATTGGTATTTCGTCCGTCCTAACCCCGGTCGCGCAGGCCCAGGTTGCCCGTCCCGACGTCCAACAGCGCGACGGTGACCGCACCGTCGGTTGTTCCGTCGACTGGAACGCTGAAGCGATCTATGATCCGCGCTTCAGCGACTGGACCGTCATGGGATTCTCGGAGAATGTCGACGAAGACACCGGTGATTTCAAGAAGTTCCTCCAAGTCCAGCACTTCGGTAATGCTGCCTCCCGCGTGGCCGTTGCTACCTCTAAGACCATCAACAACGCCAAGCTGGTCGTCGAATTGCAAGAGGTCGAGGGTAAGTCTTGGACCGTTGGAAATTCAGCAGGTCGACTCTTCCCCGCGGAGAGGGAGGAGCATTTTGATAAGCCGATCACTCCCGTGGGAACCATCTCCGGGAACACTGCCACCTATGATCTGGGCACCCTTGAAGCTGGAAGTTTCACCTCCACCAGCCAGTCCATCCGACTGGACCCGGGGCAGCTGCAGGCGCTGACCGAGCCGGCCGCCGATGGAACCTGGAGCGATGCCTTCAAGGTGAATGCTCGTCTGACCGGTGACCTTGCTCCGGAAGATTGCGAGAGTGGTGGTACCCCGCCGATTTCTACGTGTGTTGCTGCTGGTTTGACTGTTGGTTTGCCGCTCCTGCTACTAGTCCCGGTGGGTATGGCTGGTCAGCTTAATATTCCGGGCTTGGATCAGCTCAATGCTGATCTGCAGGCTCAGTTGCGTAACGCTAACTCCCAGCTGCAGCAGCAGTTCGGTGTGTTCGATCCGAGCCAGGCTCAGTACATCAACCAGATCAACGCCGAGATTGCTCGCTTCACTGCGGATAACCGCACCATCATTAATGGTGCTGCGATGGTTGCCCTTGGTCTGCTGGCTGCCTCTTACCTTTACAACAGCTGTGTTGGTGAAGATGGGACGTCGTCTACTTCTTCGCTGTCGTCGGGTTCTTCCGAGTAACGTCAGCTAAACAACAGATGCCCGGTTCCCTTTAAGGGGGCCGGGCATCATGCTGTTCTAATCACTCATTGGCCCTCTGTCGCTTGACCTTCCCCGCCCGCGTCACGACGTCGAGGTGCCCGCCGAACTCCGCCGCGAGCTGCTCGGCCTGCTACATAGCTGACCATTCAACCCCCTGATTGAAAAACATCCACAAAGTAGCTTCTACCCCTTGCGCAGTTCGCTGTTGTGTTCTAACATTGTGTTAGAACGCGCAAGCGAAATAACTGGGGGTGAGCACACGTGACCATCGACATTTACCACTCAATGGTAGAGATCTACCTTGAGAAAGCGCTGACCCCTCCCCAGCACTACTTCGCGGTCAGCTCACCTCATGACCCAGTAGCCCGCCGGGGAACACAGATGCGACGAGAAGACCACAAACTCTGGCAATCCGTCCTCCCCAATGGTGATGAGGACATTGACATCGTCCTCGGTAAGCTACGGCGCTCCCTAGGTCGTGGGGATCACTACCTCATGTCCGCGATCAGCGCCCACCAACGGCTCAACGAACTCCCGAAGTTGAAGGAGATTCAGGAGGAGTACTTCCACCTCGACCTTGTCCGCTTGAAGACGATTGACGGTGTGTTGTGTAAAGCAGACACCACCATCACCGAACACCTCGACCTCATCGACACCGAACTAGCCGAATTCCTCACGCCTACTCGGACGAATCAGATCCTGCCCACCCCAGGCAAGATCAAAAACCGACTGAATGCGATCATCACCATGCTCGATGAGTCGATCTCCTCCGAGGATCCCGCACCACAACCGGTTGATAGTGTCTCCATCTCCTTCGACGACGGCCGAGGACTCCTCCACGCTGATCTCGATGGGGTCGTCGCCCAAGAAATCGACCTCCGTATCCGCAAGCACGCCATCGCCCATGGGATCAGTCAGGCAGACGCCTTCGTGGCCTTGATGAGGGGTGAGGGGTCAACGAATGTCACCCTCAACATCTACCGAGCATCCGATATCCCGAATGCCCCAGCATGGGTCTCCGGGGTCGGGTACCTCACCGCAAAGCAGACCGAAAATCTCCTCAACCGAGTTGATGTGGAGATTGATCTCGATGCGATTGCTCAGAAAGTCTCGTCGGCGTATGCCACCCCCGCGGATATCCGCTCCCTCGTGATTGGTCTTGATGGGTCGTGTGCTGTCGGTGGGTGTGATGCCCCTGCTCATCGAGCACAGATGGATCACCGGATCAATCACGCCGATGGCGGGCCCACCACAGCAGCCAACCTCGCCCCGTTGTGTGTGAAGCATCATGCGGTCAAGACTGATCGTCGGGTGACCTACGTGATGGACCCGGTGACGAGGCGGAAGTACTTCCTGTTTGATGATGGGTCGTGGGCGGAGTCCGAAGGTGACGGGCCACTGGCTGCTAGTGAGCGACGCTGGTTGCAAACCGTCTCCCAACGGATAGCCAAGCGCAGGGCGAGGATCAGATCGGAGTCCCAAGCCCAGAAGACAGAGCAGGTAGAACGGGAAGGACCACCACCGCCGCACGAACGTTCTAGCTGCTCCGAATGGGGACGTCCCCTTTGAAAGGTGACGGCCCAGGCGGCTACTAGTGCTTCCCGCTATCAGTGGCACTCGCGTCCCTCCCGTTCGAAGCCGCAGGACTTCGGGAAAAAGCTAAAGCCCGGCCCCACAAAGGGACCGGGCAGAGAAGAACTTACTTCTTCTCAGGAATGTTCTCGACCGCGGTGGGCTTGGTGTGCTCGACGTAGATCACACTCGACGGGGGATCGGTCGGGTCATAGTCCAGTGAGGGGTCGGACTCGAGCTCGGACGTGATGTCCTCGGTGAGGGATTCCTTGAACTTCTTATCGGGGACGTTGGACTCGCGGGCGAGCTTGCGCAGTTCGGCTTGGTTCTTCTTGGTGTAGCGCTTGCGTGGGTCGAGCTTGCGGGCCAAGATCTGGCGGGCGCGGAGGCGTCTTTGGCCTTCGGCGCTGACCTGGTTGCGCCCTCGGAACCAGGCGTAAGACAGCACGGCGATCATAAGGATGCCCAGGTAGCCGAGGACGGGATAGACGTAGGACACGAGGTCTCGGAACCCGAAGAAGCTCAAACCGTAGCCAATGATGCAGGCGGCGATGAAGACGGGGCGGAAGCGGGAAGGGTTGCCGCGGGTGAGTCGCTTGCCCAGGGCGTAGAACATGCCGATCGCGGTGTTGAAGATCATGCCGAAGACCACGAAGGTCATGAGCAGGCCGAAGACTGGGTGGATCTGATTGATCAGGGCGAGGACGGGCATGTCTTCGCCGCCGACGGAGTCGACGCTGACGTAGAGGGCGAGGACCAGCAGCATGAGCATGAGGAGGAAGAACAGCCCGGCGATGAGCCCTCCGAGGCCGGCGGCGCGGGTATCCAAGTGGGTGCCGCCGATGACGATGGCCATGGAGACGGCGGTCATGATGGACAGACCGACGTAGTTGAGGGCGGCGAGCCACCAGTTCGGAAGGGTCGTGACGACGGAGGTGGAGGCGTTGTTCAGTGCGTCCCAGTCGGGGGTGGCGGAGATGAGGGTCCACACGGTGGCGAGCACAATGAAGAAGATGATGAAGGGGGTAATCGCGCCGATGACGGCGGAGACCTTCTCCACGTCGAGCATGCCGGTCACCAGCACGAGGGATAGCATGATGGTCGCGCCGATCCAGGGGGCGATGCCGAATTGTTGGTTGAGGTTGGAGCCGCCGCCGGCGAACATTACAAAACCAATGCAGAAGAGAGTGGCGATTGTGGAGATGTCGAGGATCCAGCCGGTGATGGGGCGGGAGACGCGGCTGATCACGGCGGTGTGGTCGGTGGCTTGGAAATAGCTGCCGAGCTGGAGGACGGCGACGCCGGTGATGATCATGAGGGCGGAGGCGAGGATTGCGCCAATCACTCCCCAGTTGCCGAAGGCGACGAAGTACTGGAGGGCCTCTTGTCCAGAGGCGAAGCCCGCACCGACGATGAGGCCGATGAAGGACATGGAAATTAACAAAGCTCTTTTGAACATTTTAAGGAATTGACTCCTGAAGAGGGGAAATGCTTTTCCCTTTATTTAACCTGTTCAAAAGCCTAGTGTCACATCAGAAAGACCTGGGTTAGGAGCCGTTGTCTAAGCCGGGGGAGGTTGCTTCGATGAGGTCTTTGCGAGCACGAGCCACCCGCGAGCGAATGGTGCCGATGCGCACTCCGGTGATCTTTGCGGCCTCTTCGTAGGTGTAGCCGAGGACCTGAGTGAGGATGAGTGCCTCCCGGCGTTCGGGAGGGAGGGCGTCGATAAGCGTGCGGGCGTCGATCCAGTCGGACCAGGAGGAGGCGTTGGCACCATCGACGATGGTGCCTGCGGCGGCGTCTTCGTATTCGGTGACGGACTTGCGGGGGCGGGCCATGTCGTGGCGGATGTTGTCGACCCAGACGCGGCGGGCGAGGGAGAGTAGCCAGGTGCGGGCGGAGGAGCGAGCCGCGAAGCGGGGTAGGGCGCTCATGACGCGGAGGTAGGTCTCTTGGGTGAGGTCGTCGGCGATGTCGCGTCCGCCGAGGTGGGCGAGCAGCCGCCAGACGTCGTCTTGGGTGGCGCGAATGAACTCCGTGAGGGCCTGCTTGTCCCCGCGACCTGCGCGGAGGGCGAGGTCGGTGACGAGGGCGTCGTCGCGCGCGGAGTGCATGGTCACGAGTGTTGAGATTACCAGGGCAAACGCGTGGGGCCGTCAAGGATAAGGGTATCCATCCTTGCGGGGCACCCGTAGGGAGGGTAAACTATTAATCAGCTCTCAGCGATAAGAAGAGTTAATTAACGGCTCGCAAGGGCCAGGAAAGAGGAAACATGTCCCACGACCATAAAGACAGTTCCGCCGCCGACCAGATCATTGACCGGGGCGTTCGCGAGTCCGTTACCGGTAACACCACCCTCCATAACGGAGCGCCGGTAGCATCTGAGAACATTTCCGTCACCGCTGGCCCGCAGGGTCCTAACGTTCTCAATGACATTCACCTCATTGAGAAGCTGGCCCACTTCAACCGCGAGAACGTCCCCGAGCGTATTCCGCACGCTAAGGGCCACGGCGCCTTCGGTGAACTGCACATCACCAACGATGTGTCCCAGTACACCAAGGCCAAGCTCTTCCAACCCGGCACCGTCACCCCGATGGGCATTCGTTTCTCCACCGTCGCTGGTGAAAAGGGTTCCCCGGACACGTGGCGCGATGTCCACGGTTTCGCCCTGCGTTTCTACACTCAGGACGGCAACTATGACATCGTGGGCAACAACACCCCCACCTTCTTCCTGCGTGATGGCATGAAGTTCGCTGATTTCATTCACTCGCAGAAGCGCCTCAATGATTCCGGCCTGCGCGATGCCGACATGCAGTGGGATTTCTGGACTCGTACCCCGGAGTCAGCTCACCAGGTGACCTACCTCATGGGTGACCGCGGTACCCCGAAGACCACCCGCCACATGAATGGCTACGGTTCCCACACCTACCAGTGGATCAATGAGGCCGGTGAAGCATTCTGGGTGAAGTACCACTTCATTTCCCGTCAGGGCGTGGAGAACTTCACTGCCGCCGAGGCCGAGGAGATGGCTGGCAAGAACGCTGACCACCACCGCCAGGACCTGTTCGAGGCCATCGAGAAGGGCGACTTCCCCACCTGGGATGTCAAGGTGCAGATCATGCCCGTCGCCGAGGCTGAGAACTACCGTTGGAACCCCTTCGACCTGACCAAGGTCTGGTCGAAGAAGGACTACCCGCGCATCGACGTCGGTCACTTCACTCTCAACCGCAACCCGCGCAACTTCCACGCCCAGATTGAGCAGATCGCCCTCGATCCGTCGAACCTGGTCCCCGGCATTGGTTTCTCCCCGGACCGCATGCTCCAGGCACGTATCTTTGCGTACTCTGACCAGCAGCGTTACCGCATCGGGCCGAACTTCCGTGACATCCCGGTGAACCAGCCGATCAACCCGGTCAACACCTACAGCCGCGAGGGCAGCATGGCCTACATCTTCAACGATGGTGCCGAGCCCTCCTACAGCCCGAACCGCTACGACAAGGGTGCCGGCTACCTGGACAACGGCGAGGATTCCTCCTCCGGGCAGACCTACGGGGCGGCCACCGACCTCTACGTCAACCCGGATGCGCACGGCACCGATCTGGTCCGCGCGGCTTATGTCCAGCACCCGGAGGACGGCGACTTCGTCCAGGCGGGCATCCTCTACCGTGAGGTGTACAACGATGAGGAGAAGCAGCGCCTCGTCGAGAACATTGCCGGTGCGATGGCTGGCGTCTCCCCGTCCGTTGAGGAGCGCGTCTACTGGTACTGGGGTCAGGTTGATGCTGACCTCGGTGAGCGCGTCAAGGCCGAGTTCACCAAATAGCTTATCGACGACCGCGTTGGGTAAACTCCCAGCACACCTCACGGTGTGCTGGGGGTTCTACTTGTATGCCCCGTCGTGGAAGCGGTCGACGACGGTAACGCCGTAGATCGAACGGCCGATGTAATAGGAGCCGACCGAGCCGACGACCCACACTCCGGCAATGGCGATGATGGCTCGCACGAAGTTGTTGGGGTCGAAGCCTTGGGTGGACCAATCCATGATGAGCTTGGCTACCAGTAGGAGCGGTACACCGACGCCGACGACAGGACCGAGGAGATTGACCCTGGTGAGGGCGTCGGGGGCGCGCCACATGGCCAGCGCGGTGGCGACGACCATGATGGTGGCGTTGATGACCAGGACAGCGACGATGATTTCGGCGATAGTCATTAGCGGCGTCCCCTCGAAATGATGCGTGCCATGGACAGGGTCGGAAGAACGCCGCCGGCGATGGCCGCAAGGATGGCAACCTCGTAGGCGATCGAGGTGGCATTGGTCAAGGTCCAGGTGAGGTAGACGCAGATCATGGAGTAGAACACCAAGTCACTGAGCACCGCCCGGGTGAGGAAGTCAGAGGTCTTGATCAGCAGGATGAGCCCGGACAGCAAAGCCAGGACCATGACCGCGATGCAGGCGGTGAGTATCCATTCGAAGGGTGTCATTACTTCTTCTCCTTCCGCGGGCGACGATCAGTGGGGTATTGGTAGTAGCGCGGATCAAGCGTCGTGGTGGGGCCTTGGCCGGGCATGCCGTGATCAATTGACTTCACGTGGGGAGCCATGCGTTCTTCCATGTCGGCCAGGCTCGCCATGACCTCGGCGGGGTCGGAACCAAACGCCGCTTGGACGAGCAAGATGCGCGGTGCACCCGGTTCGGCGGGCTCACGCAGCCCGAGGGAAAGCGTCGACGGGGTAGCCGTGATGGACGTAGAGAACCAGAAGATCTGCCAGTCGCTGGTCACCCGCAGGGGATAGCGGACGATGACGGGATCATAACCGGCAGCCGGGCGCAGGCCGGCCCACGCCACTTGGTAGCCGGCGGAGAAGATCTCCTTGATCAGCCAAAGAATGTAAATGGGAACGTGCATCAGCGGCCTCCCTGCAAGTTCGTCATGTCGGGCACGCCGACGGGATCATCGCCGAGAACTGCCACGGCGTAACTGTCAACGTCGAGGAGGTCTGCGGTGGAGACCAGTGCGGCGTCGATAAGCGGTCCGGCGAAAATGAACATGGCGAGCGAGCACACCGCAAGTAGCGCCGACGGTGCGAGCAGCGACAGCGGAACGCGCAGGTTCTCCGGGTATTTCTTCATTGGCTTACCCCAGAAGACGAGGCGCCACACGCGCAGCATGCTCAGCAATGCGCCGATCGAGGCGAGGACGATGGCCGTGATGACCAACCACGCGACCCAATCCGCAGTGCGCGCGATCTCGAAGACGATGAGCACCTTGCCCCACATGCCCGAGAACGGCGGGAAGCCCACGATGGAGAAAGCTCCCGCGACGAACACGGCCGCCACGAGGGGATCGCGCCGCGCCAAACCGGACAGCTTGGACAAGGTGCCGGTGGCGTAGGTTTCCTCGATGGCGCCCGAGTTGAGGATGAGCGCGCCGACCGTGACCATGTGATGCAGCGTGTACAGCAAGCCGGCGGCCAGCGCGCGCTGCGGATCATCGGAGGTGAAGGCCAACATGATGAGGATGAACGGCATGCCGTTGATCATCTGGTAGGCCAAGACCCGGCGGATGGTGTTCTCACCCAAGCCCGCGTAGGCACCGATGATCATCGAGATAATCATGATGGTGATGATTAGCCAGTTCCACCGCGCATCCAGGTCAAAGATGTTGACGTAGATCCGGAAGAGCATGTACACGGCGACCTTGGTGTGCAGGCCCGAGAACAAACCCATGACCGCACCGGACGTGCCGGGGTAGGTCCGCGGCAGCCACGTGTGCAAGGGGAACACGCCTGCCTTGGCAGCGATGGCGATAACCACCAAGCCCATGGCGACGGTCGCGGGGCCATGCCCAGCCGCAGCGCCCTGCAGGGCGGCGATGTTCACCGACCCGGTCACGCCGTAAACGAAGCCCACGCCAGTGAGTAGCAACGTCGATGCCGCGAGGTTGACCAGCACGAACGTCCGGCCGCCCGCGAGGCGCGACCACGTGCCCGACATGGCGATGAGGCCATAGGACGGCAGGAGCATGACCTCGATGAACACGAAGAAGTTGAAAAGATCGCCGGTGAGCAGCGCGCCGTTGACACCCGTGATGAGGATGAGCGTCAGGGAGGCGTAGTAGCGGGATACCGTCTCACCGCTGACGATGGCGAACCAGTTGGCGGTGGCCGCGACGACCATCGTCGTGACAATCATGATCGCGGAGAAAGAATCCGCGACAAAGGGGATAGCCACGCCACCGACGTACAAGCCGACATTGTGGGCGATCGTGCCGAAGGTAGCGGTGTAATAGAACAGCCACCCACCAGCGATGATGCCCGCAATGGGGATGATGAGCGCGATGGCGTCGCGGGCCGGTTTCCACGGCAGGATGACGGCAAAGGCCGCCATGAACAGCGGGATGGCCGCGAAGAGGGGAAGTACCCAATCAACGGAATTCATTAACCGCGAACCCCCTTCTCAGCGGCGCGACCCAGGGTAGCCATGGGATCAGTGATGTTGTCATCGACCGGTTCTGGGACATCCGTGTCATCGTCGCGCCCTAGGGCAGCGAGCATGAGCAGGATCGTCGTGGTGGCCATGGCGATGACGATGGCGGTGAGGACGAATGCCTGGGGGAGGGGATCGGCGGCGTCGGCAAGCGGCGTGCGATCCGGGAACGGCTCGCCGCGCCACGCGCCAACACCCCCGGCCAGGAGCATGAGGTTAGCGGCATGGCCGAACAAGGTCATGCCGAAGACGATGCGCACCATGCCGCGTTGCTGAATGAGATACACGGCGCCGGTGACCAAGATGGCGATGGTGAGGGCGAGGATCATCGGTCGTTCTCCTTTCCATCGTTGGGTACGAGCACGGAGCGAGGTGCCTGCGCCGGGTTGATGGGCTGCGGGTAGGCCTCGGTGGTGTCCTCGCCGTCGTTGATCTCTTCGGTTTTGGGCAGTGGACCATCCCCGTTGCGGGCCCATTCGAGGTCTTCGGTCTCCGTACCGGGCCGCAGGTAGCCGCCGAGCGCGTTGATGGCCATGGTGAGCATGCCCAGCACCGCGAGGTAAATGCCCAGGTCGAAGATAAGCGACGTCGACTGGTGGATCCCGAAGACATAGCCGTGGATGGCGTAGAGGAAAGAGCCCTTGAGCAGGCCGATGAAGCCGGCGAGCAGGGCAATAATGATGCCGAGGCCGGTCAGCCACATGGGCGTCGACTCGCGGAAGACAATGGAATCGCGCCCCTTCGACAGGTAGGCCAGGCCGATGGCGGCGCCCATGATGAGCGCGGCGACGAAGCCGCCGCCCGGATCTTGGTGCCCGCGCATGAACACCAGCAGCGACAGCACCGCGAGGATCGGGATGACCAGCACGATGACTGTGCGCATGGGGATCGAGTTGAGCTGCGATTGGCCAAAGGGAGCGGGCCGGGTGCCACCCTTGAATGGGTGCCGCGGCATCGAATGCACCACCGCCGCGATGACCACGGCCGCCATACCAAGCACAGAAAGCTCGCCGAGGGTATCCAATGCACGGAACTCCACGAGGATGGTGGCGACGACGTTTTGGCCGCCGGTGATCTTCGGGGCCTCCTCGAGGTACCACATGGCGAGCTCAGAGCGGTCGCGTCGACCCATGAGCGTGTACACGCCGAGGAAGGCGGTCACTCCGGCCAGCAGCGCAATGACCATCGAGCCGATTTGCCTGCGGCCCGAGCGCACCGGCGGGAAACTCTCCGGCTGGTAGCGCAGCACCATCATGATGACGATGACAGTGAGGGCCTCAACCGTCAGCTGCGTCAGGGCCACATCGGGTGCGCCGAGGAACATCATCTGCAGGCTCATGCCCACACCGGCGGTACCGAGCAGGACAGCCGCCGAAATGCGATTGCGCGTGATCATCAGGCCCACCACGGACAGGGCGATGATCGCCAGCGGAATGAGATCCCACGGGTTGTCCAGACCCTCGGCGCGCGGCATCAGTGCGACACCGTCGAGGCCACCACCATTGCTTATCGACGCCCACGTGGTCGCCCCACCCAACACAATCACGGACAGCACCAACGGCAGGAGGTGGCGGGAAGGGTTGTGCGTATTCGCCATCGCACCGAGCACTCGACCGGCCGCTGCCGCGGCCTTAACGATGCTGGCGAGGTACTCATTACCCGAACGCGGGAACAGCGAACGCCCCTCCACCGCTGGCCAAATGCGCTTGCGGGCCATAACGCCGAGGACACCGACGGCGAGAACTCCCACCGAGATGAGCAGCGGGGTATTGACCCCGTGCCACAGGGCGAGGTGGGACTCGACCTCGGCGCCGGTGGCGCCGACGATGGCGTCGAGGGGGGCGTTGAAAAGCGGCAACACGAAGACCAACGGCAAGGACATCAGGCCTGGCAGGGCCGCCGGAAGCCACAGGGAGACGGGGGCCTCGTGGACGTGCGACATGTCGCGCGGACCGTCGATGAAGGCGCCGAAGACGATCTTCGCCGAATACGTAAAGGTGAGCACCGCGCCGAGGGCGGCCGCAGCGAGGAGGAGGCCCGCGGCGGGAGCGTCCTGGAAGGCAGTGAGCATTCCTTCCTTAGACACGAACCCCAGCAGGGGAGGCACCGCAGCCATCGACGCCGCGCCAATGACTACCGAGCCGAACGTGAACGGCATCTTGTCCCACAGCTTGCCCAGTCGACGGATATCGCGCGAGCCTGCCTCGTGATCGATGACGCCGATGAGCATGAACAAACTCGATTTAAACAAAGCGTGCGCCAGGGTGTGCACGACTGCTGCGGCCAGCGCGAAGGGGGTGCCAACACCAATCGTCGCCACGATCCAGCCGAGGTGCGACACCGTCGAATACGCCGTGAGCTGCTTCAAATCCGTCTTCTGCACCGCGAAAGCCGCCGACATCACCGCCGTGGTCATACCGGCGACGATGAGCAACCAATTCCATACCGCGACGTCGTGGAAGATCGTAGAAAAGCGCAGCAGGAGGTAAATGCCGGCCTTGACCACGGCCGCCGCATGTAGAAACGCCGACACCGGAGTAGCCGCCGCCATCGCCTCCGGCAGCCAGAAGTGGAAGGGCAGCTGCGCCGACTTGGTGAAGGCGGACACGGCAACCAGCACGGCCACCGCCGCAGTCACGCCGGGATTCTCCGCCCAATAATCACTGGTGAGGATGCCATGCAGGTGCGTCGTCCCCGTCTGGGTGGCCGCGATAGCCATGGCGACCAGCAACGTCAGACCACCAACGAAGGTGAGGATCAACGTGCGGACCGAACCCGCCTCGCCGCCTGAACCCGAACGAGCGATGAGCATGAATGACGCCAAGGAAACGAGCTCCCACGCCAAGAACAGCAAGATGACATCATCGGCCAGTACCAAGATGAGAATCGACAGCGTAAACGCCGTCATGATGGTGTAGAAACTCGTGTTTCCCTGCCTCTTAGGCAGATACGCGGCTGAATAAATAAAGACCACCGCGCCGATGACCAAAGCCAAGAGGGCGAAAAATACGCCAAGGGCATCACCGCGTAAAGAAAGGGTGACGTCCATCCCCGGAGCCACCACATCGGGCACCCAGGAATGGGAGAAATACAGCACCTCCCCGTCAATGATGCGCGGCAGCTCGCGGCCCAAGGCCACGGCGCCAGCGATGAACAGGGCGGCAAGCGGCCACCCCGCCTTTCTGTCTAAAACGCGCACCGCGACTGGGGCCAGCAAGACCGCTGAAGCCGCGAGCGTAATGACAAGGATCAATGTCACGGGGGAATCACGCTCAATTTTTAGTCGGTGGGATTGTCCGAATTCACAGATTGACCCACACGACTTTACCAGGGGGCTATGACGGTGCGCCTGTACGGTTATTTCGGAGCACCCAGCTACTTTCGAAGGCATGAGCTTGCCCACCTCCCGCGTCCGCTCCTGGCTCGTTGCCCTCTTGGTGGCGCTGCCCCTCATTATCGGCACCGCTGTCGCCGCTCTCACCGGGCTTGATCCTGCCAAATCATGGAACAGTGACACCGAACCTGCCGGGGCACCCGTCGCCAGTTCACCCACCGGCATCGACCCCTCACAGCTTGTCGACGCCCGCCGTGCCGCCGGCGAAGCCGGCAGCCAAGCAGGCTTCCTCGTTGCCGGCACCGGCGAACTCGTCGAAGGCACAGGCAAGATGCGCGAGGGCACCGCCGGCGTGGAGGACAAATTCGGAGCCGCCGTCACCGGATCCCAGCAGCTCTCCCAAGGCATGGTCGAACTCCAGGCCGGAATGGGGCAGCTCGGTCCGGGTGCCATCCAAGTTGCCGATGGAGTAGGCATGGCCGTCGACCAGGTCGTGGGCTTCGGCGCCTTCCGCGGACAACTCCTCACTGGCATTGATCAGATGCTGTCGAAGATGGAAGGCAGCCGCGACCCCGAGGTCATTGCCGCCCGCGACCAACTCCTTTCCCTGCGCTCCCAGGCGGAGGTGTTCGAACTGGACGAGGCCACCTCGGCGCAGCTCAGCCAACTCAAGTCCGGTTCCCGCGAGATCGCCAACCAACTCGGCGTCCCCGGCTATGCCTTCCACGACGGCATTTACTCCGCCACCAAGGGCTCCCAAGAACTCGCCGCCGGCCTATCGCAGGCACAAGGTGGCATCGACGAAGCACTAGAAGGCGTCGACGCTCTCGCCGAAGGCGCGGTCAAAATCGACAACATGGCCGGCCAAACCCAAGACCGCATCGGCGCCATTCAACGAACTCTGCCCGTGGTGCAGGCTGCACCTACTACCGGGGATGCCGCTTCGGAATCCACCCGCACGTTGACCCCCACCTACGCCATGCTCATCGCCTCCCTCGTCCTCCTCGGTGGGGCCGCCGCCGGCGCCGTCGCAGGCCTCACGCGCCATCGCTGGGCCTTCCTCGGAGCCGCCACCGCCGTCTTCACTGCGCTCGGCGTGATCCTCCTGGCGATCTTGTCGACCGGCCTCACCTTCATCGCCGGAGCTTTAGCCGCCGTCGTCCTGGCTCTTGGCGTGCTCACCTCTGCCGGACTGACCCACCTCATGATCCGCCTGCTCGGCCCGTTCACCGGTTCCATCACAGCGGCCGTCCTCGGTCTTGCGCAGATCGGACTCGTTGGCTGGGTATGGAAGACCGCTTCCTCTGCCGAGGTTGCGCCGGTGTGGCAGATCCTGGCCAACCTCACCCCCATCAACTGGGCCACCTCCGGACTCACCGCACTGGGCAACGGCGGATCCCAGCAAGCACTGTGGCTCTCGCTTGGAGTCCTCGTCGGCACCGCCGTGCTGGGAGTGCTCGGGATGCGTACTGGGGTTGTTCGCGTCGACGAGGTTGAGGCTAGCGAGTAAGTCGTCCGCTATTCTTGCTGGTCACCGCCTCGTACTGTGCGCAGCTGCGCGCACGTGGTTCAAAAGTGCGATATGACTTCACTCATTAATCGAGTGAGTAGATCTCGCTACTCGATTAATGAGTGAACTGAAATTGGTGAACTCGAATTGCACTTTTGGCCCACGCGATCCCGCCTGGGGGCTTCTGGCAGGGAGGCCCAGATTTGAGCTCTATCCACGCAGGTCAGCAAGCCGTAGTGTGCGCAGCTGCGCGCAAGGGCAGTGACAGATCAGAGCACCCCCTTCCAACTGACCTAACAGTGGAAGGGGGTGCTCTGTAGTTGGTCGGGATAACAGGATTTGAACCTGCGACCTCCTCGTCCCGAACGAGGCGCGCTACCAAGCTGCGCCATATCCCGGTGTCGTACCCGTTGGGTACCTGAGATACCTTAGCCGACCCCGCAGGGAACTAGCAAAACGCGCGTCAGGCTGGCCGTTCGGTGATCCGCAACAAGGTAGCGGAGGGTCGGCAGAATAGGCGGAAGGGCACGAATTTCGAAGTCCCCAGGCCGTTGGTGACGTGCATGAGGAGGTTGCCGAAGCGGTGAAGGCCTTGGGCTCTTTCGCGGTCGATGCCGCAGTTGGTCACGATGGCGCGGCTGCCCGGTAGGCAGAGCTGGCCGCCGTGGGTGTGACCAGAGAGGGAGAGCTGGTAGCCGTCTTCTTCAAAAGACGAGAGAACGCGTGGCTCGGGTGCGTGTAGTAATGCTAGGGATAGATCGGCATCCGCGTTGGGTGCGCCTGCGATGAGCGAGTAATCGTCCAGGTCGTGGTGCGGGTCGTCGACTCCTGCGGCGGCAAGGCGAACGGGCCCAACCTGGAACTCCAGTCGCTCGTGGGTCGCGTCGCGCCATCCACGTTCGATGAAGGCGGCGCGCATGTCGCGCCAGGGCAGGTCGATGTAGGTGGGTTCGCGGCGAGAACCGAAAAGGTAGCTGAAGGGGTTTGGCAGGCTTGGCGCCCAGTAGTCGTTGGTACCGAACACGAACATGCCGGGCCGGTCGAGCAGGGGGCCGAGTGCGCGCAGCACGTCGGGGACGGCGTGCTCGTCGGAAAGGTTGTCTCCGGTGTTGACCACCAAATCGGGTTGCAGGCTGTCGAGTGCGGAGACCCAGGCGATCTTTTCGTCCTGGCCGGGGATCATGTGCAGGTCGGATAGGTGCAGGATGCGGAACTCGTCGGCCCCGCGCAGGGTGCCCGGCTCGAGCAGCGGCACGGTGATCTGCTTGAGTTCGAACTTCTTCAATTCGGAGTTGCCCCAGGCGGCGACGCCTAGCCCTGCGGCGAGTCCAGCAATGGCGATACTGAGAAGTCGATTCACCCGTCATAGCCTACCCGGCGGGTACCGTGGTCAACATGAGTGAGCTAAAAGATCAGATCCGCGCAGACCTGAAAACATCGATGAAAGCCAAGGATAAGGCCCGTACGAGTGCGATCCGCATGCTGTTGGCGGCCCTCCAGGCGGAGGAGACGGCGGGAATTAAACATGAGTTGACGGATGAGGAGATCCTCAAGGTCGTCGCCCGCGAGATCAAGAAGCGTCGGGAGTCCGCCGAGATTTACACCACCAATGGCCGTGAAGAGCTGGCTGAGATCGAGCTGGCCGAGGTCGCGGTGTTGGAAGGCTACCAACCGGCGCAGCTGGATGATGAAGCCGTGACAAAGCTTGTCGACGACGCGGTGAATCAGGTTGCCGTAGAGCAGGGCATTTCCTCGGATGAGGTTTCCATGAAACAGATGGGTCAGGTCATGAAGGTTGCTACGGCATCTGCCGCCGGTCAGGCTGACGGCAAAAGGCTGTCCGCCGCTGTGCGCGCCCGCCTTGGCAGCTGAGTTTTAGGTAATTAAAGCGGGGTGCTTGCGGAATACCAGAGTGAGTTCGCCGTCTTCGTCGAGTCGGCGAACGCGGATACCGTAGACCGGTTCCAGGATCTCCGGGATGAAGACGTCGTGGGGAGTGCCCTGGGCGACGACGCGCCCGTGATCGAGGATTGCCACCTGATCGCAGTAGCGCGCCGCGAGGTTGAGATCGTGGAGCACCACCGCGCAGCTCGTCGGCAGGTTCGATAGCAAGTCCAACACGTCGTGCTGGTACCTGATGTCGAGGTGGTTGGTGGGCTCGTCAAGCAAAACGTGGGAGGCTTCCTGCGCCAGTGCGCGGGCAATGAGGACTCGTTGGCGCTCCCCACCGGAGAGTTCAGCGAAGTTCCGCTCGGCCAAATGCAGGACGCCGACCTCGCGGAGGGCGTCGGCGACGATCCGCTCGTCGCGGGCGGAAGCGCGCGACATGAGGCCCTGGTGAGGTAGCCGACCAAGCATGACCAGGTCCGCGACCACCATCGGGAGATCGGAGGCGTGCTCCTGCACCACCACCGCCATCGTCTTCGCGCGGGCCCTCCGCGGGATGTCGGAAATTGGTTGGCCGTCAACCATCACATCACCCGCAGTGGGCTGGAGGGAACCGTAGAGGGTCCGCAGCAGTGTCGTCTTGCCGCTGCCGTTGGGACCAACTAGTCCGAGCGTCCCGCCCTCCGGGACGGTGACGCTGACCTTATCGACGACCAGGTGGTCGTCGTAAGCGTAGGTGAGGTTGCGGCCGCGGATCATCGGGTTTGCTCTAAGAATGCGGCGACTTTTTCCAACCCGTCGACCGCCAGTGGGCTGGGTGGCTCAGCGAAGCCCAACAGCATCGGGTAGATCATTTGGTTTTGTACCGCAGTCAGAGAGTTTGCGCCGGGAAGCTGTGCCACAGCATCGACGACGGGCCCGGGTTCACCGGTGCTATAGAGGGTGATGATGATGTCGGGGTTGCGGTTGATTAGTTCTTCCGTGGTGACCTCGAAGACGCGCTCCGATTCGTCGGCGAAGACATTCTTCAGTCCTGCGGCAGTGACTAGAGGGTGGGACATGGAGCTCATGCCGTAGGCGTAGGTGATTGCGGAGCCGACGGCAGGATAGAGCACCGCCACCGTTCGTTCCTCTCCGGCTGGAATGCCGGCGGTGATCTTTTCTACTCGTTGTGCAAGTTCTTTGATGTAGTCCTCCGCTTCTTCCGACTTGCCGAAAACCTTTCCGTAAAGTCGAACCTGGTCGTAGGCGTCGTCGTAAGTTAACTCTCCTTCCAGTGAGCCGCAGAAGGCCGGCTCGTCCAACAATCGGATGTTGCTGCCCTCCAGCGTTTGTCGGTTCACGGTGTCTGACCTGCCGATCACCAGGTCTGGTGAGGTAGCCACGACAGTTTCGCGGGAAATCTGCAGGTGGCCGGTGGCATCAACCTGATCGGTGAGGGTATCGATCTGGTCCAGCTGAGCCACCACTTCGGGGGCGTAATACTCCTCAGGGTAAAGACCAGCCTTGGCGGTCACTCGGTCGAGTACTCCCAGTTCCGCCAGGGTGGGCACCGAGGGGTTGTTGATCAGGGTGACGCGCTCTGGAACAGAATCGAAGGTGACTGTAGCGCCGCAATTCTCTACGGAGATAGCGTCTGCGGCAGTCGTGTCGGACTCCTCTGCGGTGCTGCTGCACGCGCTGAGGGTAAGTAGTGCGCACAGCGAGGAGGCGAGCAGCGCGCGCGAGGGGGTCTTCATGGAACTCCTTTGGCAGGGCCGCTTGTACGTCACGTGGTGGCGTGCATGCGGCGAACGAGGATGAGCAGAAACGGGGCACCCACCATGGCGGTGATGATGCCGATGGGAATCTCTTGGGGGGCGAGAAGAATGCGAGCCAGAATGTCAGCACAGACGAGGAGGATGGCGCCGAGGAGAGCAGCTACAGGAAGGACCGCCCGGTGGGAGCCGCCAACCAAGCGTCGAGCGAGGTGGGGGACGACTAGTCCGACGAAACCGATGGATCCGGCCATGGCGACGATGGCGCCGACGAGCAGGCACGAAAGGACGAGAAGGGCGAATCTCAAGCGATCGGGGTTGATACCCAGCGTTAAAGCGGTTTCGTCCCCGGCCGCGAGGGCATCCAGATGCCGAGCTCCGATCATGAGAATCGCGGCCACGGCGGTGACGACGATGACGATGACCGCCAAAGGGCCGTTCCAGTTGGCCAACCCCAAGGAACCAAGCAACCAGAACATGACCGACCGTGCGCCTTCTGCCGAATCAGCGGCGAAAATGAGGAAGCTGGTGGCGGCGGACAATGCGTAGCCGACGGCGACGCCGGCCATGAGCAGCCGGATAGAAGTCAACCGGCCCGCGCTTCTGGCGATGAAGAACACCAGTAACGAGGCTCCCATCGCACCGATGAAGGCACTGCCTTGCAGTGCGTACTCGCCTAGTCCCGTGCCCACGCCGAAAAGGATGGCGGCGGCGGTGCCAACGCTGGCTCCAGAGTTGATGCCCAGCACGTAGGGATCGGCGAGAACATTGCGCACAAGTGCCTGGAGAACAACACCGGCGAGGGCTAGTCCGGCACCAACTGATGCTCCCAGGACTGCGCGAGGAACCCGGATCTGCCAAACAATTGCCTCTTGAGTGGAACCGCCGTCGGCGATGAGCTGGGTACCGAAAACATGGTGGGACACGATGCGCAGGGTGTCTGCGACGGTGATGTCCACCGGTCCGGCCACAATTCCTCCGAGCAGGGTGGCAGCTAAAATGACGACTAAAGCCGCGCACCATAGGAACGTTCGGCCGCGCCGGGCTGAAAAGCCCAATGCGTCCCGAAGATGGTCGGGGGTGATAGCCGACGTGGCCGTTGAACTCACGCCCCTAGCCTATCACTCAAACGGTTAATTGAATGACCAGGTTAGGACAAGAAAAGGAGTGGAAGAATGGGCCAGCGACAAGACTCGACCGTCAACCTAGCTGGCGAGTGGGCCCCCATTTTCAAAGTTCTCGCCGACCCTACCCGTCTCAAGCTGCTGCTATCCATGCACTATCACGGACCAGGGGCGGCCAGCGTGAGCGATCTCGCTGAGGACACTGGCGTCCGCACCCCCACTGCTTCGGCCGCCCTGGTTCACATGGCAGATGCGGGCGTGATCGAACCCCGGAAGGAGGGGCGGGTGGTGTATTACGTGCTCACCAACCCGCGCATTCATGATCTCCTCCACCACCTGGGCGGAGTGCACGCGCACGATCAGTGAGCGCGGTTTAAGCGGCGGCGCGCCCCATCCGCGACTTGAACGCGGCGATGGCCGCGGGTAGCAAAGAAAACGCGATGATCCCGAGGAAGATGGCTTCGAGGTGATCGCGCACAAAGACGACGTTGCCCAGCAACGCGCCTAAAGCGACGACTCCGGCGCCCCAAAGGATGCCACCGATGATGTTGTAACTAATGAATGTGCGATAACGCATGCGAGCCATTCCGGCTACCAGCGGGGCATAAGTCCGGACGATGGGGACGAATCGACACAAGATAACGGTTACGGGGCCGTGTTTGGCAAAGAACTCATGGGTGCGGTCCAAATACTCTCGCTTGAAAATGCGCCCGTCAGGCCGCCGCTCAATGGCCGGTGCGAAGCGGTGGCCGAGGAAGTAGCCAGCCTGGTCGCCGGTGATCGCGGCAATTGGGACGAGCAGGAGCAGCACCCACAGAGGTGCGAAATGGTCCGGCTGCATAGCGAGGAGGCCGCCGGTGAATAGGAGCGAGTCTCCGGGCAGGAAGGGAAACAGCAGCCCTGACTCGATGAAGACGATCACGAGCATGGCTGGGAGGATGTACTGCCCGAATGGGCCGGAGGACCCGAGGAGCGTAATCGGGTCGAGGAGTGCGTGCATGCTTGAAAAATCTACTCCCGGATGCGGCCCCGAGGAAACGCTGACAGGAAACTCCGAGCCAACTGGCCTAGATCCCGAAGGCGTTGCGAAGCTGATCGCGGAGCTGCTCGATGTCTCCTTCGGTAATGCCCGGGATGCCCTCTAACACGGCGGCGGGATCGTCGTCGTTGGTGGGGCGTGGCGGTGCGGCGCCATCGGAGACTTCGAGGATGACGGTGCCGCCGTCGCGAAGCATCCCGGACTCCGGGATGGCCTGGACGACCCGCCCACGCGGGGTACCGTTGCCAGCGACGGTGCGAGTGGAGACCTGGTAGCCGCGCTGTTGCAGCATGCTGCGGGCGCTTTGCTCGTCGAGTCCGACGGCGTCGGCAAGCGTGGCGTATGTGGTGCCGCTGTCGAATTTTGCATCGTAGGCGGGCAGCCCAGAATTCAGTGCCGCGGGAACCCGGTTAGCAGTTTGGAACCAGGTGTTGGCGGCCTCGTTGCCGCCAAAAAGGTTGCCGTAACTGCACTGACGGACGGGCCCGGTGCACAGTGGGGAGATCGTGGTGCCATCGTTGTAGATGTACGGGGCGGCGGAAAAGCCGGTGTTGAAGCCGAGGAACGCCGAGGACTGGTGCGATTCAGTCGTGCCGGTCTTCGCAGCGATCGTCGCACCCCACCCGTTGGCATTGGCGGCCTGGGAGCCGGTGCCGATCTTTGAGTCTGCGGACATGGCGGCGGCGAGAGCATCGGCGACCCCCGGGTCTACGGCGTCCTCGCAATCTGGGCGATCGAGGTAGATCTCCTGGCCGTCCTTGTCAGTGACCTTGGCGATCGGGTTGGGCTCACACCAGCGACCGGAGGACGCAATCGTGGCACCCACGTTGGATAGCTCCAGGGGGTTCACGGCCGTCGGGCCGAGGGTGTAGGAACCGAGGTTGGATTCCTTGAAAAACTGCGCGATCGATTGGTTGCCGTCATAGCTGCCGGCGACATCGTAGCTGCGCAGGCCCATCTTCACGGACATGTCCACCACCGCGGGCACCCCGACCTGCTCGATGAGTTTGATGAAGGTGGTGTTCGGGGAATAGGCCAACGCATCCTGCAAGCTCATGCGCGGCTTGTACACCCCCGAGTTTTCCACACAGTAAGTGTTGGCAGGGCAGTTCGCGGCACCGCCGCTGCCGAGGCCACGGGCCTCGTAGCGGGTCGGTACGTCCAGCACAGTGTTGATCCCCATGCCCTGGTCAATCGCGGCCGCGGCGGTGAAGATCTTGAATACCGAGCCGGCGCCATTACCCACGAGCGAGGTCGGCTGCGGCAGCACAGTCTCCCCGGCGTCGAGGTTGAGACCGTAGTTGCGCGAGGACGCCATGGCGAGAATGTTGCGAGAGTTCTCGCCGGGCTCGACGACATTCATCACCTCGGCCACGCCCGTGCTCAAGGGGTTGACGTTGTTAGACACCGCGGAGTGCGTGGCGTCCTGGACTCCCGGATCGAGCGTGGTCGTGATGGTGTAGCCACCGGCGAGCAGCTGATCACGGCTGAGCCCCTTGGAATCGAGGTACGTCAGCGCGTAATCGCAGAAGAACCCGCGATCGCCCGCCGCAATGCACCCGTTGGGCAGCGTGGCGGGGGATTCGAGCACTCCCAGGGGCTCGGCGGCGTAGGCATCCGCCTCCTCTTGGGAGAGGTGGCCGTTGGAGACCAAAGTCTGCAACACAGTATTTCGGCGAGCTGTCGCACCCTCGGGATTCGTGTAGGGATTTAGCCCCTCCGAGGACTGCACCATCCCAGCCAGCAACGCTGACTGAGGGATATTGAGCTCCGCCGCGGAGATGCCAAAGTAGGTCTGTGCGGCCGCCTCAATGCCATAGGCGTGGTTACCAAAGGGCACCAAGTTGAGGTAACTGGTGAGGATCTCATCCTTGCTCAGGCGACGATCCAAGTCCGAGGCCATCCGCATTTCTCGGAGCTTGCGGGGGATCGACTGCTCGACAGCCGCGGCCTGGGCATCAGCGTCCTCGGCGTGGACGAGCAGCAGGTAGTTCTTCACGTACTGCTGGTTCAGGGTAGAGGCGCCCTGTTCGACTCCTCCGGCCAGCACGTTGGTCACCAGAGCTCGGGCGGTGCCCTGAATATCCACTCCGTCGTGCTCGTAGAAGCGGTGGTCTTCCACGGAAACAATGGCGTCCTTCATGTGCTGCGAAATCTGGTCTGGTTGAACCGGGTAGCGGCGCTGTTGGTACAGCCACGCCATGGGGGTGCCGGTGGCGTCGGTGATAGTGGTGACGCCGGGTGTCACCCCATCGGTGAGGTCGGCCAGATTGGATTGCATGGTCTCGTTCGTTCGGGCGATGGCGATGCCCGAAATGCCCGCGACGGGGGCGAGCGCGAGAGCGGCGGCCACGCCGGCAGCGGCGGTGGCGGCAAGCATCTTTGCCAGGGATTTTGAAACAGACACGTCCTTTACCCTACGCAGACAATGGGGGAGGGGGGAACTAATGATTCCCCCTAGAAGTGTGACATATTCGACTTCCTGCAAAGCGTGTGAATACACTTACTTGCACAGCATTGATCGGGTCTCGAGCAAAACTGGCCCTTCGAAAGGAGCGCACAATGGTAGGAACGATCACCGGCGGTTCACCCTCCGGAGACCTCCTCCAGGCTTCGGCGGATCAAGAATCCCTGTGTTTCGAGCGGGGAGAATGGATTACGCAGGCCAAGTGCCGTTCGGGTGATCCCGATGCCCTCTTCGTCCGCGGGGCGGAGCAGCGCAAAGCTGCCGTCATTTGTCGCCACTGCCCCGTCGTCATCGAATGCCGGGCCGATGCCTTGGACAACAAGGTGGAATTCGGGGTGTGGGGCGGCCTGACGGAGCGCCAGCGCCGCGCTTTGCTTCGCAAGAATCCGCACATTGACAGCTGGGCGGAGTTCCTCGCCGCGGGCGGGGAAATCGACGGCCTGTGAGCTAACCGGGCCAGTCTGGGCAGGTACTGTGGTCCCATGACTAATTGGGAATATGCCACCGTTCCGCTCCTTACGCACGCCACCAAGCAGATCCTGGATACCTGGGGTGAAGATGGCTGGGAGCTCGTCTCCGTTGTCCCGGGTCCGAATCCGGAGAATGTCGTTGCGTACATGAAGCGGGAGAAGAACTAACTCATGGCTTCAACGTCTGATCGCTTGGTAGAACTCGGCATCACCCTCCCCACGGTGGCCGCCCCCGTAGCTGCCTATGTTCCCGCAGTCCAGGTGGGTAACCAGGTGTGGACGTCGGGGCAGCTGCCTTTCATCGATGGCCAGCTGCCGGCTGTCGGCAAGGTCGGCGCGGAGGTCACTGCAGAGGAAGCAGAGCAGTATGCCCGCACCTGTGTGCTCAATGCTCTGGCGGCAGTGGATGCCCTCGTGGGCATCGATAAGGTGACCCGCGTTCTTAAGATTGTTGGTTTCGTCGCCTCCGCAGAAGGCTTCACCGGCCAGCCGAGCGTGGTCAACGGCGCTTCCAACCTCATCGGAGAGGTCTTTGGTGAGGCTGGCGCCCACGCCCGTTCTGCGGTGGGTGTCGCTGAGCTCCCGCTGGGCTCCCCGGTCGAGGTCGAACTCATCGTTGAGGTAGCGGTCTAATTTCCTTGATGGGTTCGGACACACCGGCAATGAGCGCTAAGCTTTAGGCCATGGAGCATCCCGCTTATAGCCAGCTTCGACCAGTCACTGATTCCGTGTCTGTCGTCCTGTGTCCCAATCCGGGTTACGCTGCCCTAGAGGGCACCAATTCCTGGGTTATTCGAGCTGCCGGCGATCCCCGCAGCATCGTCATCGATCCCGGCCCGGAGGACGAGGGGCACCTCAACGTCCTGGGTGCCAAGGCTTCGGAGGTCGCATTAATCCTCCTCACCCACCGGCACCATGATCACGCGGACGGCGCGCAGCGCTTCCGTCAGCTTACGGGCGCACCGGTACGCGCCTTCGATCCGTCATATTGCAGCTCGGGGCAAACCCCGCTTGCCGACGGCGAGGTGGTCACCGTCGAAGGCGTCACCCCGCAGATCGAGGTGGTGTACTCCCCGGGGCACACCAGTGACTCAGCAACCTTCTTTATCTGGTCCGGCGTCCCCCACGAATCCACCCTCGAGGGGATTATCACCGGCGACACCATCGCCGGTCGCCACACCACAATGATTTCGGAGACGGACGGCGATCTCGGCCAGTACCTGCAGACACTGCACATGCTCGAAGAGCGTGGCAAGGACATCATGCTTCTCCCGGGTCACGGCCCGGAAGGCAAGGACCTCTCCGCCTATGCGCGCAAATACATCGACCGCCGTCAGCATCGTATCGATCAGATTAAGGAAGTTCAGGCCCGTTTGGGCGAGGACGTTGATCTTAAGACCATGATCGACGAGATGTATGACGACGTCGATCCGGTCTTGCGTCACGCCGCCGAGCAGTCAACTCGGGTCGCCCTGCGCTACCTGAAGGAGCAGCAAGCGTAAGTCAGCTTGAAAGCCCGCCTCTCAACCAGGGAGGCGGGCTTTTCGCTGCTGGCAGGGAGCTAGCGGGCGCGGCGCGCCAGGTGCTCCGTGTCCACGATGAGGACGGACTTGCCTTCCAGGCGGATCCAGCCGCGGTGGGCGAACGTCGCCAGGGCCTTGTTCACGGTCTCGCGGGAGGCGCCGACGAGCTGGGCGATCTCTTCCTGCGTGAGGTCGTGGTTGACGCGCAGGGCACCGCCTTCTTGGGAGCCGAAGCGGTTGGCCAGCTGCAGGAGAGTCTTGGCCACGCGGCCGGGGACATCGGTGAAGATGAGGTCAGCCAAGGATGCGTTGGTGCGGCGCAGGCGGCGGGCGAGGACGCGGAGAAGCTGCTGGGCGATCTCCGGGTGATCGGAGACCCACTGCTTGAGCATCTCGGAATTCATCGTCGCGGCCTGGACTTCGGTGACACACACTGCGGAGGAGGTGCGCGGGCCCGGGTCGAAGATGGACAGCTCGCCGAACATGTCGGAGGGGCCCATGACGGTGAGGAGGTTCTCCCGGCCGTCTGAGGCATGGCGGGCGAGCTTCACCTTGCCGGTGGTGATGATGTAGAGCCGGTCGCCCGGCTCACCTTCTTCGAAAATGATGGTTCCGCGGGGGAAACGAACAGTTTCCATGTCCTGGATCAGGTTGCTCACGGAAACAGGATCCACCCCCTGGAAGATTCCGGCTCGCGACAGGATCTCCTGTACACCTTCCACTATGTACTCCTCGGTGCTAATGGTTTGTGCGCCGGGAGTGTCAATGAGAATCTGAAAGCCTTCAGTGACGTCGAAGACCGTGCGTGACTCTCGGCGCAATGTGTTCCAAACCACCCTACCGTGGAATTGGTCACTTGAGTGACAAGATAAGGGAATTTGTCACAACTTTCCTCTGAGATAAGCGGCTGTTTGCGTCGATTTAACTGCCGCGGGCGAGGTCAGACCACTAGGTGACTAAGCTAGCCGCTATGTCATCTTCGCCGCGACACCCGCACCGCCCCGGCACCCACCCGGCCTCGCTCGGGCGCGAAACCGCCCTCGGGCGGACGCGGCGGGCGCGTCGTATCAACCGAACTCTGGCGGTCACCTTCCCCGATGCGGGACCCGAGTTGGATTTCACCAATCCGCTCGAGCTCACGGTCGCGACCATCCTCTCCGCGCAGTGCACGGACGTGCGGGTCAACCAGGTAACCCCAGAGTTGTTTCGTCGCTTTCCGACGGCCGCGCACTACGCCGCCGCGGAACCCGCCGACATCGAAGAGATCATTCGCCCTACGGGCTTTCACCGGGCGAAAGCACAACACCTCATCGGGATGGGGGAGACGCTGGTGGCGAACTTCGATGGGCGAGTTCCTGAGTCCCTCGAAGACCTCCTCACCCTTCCCGGTGTCGGACGCAAAACTGCCCACGTCGTGCGCGGCAACGCCTTCGGCCAACCGGGGTTGACAGTGGATACCCACTTTGCTCGCCTGGTAAAACGCCTCAAGCTGACGGAGGAAACGGACCCCGTTAAAATCGAATTCGCGCTGGCGGGGATGATTGAGAAGAAAGAGTGGACATTGTTCTCCCACCGCCTCATCTTTCAAGGCCGCCGAGTTTGCCACGCCCGACGTCCGGATTGCGGTGGATGCTCTATCGCCAATGACTGCCCCTCGTTTGGAGAGTTCTCATGAAAACCAAGCAGCTCATCTGGATCGTGCTCGGAGTTCTGCTCGCGGCCGTGGTCATCATTGCCGGTACTTCAGCCATGTTGCGCACCGTTAACTCCCCGGCCGATACCACCGCAGGCACCACCACAGCCGCTAGTAGTGCCCCCGACACTCCCGCCCCCGTGCCGTCGCGCCCGACCTGCCCTCCGGGCGGGGCGGGCGGCGTGGAGCTACCTTGCCTGGGCGCAGAGGCGGCGGAGGTGGGCGTCGATAGGCCAGTAACAGTGGTCAACGTGTGGGCCTGGTGGTGCGGACCCTGCCGTGATGAGTTGCCGTATCTTGACGAGTTTGCCCAGGCACACCCGGAATACGAAGTGGTAGGCGTCCACGCCGATCCGAACGCGGGAAACGGCGCGGCTTTGCTCAACGAGCTGGGAATCTCCCTCCCGAGCTTCCAGGATGCGGACAATACCTTTGCGGGCACGCTGGGCTTGCCGGGGGTTATCCCGATCACGGTTGTTTTTGAGGGCAACGCCCAGATTGCCATGTTCCCCCGGACGTTCAACTCGGCGGAGGAAATCTACCAGGCGGTGCTAGAAGCGGAGAACGCCCCATGAGTGACCTGCCCGGATACAACACCGAGCTGCAGCCCGAGCGTGCCCCCCGGTGGATGGAACCGCTCGTCGAGGGGGTAGCGCACGCCCACGGTCACCCAGACGTGCAAGGCGTCGACATTCGCGGCCGTGGAAACACGCGGCCCGATGGGCAACGCGCGGCGGTACTCATTCTGCTTGAGGGGGCGGACACGTTGAGCCGCCAGCGGCCCGACGATGCCGCAGTCCTGCTCACGCACCGATCCCCCACGATGCGCTCGCATTCGGGACAGATTGCATTTCCCGGCGGACGGATGGATTCCACCGACCTCAACCCGGTTGATGCGGCTCTGCGGGAGGCCTGGGAGGAGACGGGGTTGGATCGCTCTTCGGTGACCCCCGTGGCGGAGCTTGACCCGGTGCACATTCAGGCCTCGGGCTACCCGGTGTACCCCGTACTGGGACACTGGCACACTCCCGGAGAGGTGGGAGTGGCCAGCCCAGCTGAGACTGATGAGGTCTTTCTTACCCCAATCGCGGAGCTTATTGATCCCGCCAACCGGCTAACAGTTGGCTGGGCAGGTTGGTCCGGACCGGCGTTCACGGTCAATGATTACCTTGTGTGGGGTTTTACCGCCGGGCTGCTATCGGCGCTCATCCACGAATCAGGATGGGAGCAAGAGTGGGATCGCGCGAGAACACTCGACCTCCACGCCACGCTGGAGAAGTCACGCAACAATGAGTCGCACGCGCCCGGAGTAAGATTTTCCCGATAGCACTTAGTTTTCCCAGGCCACACCGGCAGAAAGCACCCCTACCCACGTGACAGCCGCGCTCATCATCGATGGACTCATCGTCCTTGCCATCCTCCAAGCTCTTTACGGGGGATGGCGCCAAGGCGCATTCGCGTCGGTGCTCTCCACCATCGGGGTGATCGCAGGCCTGATTATTGGCGCCGCCCTCGCACCGCTGGTCATGCAACTCAGCGAGTCAGTGGCCATGCGCTTCCTGTTCGGCTTGGGCACGATCGTGCTGCTCGTGGGCCTGGGCAGCTTGATCGGCGGCATCTTGGGTTCGAGAGTACGCGAGCAAATGCGGTTGAAATCCTCGCAGACGATCGACTCCCTCGTGGGATCTGCCTTCACCGCCGCCGCCACGCTGCTGGTGGTGTGGCTGGTATCTATTCCCCTGGCCACCGCGCTACCGGGGTCGATGGGCCAAGGCATCCGCAACTCTTACATCCTCACTCAAGTGGACCGCTATACCCCGCCAGCTCTGGCGGAACTGCCCAAGCGGGTCTCGGCCATGCTTGATGATTCAGGCCTGCCGCCGCTGTTCGCCCCCTTCGATGAGCCCGTCGCCCGCGAAGTCCCGGCGCCGAACTCCCAGCTCACTAACCCCAAGATGGTCGAGGTCGTGCGGCCCGCCGTCATCCACGTGCTTGGCGACGCCGACACGTGCAAGCGTCGCCTCATGGGTTCCGGGTTCGTGGCGTCCCCCGACCACGTCATCACCAACGCCCACGTCGTCGCCGGCACCGGCGCCGTCCGCCTAGACACCGTGCTCGGAGTCAAAGACGCCGACGTCGTCTTCTACAACCCCGAGGTTGACATCGCCGTTCTCTACGCACCCGGCTTAGGCCTTCCCGTCCTCGACTGGGCTAGCTCTCCAGCAGCGACGGGCGATGACGCCGTGGTCATGGGATTCCCCGACTCCGGCCCCTTCGAAGCAGCCCCCGCCCGCATCCGCGAGCGCATCACTATCGCCGGGCCGGACATCTACTCCCAGGGTCGCGTAGAACGTGAGGCCTACACCGTTCGCGGCACCATCCGGCAGGGCAACTCCGGCGGCCCAATGGTGGACGAAAACGGCGACGTCTTAGGCCTCGTTTTCGGCGCCAGCGTTGATCAAACAGACACCGGATATGTTCTTACTGCTGCGGAGGTTCAGCGCCAGACGGGTGACATCTCGGGCCTGACCACCAAGGCCAGCACCGGCGAGTGCATTGCGCGCTAGGCTCTCCGGCGAAGGAAGTCCACCACTGTCTCGGTGAAGGCCCGCGGGTTTTCAATGTGCGGCAGGTATTTCGTCCCCTCGATCCTCCGCACCTCGACTGCGCCGGCGACTCGGGCGCGGGAGCGGGCGCTGAGGTGGCGCCACGCGCGCCGGGTCGGCTCGATGAGCAGCGCAGGGGCAGTGACCCTATCGCCCAACGAGCGCGCCGGGACTGAGCTCAGCAGCAGGCGATTGTTTCGAACGAAGGCCGGGCGGCTGTTACCGATCCGAGAAGCGAGTTGGCGCAGCTGGAGAATCTGCTCGAAGGCAGCCGTGGAGTGGAATTCTCCGGCGGTACTGAGCTGCAGATTGCGCTGAAAAACCTGATCCATGACCCAGGGTGGCCGCATGAGTGCCAGGGCCGGGACTCGGAACACGATGTTCCGAGCGATCAACCAGGGGTAGTTCCACGGCCGGGCGGCGATGGACCGGCGCAGGTCCGTGGGGTGGGCGGCGCACACTGAGATGACGGTCCTGACGCGCTCTGGGTAGGACGTCGCCAGCATCCAGGCGACGGTTCCTCCCGTATCTGCGCCAACCACCGCCGCGTCTTGGTGCCCGAGGGCTTGGATGAGCCCGGCGATATCCCCAGTAGCGGTGCGCAAGTCGTCGGCCGCGGTGGCCGGGGGTTTATCGGACATGCCGTACCCGCGAGCGTCGACAGCCGCGACATGGAAACCTGCCGCAGCTAATGGGGCGATGACCTCGCGGAAGTCGAACCACCCCCCGAATGACCCATGGAGGAGGACAATCAGCGGATGGGAGGGGTCACCGGCGACTGCGGCATGCAGGCGCAGTCCGCGGGTGTGCACGAGCTCGTGCGTGTACGGGCCCTCCAACTCGACGACCGAGGGGGAGACCGGTTGGCGCTTTGGCCGTTTGATCCGCTTGAGCATCGGGTCTAACCCCTCCGTCCGGAAAGAAAAACCGCCCATTCTGCGGGTGAGGATGGGCGGAACAATAGTGAGAACGAGCTAGCTATACATCCCGCGGGTCTTGGCCTCGAGCTTATCCGTTGCCTGCCCGGGGACCAGGTTCTTTAGCTCGCTCACCGAATTGATGGTCTTCTTCGGCGGGCCAATCTTCTTGATCTTCCTCCAGCCCACAAGCGCGAGTACGGCGGCCAGCGCGATCATAAACAAGAACACGATGAGGAAGGCGGCCCACGGTGCCAGCCAAATGCTCAACAGCGCGGCGAGGAAGAAGAAAAAGAAGAATGAGGCGTAGAGCGCAATGGCTCCGGCGACGGTGAACAGGCCGCCGCCGAGTGCGCCCTTCTTGGCTTCTCCAGCCAGTTCCGTCTTCGCCAGCTCCAACTCAGCGCGGAACAGACTCGACATCTGTGCGGTGGCATTGGACACCAAATCGCCGATAGATCCTTCCCCTGCGCGCGTGGAGTCGACGTCGCTCAGCGGAATAGAATCGACCCGAGGGTTGAAATCCTGGGGTCCGTCGGTGAAAAGTCCGTTGTTGCTCACGGTGTGCCTTCCTGCTTCCGGTTGCATGCGTTTTTAGCCAATGGTGCCACGGATTCGCCATGAATGCGCAGACATACGAGGGCTATCGTAGTTGATATGCCTGAGCCAGACCCCCTAGAACCCCTCCTGAGTCAATGGAAGGTGGCGGATGTCGCCTCCGAGGCGGTGGCGGCGATCGCGACGGTTCACCGCCGACCGGTTTCTTTAAGGCGCTCCGACCTTACTGGTTCCGAGTCCGTCCTGCGCGGCGCGCGAACCTCCGCGCTTATCGACGACCCCGGGGTCCGGCTCAGCGATTCCCCCACGGGTGGACTCGGCTCGGCGATCAGCGTGTACTCGCTACTAGCGCCGGACTCCCTCGATTCCTCTGCCCGAACTTTCCTCCGCGCCCCATTGCAAATTCTGGCCCGGATGGATGTGCTGGCGGGCGGGAATGGCCACCCCGTTGATGCGGCCGCAGGTGCGCGCTTGCAAGGGCTCTCGCGCTTGGTGTCGGTGGACTCTGCCTGGCCGGCACTGCTCCCAGTCATCGTGCACGGCGAGATCCTCGCTCACCGCCCCTTCGGGCCCCGCTCGGGGGGCATCGCTCGGGCGGCATCCCGCCTGGCGGCGGTGGCCAACGGCTTTGATCCCCGCGGACTGGCCGTGCCCGAGACATATCTCAACCGGCATCGAGACGCATACCTGGCCAGCGTGAATGCTGGCTACGGGGCGGATTTCGCCCGGCTGGTTTTACAAGCGTGGGTGGCTGGAGCCGTCGAGGCGGAGGCGATTGCCCGGGCTGTTTAGCCGCGGGTATTAGGCGGTGCCGCGGCGCCCGCGCTGGGCCCACCACCAGCCGCCGAAGGTCACCGCAGTGACGGCGGCGAGCACACCCGCGCCGATGCTGATCTCCTTGGAAGAGGGCATTTGGAAGAGTGGGACGGGATCTTTGAACGTGCGGATATCCCATCCGTTCTCCAATGCGTGCTTCTTCATCGCCCGGTCGGGGTTTACGGCGACTGGATTGCCCACCGCCTCCAGCATTGGAATGTCAGTCGCCGAATCGGAATAGGCGTAGCTGATGGAGAGGTCGTACTTGTTGTCCGCGGCCATGGTGGCGATGGCCTGTGCTTTAGCGTCACCCTTGCAGAAAAAGAGGATGTCCCCGGTGAAATGGCCGTCGGTGACCTCTAGCTCGGTGGCAACCACTTTATTGATGCCCAGTTCTTCTGCGATGAGCTCCACCAGCTGCGAGGCCGAAGCGGAGATAATAATCACGTCGTGCCCGGCATTTTGGTGGAAGGTGATGAGTTCGCGGGCCTCAGCGTAGATGGCTGGGGTGACTACGTTGTGCATTGTCTCCCTGGCGATGTCCTTGACCTGCTGGACCGACCAACCGGCCACCATCGAGGCCATCTGGTCGCGTGTAACATCCATTTGGTCGCTGGATTGCCCCGCGACCATGTACGTGGCCTTGGCAAATGACATCTGAAGGGCTTCGGCCGGGGAGATGAGGCCGTTTTGCATGAACTCGCGCCCGAAGGCGAAGGCCGAGGACGTGGCGATGATGGTCTTATCCAAGTCAAAGAAGGCCGCCACGCGGTGCGTGGAAGCCTGCTCTGGTGTGGAAGACCGTGCTGTCATGAGCACAGAGTCTAGCCTGCCAATCTGTGAAAAGTAAGTGCCATGTGTGGCGATTGTTTACTAGAGTGACGAAAGTGATTGGATGACAGCCTCGTTGTGGCCCTCAAATGCCCTCGAAAGATATTTCGAAGAAACTCGCCGGTCGGTGTTGTCAGCGCTAGGAAGATATGCAATAATTCGTGGTGCAAGGCCCCGATATACCGTGTGGCCTGCCCCGGCACACCCCCCCGAGCCGGGTTACTGATGGCCCGCGCACACCCCCCCGAGGCGCGGGCCATCCCTTATTCTCCAGGCGGTTTTGTGGGTTAACCCTTCAGCCCCGCTGAGTCGGTGGAAACCCGCACTTCCTAACAACTTGGCAGGTGTGGGAGAGGGATTGACCCCGGAGTTGTTAGGAAGTGCGGGTTTTGGGTTCTGATGGGACAAGGGTGCTGAAGCTACGTGTCCCTTAACCAGGCTTTGTGCACAGGGATGTTGTTGATGTCTCCGCGACTTTGACAGCTATCCACAGCCTGGGGCGACGCCCATTGTTGGGCGGGGTGTCAGGCACCAAGCTGAGTGCCATGAAGGAACTCATCCTCGTTGCAGTTGGTGACCCGGTTCTGCACCCAGAGGCCACTCATGTGGCTGCTGCTACCGGCTATCCGCTGGTTGACAGCGTAGATCCAAGGGAAATCAGTCGCCTGCACAGCCGCGCCCGGGCTATCTTCGTTGACTCGGTCACCGCCCCGCACCTGGCCAGCCTGCCGCGACGGGAATCGGTGTATTTCTTGGCGTCCGACCCTGGGCCGATCGATTGGCAGGCCGCGCTTTCCTGCCATGCCGAACAAGCGCTGGTGCTGCCAGCCCAGGCGCCGGAGCTACTGCGAGAACTGGGGCACATGTCCACTCCCCGCACCACCACGGCCTCCCGTTCTCCGCGCCAGAGTGATTACGCCTCCGGGAAGATTATCGCCATCGTGGGTGCCGCCGGGGGAGCCGGAACCTCCACCCTGGCGGCCGCGGTGGCTCGGCGCGCTCGTCGCTGCGATGTGGAGGTCACGGTGGTGGATGGCTGCCCCAACTCGGGCGGCCTCGATCTCCTCGTCGGGGTGGAGGAGACGCCGGGTGCGCGGTGGCCAGACTTGGGTCTAGGAGAAGGGGCCGTATCGGCGGCGGACCTACGGGCCGCCCTTCCTGCCACGAGCGATGGCATCGCCATCCTCTCCGCGGCTCGCTCCACTGTCGCTGATCCCTTCAAGTTAAATGCGGAGTCCTTCCTCCCCGTGGTGGAGAGTTTGCGTGCGGGCAGCGGCCTTACCGTCCTAGATTTGCCGCACGGCGCCGACCATACGGTCTTCGAAGCCTGCGACCTTGTCGTTCTCCTTGTGCCCGCGGAGGTACGACCCGCGGCTGCGGCCGCGAGCTTGGCCAAAGATCTGCGCCTCACGCGGACGGGCATTGTTCTCTTGGCTCGCCACCGCGCCTGGTCGGGACTCAGTGCGGAGGACTTGGAAAAGCTGACTGGCTGCGAGGTCATTGCGGAGCTGGGCACCATCAGCCGGTTGGCCCGCACAGTGGAACTCAGTGGCTTGCCGTCGCACTTGCCACGGCCGCTGGCTGCGGCGGCAGATGCCGTCCTTATTGAAGCGGGATACTAGGCAATGGCGCGAACAGAAGCAGTGCTGGAAAACGTCCATCGGCGTATTGCCGACCACCCAGAAATCGTCGGGGATGCTGGCGAACTAGCCAGGATCATTCGTCAGGAAGCCGGAGTGATTTCGGATGGTGATGTCCTCGAACTCCTACGCCGTCTGCGAAACGACTCTGCGGGGATTGGCGCGCTGGAACCCCTTCTGCTCATCGACGGGGTCACCGACATCGTGGTCAATGCCCCGAACCAGGTTTTCTTCGATCGCGGGGCGGGCCTGGAAGAATCCGATGCCATGTTCGCTGATCGGGCAGCCATTCGGCAATTGGCCTCTCGCTTGGCCGTTGCGTGCGGCCGCCGATTGGATGATGCCCAGCCCTATGTTGACGGTCGCCTCGCTCGAGATGATGGCAGCATCATCCGCGTTCATGCTGTTCTCTCCCCGCCGGCGCAAGATTCTCCGTGCCTGAGTTTGAGAGTGTTACGGCCGGCGCAGACCACCTTGACGGAGTTGATTCACCGCGGCACGGTGACCCCGGGCATTGCCGAACTCCTGCGCGAGATCATCCGTGAGCGACGTTCCTTCCTCGTCGTCGGCGGCACCGGCTCGGGAAAGACCACCATGCTCTCTGCCCTACTGGCAGAGGTGGACCATCGCGAGCGGATCGTGTGCATCGAGGACACAGCGGAACTGCGCCCTCCCCATCCTCACGTGCTCAACCTCGTGGCCCGTGCCTGCAACATCGAAGGTTCCGGGGAAATTACCATGGCTGATCTGCTGCGCCAAGCACTGCGCATGCGCCCCGACCGCATCGTCGTCGGGGAAATCCGCGGGCCAGAAGTGGTCGATCTCCTGGCAGCCCTCAATACCGGTCATAACGGCGGGGCAGGCACGATCCACGCCAACTCCCTGGCAGAGGTCCCCGCCCGGTTGGAAGCTCTCGCCGCCCTGGGCGGACTCGACCGAGCAGCGTTGCATTCCCAGCTGGCGGCGGCGGTGGATGTCGTCATCGTGATGAAGCGGGAAGCGGATGGCACCCGCCAGGTTCACCAGATTGGCACGCTGGAGGGCGTGCCGGTCGCCGCCCATGTGACCTGGGAAGCGGGGAGGCCCGCACCATGAATGCCCTCCTCTTGATCGCCTGCGCCCTGGTGATCAACGGTTCCCAACCGGCGCGACGCCTGCTAGGGGCCGAGAAGCTTCGAGTGCACCCCCTCGTTGGCATCGTGTTGGCATCGGGCGGCGTCACCGTCTTGCTCATGGATCGACTCACCGCGGCAGCGGCCGCCATCATCGCTGCCACCACCGTCGCCTGGACGCTGCGAGATATCCGCCGTGGACGGGACACGGCGCGCCGAGAAACTGCCACGGCCACCTTCCTTGGGCACCTCGCGAGTCACCTCCGAGCGGGGGCGGAAGTCTCGGCGGCGATGACCACATCCGTCGAGGCGATGTCAGGCACCGCCCCAGCAGAGCTCACAAACACGCTGCGCGCCGCAGCCGGACTCGCCTCCCGAGGAGGATCCGGTGCCGGGGTCCTCGCCGCCGAACGACGCCTCCCCGAACTGCACGGCCTGGCTACCTTGTGGCAACTGGCGGATCGGCACGGGCTGCCATTGGCGCCGCTGGTGGAACAGGCGCAGGCGCGCATCGATACGAGAGTCCGTCACCGCAACGCCACCACCGCCACCCTGCAAGGTCCCCAAGCCACCGCCGTCATCCTCACCGCCTTGCCCCTGGCGGGCATCGCCATGGGATCGGCGATGGGAGCGAATCCCCTTGGGTTTCTCCTCGGCGGTGGGCTCGGGGGCATCTTGCTGCTGGCAGGCGTAGGTCTTACCTCCACTGGGTTCATCTGGTCGCGCACGATCCTGCGGAGTGCGGCCGCATGAGCCTCATCTTCCTGGGCCTCGCGCTGCTCATCCCGCTCCCACGATTGGCGTCGCGTCTGAGCCCGAACACTCGCAAGAATCCCCGCGACGGCCCGCGCAATAGCGCCGGCATCGATCGCCTGGCGCTCGCCTCCGACATCGACCTGTTCGCCACCTGCTTGCGGGCGGGACTATCCACCGCCGCCGCTACCCACGCGGTCGCTCAAGTAGTGACCGATGAGCGGACTCGCGAGCACTGGGAGACCACCGCCGCACTCCTGTCCATCGGGGTCCCCACGGACCGCGCCTGGTCAGACGTAATCGGAATTCCCGGAATGGGGGACATTGCCGAATTAGCTCGCATGTCGCATCAAGCGGGCACGTCGATGGCCCAATCCTGCGAGAGGATCGCCGCCGGACTACGCACAGCAGCCGCCGATGATGCCACCGCCCGTGGCGAGAGAGCCGGCGTCCTCATCGCCTTGCCACTCGCTCTTTGTTTCCTGCCCGCCTTTATCCTCCTGGGTTTGGCCCCCGTGGTCATCAGCCTGGGAACCCAATTCCTCAACTAACTAGGAGAAGAAACCATGAAACTCAACCTCACCAACGACGACGGAATGAGCACGATTGAATACGCCATGGGCAGCCTCGGCGCCGCAGCGCTTGCCGCGGCACTGTACCTGGTGGTCAGCTCCGGTGGAGTAGCCAACGCCCTGGAGAAGATCATCACTGACGCCCTGTCCAACACCCCATAGTCATGCTTTTCGACGACCGCGGCTCCGTCACCATCGAAGCCGCCCTCGGCCTCTCCAGCTTGGTGCTGGTGAGTGGGCTCATCGTGGGAGCAATCGCCACCATGGCGGCCCACGTCGCCGCGGTGGATCTCGCGGGGGCGGCAGCCCGCTCCCATGCCATCGGGGTGGACTACGTTCCTCCACGCGGCGAGGTATCGATCAGCCAATCAGGGGCAACGGTGACCGCCACGGCACGGGTTCCCGCAGTTTTTGGAACGCGTAGCCATATCGCGGTGTTTCCCATGGAGCAGCCGTGATGAGGAATGAGGAAGGCTACGCGACGGTCGCCACCGCCGGTTTTGCCGCCGCGTTGATCACCCTTTGTGGAGCCACGATCGTCGTTTCCTCGCTCGTTGTCGCTCACCATGAGGCTCGCGTTGCCGCCGATTTGGCGGCGGTGGCGGGAGCCTTCGCGGCCTACCGCGGGGAGGACGCCTGCCTGGTGGTGGGTGCGGTGGCGGGGGACAACGGGGCGTCGATAAGCAGCTGTTCGGTCGAGGGAGTCGATGTCACCGTGACAGCGCGGGTGCGCGGAAGGGAGGTTAGTGCGACGGCGGGGCCGGTGTAGAAGTCATGGTGACCAAGGCGCCAAGCAGACGCAACGCACCGGCTTTATCCAATGGGCTGTTGCCATTGCCGCACTTTGGCGACTGCACGCACGAGGGACAGCCGGATTCGCACGTGCACGAGCGAACGGCCTCGAAGGTTGCCTCGATCCACTCGGGGAAGCGGGCGAAGCCTTCATCGGCGAAGCCCGCACCACCCGGGTGTCCGTCATAGACGAAAACAGTGGGCAAGTTCGTGTCCGCGTGCAGGGCGGTGGAGACGCCGCCGATGTCCCAGCGATCACACGTGGCGATCAACGGCAACAGGCCGATCGCCGCGTGCTCGGCCGCGTGAAGCGTGCCGGGCGTGTCACCGGCCGTGACCCCCATCGCGGACAGTGCGAGCGGGTCAATGGTGTAGGACACCGCCCGGGTGCGCAGCTTCTGTTCCGGCAGGTCAAGGGGAATGATATCGGCGGTGGTGCCATCGGGAAGTTTGGTGATGTAGCCGATGACCCGGTCCGTGACTTCGACCTCGACGTTAGCCACCCACAGCCCGGGGGAGTAGTTGACCAACTCCTCCTCGCCGGGCTGGGAGAGAATTCGGATATCGGTCTCGGTCCGGGCAATCGTGGTGTAGTCGGGCTGCTCGGGGCGTGCTAAGGCCACGAAGTTGTCCAGGTCGAGGTCGTCGATGACGAAGCTCTCGCCCTGATGCAGGTACACCGCGCCGGGGTGAACCTGCGCTGGGGCACGGGCGGAATCGATCGTGCCCAACAGGCGACCATCGGACATATCGACGATCATGACTTCCTCGCCGGAACCGCCCCGCAGGCTCACCGAAGAATGCGCGGACTCCGGGGTGAGCGGGCCGTCAAGGACGGGGACGGCGAACCAGCCGCGGGCGCGGCGGCGCAGCAGGCCCGCGGTGGTGAGGTCATCGACGACCTGCTGGGCCCCGAAGTCGTCGACGTCCTGCTGGGTCAACGGCTTCTCGACGGCCGCGCAATAAACATGCCCCAACAACACATACGGGTTGTGCGGATTAAACACGGAGTTTTCCACGGGCCGGCCCAGGAGGGCCTCGGGGTGGTGGACGAGGTAGGTGTCCATGGGCTCATCCCGGGCGACGAGGACCACCAGCGAACCCTGCCCGCGGCGACCTGCCCGCCCCGCCTGTTGCCAGAAGCTCGCCACCGTGCCGGGGAAACCGGCGGTGACGACGGCGTCGAGCCCCCCGACGTCGATACCCAACTCCAAAGCGTTGGTGGTGGACACGCCCAGGAGTTCGCCACTATCGAGCTGGCGTTCCAGGCGCCGTCGATCCTCCGCCAGGTAGCCCGCCCGATAGGCCGCGATGCGGGCAGCGAAATCCCTTCGGCCCATTCCGGAGAGATCCTCGGCGGTGCGCAGCGCCACAAGTTCTGCGGAGCGGCGCGAACGCACAAACGTCAGGGTGCGGGCGCCTTCGGCGACGAGGGTGGCCATGATGTCCGCCGACTCGGTAGTGGCGGCACGGCGGACCGGCGCACCGTTCTCACCCTCCAGGCCCTCGATGAATCCGGGCTCCCACAGCATGACGGTGCGCTCGCCGGTGGGGGCACCATCTTCGGTGACCGCGCGGACCGGGCGCCCCAACAAGTTAGCGGCGTGCGCAGCGGGATCAGCCGCAGTCGCGGACGCCAAGATGACGGTGGGATGGGAGCCGTAGTGCGACGCGATCCGCAATAGGCGGCGCAACACGAGCGCAACATTGGCACCGAATACCCCGCGGTAGGTGTGGCACTCGTCGATGACGATGAACCTCAAGTGGCGCAACAGCCGGGCCCACCGCTGGTGATGAGCCAGGATGGACACGTGCAGCATGTCTGGGTTGGTGAACACGAAGCGGGTGGCGTCGCGGATGCCAGCGCGGGCCTCGGTGGGAGTGTCTCCGTCATAGGGAGCCGGGTGGACGGAGCGGAGGTCGTCGACCGCCTTGGTCAGGCGGGAGACCGCAGCCAGCTGGTCAGAACCCAAGGCCTTTGTCGGGGTGAGGTAAAGAGCAGTCGCCGTCTGATCCTCTGCCAACGCAGAGAGGATCGGAAGCTGATAACCCAGCGACTTGCCCGAGGAAGTACCGGTGGCGACAACCACGTCATGCCCCTCCCACGCAAGCTGCGCGCACTCAGCCTGGTGGGAATATAGGTCAGTGATCTCCGACTCATTCAAAAAAATCTGCAGATCGGGATGAACCCACGCGGGCCACGGCGCGAAGCGAGCATGACGAGCCTCAACGGTCGTGGAATAAGTGCACGTCGAGGCAGGAAAGCGACGGACCACGGTAGCGGAGAGTTCAGCCCCCACAGAGCGACTTTCGACCATGTGATTTACCCCCTCTCTGTGGGGAGCTGAGCGAGAAAATCCGAGAAGAATCGCGATAAGACTATCGCGGACAACCAATCCGTGACACACTAGTCCATGGTCGCGGTTTCTGTGCGTTACGTTTACGTGCTCGCAAGGGATTTATGACGCGAGCACCCGGGATTTACCTCTCCATTCGGAGTTGGTGGTTAATCGGGGGTTCGATTTCGACCCGGACTATGGCATATGCCGTTGTCCGTACCACCCCAGATCAAGAAAAAGGTTATACACATGGCACAGGGTACTGTGAAGTGGTTCAACGCCGAAAAGGGCTTCGGCTTCATCGCTCCTGACGACGGCTCCGCCGACGTCTTCGTCCACTACTCCGAGATCCAGGGCAACGGCTTCCGTACCCTCGAGGAGAACCAGCAGGTCGAGTTCGAGATCGGTGAAGGCGCCAAGGGCCCGCAGGCTCAGGCTGTTCGCCCGCTCTAAACCATCAGTCTTCTAGCATCACCAGCTCCAAAGAGGTAAAGCTCTAAAGAGGAAACTCAGCCACGTAGCTGATGTTCGACATGGTCGTCCCACCCCCGCTCAGGCGGGAAGGGGCGGCCATTTTCGTCGTTGTGGGGTGATCGCGACGGGCTGATCGCGACCCGAAACGCGACCGGCTGTTAAAACCCCAGTTCGCATTCGGAAGGACAGCGAAAAATCGGCTAAAAGTCGGAAGGAGGGCGTCGCGATCACCTTCGGCGCTCTCTGAGAGGCAGGTAGCATCGAGCTAGACCAGTAGGGAGAGTCGAATGAGTGACATGGAACCCGCTAAGGAGCCTCTATGGGATTTTTCGCGGAGCGTCGAGCCGCTCGTCCCGGCGGCGCTTCCTTACAGCCTGGATGATGAGGAGTATCTGGGTTTTCTCACGTCGCATTTCTCTTACGTGGCTCAGCTTTGCCTTCCTCCCTGCGCGCGCAATGGCGACAAATCATTTCGGTGGAAGGATATTGCGGAGGAGCTTGGCAATGACTTCACGCTGGGGGTGAGTTTCTGGAGTGCGATCGGCGTCGAAGATGAACGGTCAATTGAGGCACTCACCCATCGATTCAATGAGCCCTACTTTGGGATGCTCTACCTGGCTGAATGGTGGCCGCTGCGGCAGGTATTTGGCCTGCCAGAGGCGGGTATCTGCTACTCAGACTTCATCATGTACGGCGACGATGGTCCCGGGCCAATTCCCGGAGAGGAAATCCTAGTCCGTACCTCGGAGCATGGTTACCGTTATTTTTCCGGCCGCTGTGTTGGGGAAACGTCGGAGGAAATCTTCAGTCCGGAAAGCGGAACAAGCGCATGTTGGGTCGCAGGCGAGTGGTTTGTCGCTGTCGATGTGGATCTCACTAGGGGAACAATCTGTTTTAACTCCAAGACCTATCTGGAAAGGCTCATCGAGGATGGTTCGCTGGAGTTCTACCTTCTGCAGTCGCCCTCACGCTGAACTACTGACCCCGGCTCGCTTGTCCCTCCACTCCATGATTCGCTTCTGGGCGAATTGGATGGACAGGCCCACGACGGTACCCAGGGTGATTCCGGTGACCATGCCCAGCAGCGGCATGTGTTGGAAGAGTCGGCCGCCGAGGTAGCCCAGGAAGGCGGCTTGGGTGGCCCAGATGATGACGCCGATGGTGTCGTAGAGGAAGAACCAGCGCCAGGGGTAGCGGACGGATCCGAGCATGATCGTCGTGGTCCAGCGGGCCCAGGGGATGAAGCGGGCGACGATGATGGTGGTGGCGGCGCGGCGGCGGATGTTGCGGCGGACCCAGGCGATGGCTTTGCCGCGGACGGAGTCGGCGGGGGTGCGTTCGACGAAGACGATGAAGCGGGTGCCCAGGAGGTAGCAGAGGTTGTCGCCGATGATGGCGCTGGCGATGGCGACTGGGATGATGATCCCGAGGTTGGGGACGCCGCGGCTGCCGGCCCAGGAACCGGAGAGGATGATGATGGATTCGCTGGGGACGAGGGGGACGAGGGCGTCGATAAACACGAGCAGTCCGAGGACGGGATAGAAGACCGGCATGGTCATGAGAGTCTCTACCCAGTGGATGATGTGCTCGGTCATTTTAGTGAGTGTAGGTCAACGCGGGTGCACGTTGATTCGACCTGACCACAGTAGGGCCATTAAATACTGTGTACGGTGTTGTCCTAGGACGGCATATGCCGTAGACCATGCATTGTCTCATCTAGTTGAGAGGGAACAACTCCCGTGGCAGAAGCGAAGGGATCAGGGAAGAAGACTCTGGTCATTGTGGAGTCGGCAACCAAGGCCCGAAAGATCCAGCCCTACTTAGGCAACGACTACATTGTCGAGGCTTCGGTGGGTCACATTCGCGACCTGCCGCGGGGTGCGGCTGACGTGCCCGCGAAGTTCAAGAAGGAACCCTGGGCGCGCCTGGGCGTGGACACGGAGCACGGTTTTGCGCCGCTCTACGTGGTCAGCCCGGACAAGAAGAAGAAGGTCGCGGATCTCAAGACCAAGCTCAAAGACTGCGATGAGCTGCTGCTGGCCACAGACCCCGACCGTGAGGGCGAGGCGATTGCTTGGCACCTGCTCGAGGTGCTGAAGCCGAAGGTGCCGGTGCGTCGCATGGTGTTCAACGAGATCACCAAGCCAGCGATTCTCGCGGCGGCGGAGAACACTCGTGAGCTTGATGAGAACCTGGTTGATGCGCAGGAGACCCGCCGCATCCTCGACCGACTCTATGGCTACGAGGTGTCTCCGGTGCTGTGGAAGAAGGTCATGCCGCGGTTGTCGGCGGGCCGTGTGCAGTCGGTGGCCACCCGCGTCATCGTGGAGCGCGAGCGTGAGCGCATGGCGTTCATCTCGGCAGACTATTGGGATCTCACTGCTCAGCTGGACACCGGCAACACCGACGCCGACCCAAACAACCCCCGCAACTTCGCCGCGAAGCTCTCGGCCATTGATGGCCGGCGCGTGGCGCAGGGACGTGACTTCGATGATCGGGGGCGGCTCAAGGGTGAGGTGCTGGTCGTCGATAAGCAACAGGCAGACGCCTTGGTGGATGCCCTCCAGGGCGTGCACATGCAGGTGTCGTCGGTGGAGGAAAAGCCGTACACCCGCCGCCCGTACGCGCCGTTTATGACGTCGACGCTGCAGCAGGAGGCTGGCCGCAAGCTTCATTACACCTCGGATCGGACGATGCGTATTGCGCAGCGCCTGTACGAAAACGGCCACATTACGTATATGCGTACGGATTCGACGTCGCTGTCTGAGCAGGGGTTATCGGCGGCTCGCCAGCAGGCCAAGGAGCTTTATGGTGACGCATTCGTGGCCGATTCGCCGCGCCGCTACGACCGTAAGTCGAAGAACTCGCAGGAGGCACACGAGGCGATTCGTCCCGCGGGCGAGCGTTTTGCCACCCCCGGTGAGCTGCATGGCAGCCTCGACGCGGAGGAGTTCAAGCTCTACGAGCTGATCTGGCAGCGCACGGTTGCCTCCCAAATGTCGGATGCCAAGGGTACGTCGCTGAAGGTGACCATCGCGGGCACGGCTACGACGGGCCAGGAGACGGAGTTTTCTGCCACCGGCCGCACGATCACCTTCCCCGGTTTCCTGCGCGCCTACGTGGAAACGTCGCGCCAGGCGGACGGCCGGGATGTGGCGGACAATGCTGAGAAGCGCCTGCCTAACTTGACCAAGGGTGATCCGCTCACCGCCACGGAGATCACCGCCGACGGGCACTCGACGAACCCGCCGGCCAGGTACACCGAGGCCAGCCTGGTCAAGAAGATGGAAGAGCTCGGGATTGGTCGTCCGTCGACGTATGCGTCGATCATCAAGACGATCCAGGACCGCGGTTACGTCCATCCCCGCGGCAATGCCCTCGTGCCCAGCTGGGTCGCCTTCGCCGTGGTCGGGCTCCTGGAGAACAACTTCACGCCGCTCGTCGACTACGACTTCACCTCCTCCATGGAGGATGAGCTCGACGACATCGCCGCAGGTGAAGAGGACCGCACCCAGTGGCTGACCGGTTTCTACTTCGGCAACGCCGAGGCCTCCGACAACATGGCGGAAACAATCGCTCGCCACGGCGGCTTGAAAGCCCTGGTCGGCGAGAACCTGGAGCACATCGACGCCCGCTCGGTGAACTCGCTGCGGCTGTTCGACGACGAGGAGGACCGCCCCGTCTACGTTCGTGTTGGCCGCTACGGCCCTTACATCGAGCGCGTCGTCGGCGAGAAGGATGGCGAGCCGGAGTACCAGCGCGCCAACCTCCCCGAGACCACCACCCCAGACGAGCTCACCCTGGAGCTGGCTGAGAAGCTCTTCTCCACCCCGCAGGGCGGCCGTGAGCTGGGCATTAACCCCGCCACCGACCGTATGATCGTGGTCAAGGAGGGCCGCTACGGCCCCTACGTCACCGAGGTCATGCGTGACGACGAACGCGTGCGTGCCGAAGCCGCCGCCGAAAAGGTCGTCGCCCAGGAGCGCGCCGCCGAGGATGCCGAACGCGCCGCCGAGGGCAAGCGCGCCAAGAATTGGGACACCAAGACGGCGGCCGCGCAGAAGGTCAAGCGCATCAACGCCCTCGTCGAGGAGAATCTCAAGCCGGGCACGGCCTCGCTGTTCGAGTCGATGGAACCCGCCTCCGTCACTCTGGAGGATGCCCTCCGGCTGCTGTCGCTGCCGCGTGAAGTCGGTGTCGACCCGGCGGATAACGAGCTCATCACCGCCCAGAACGGCCGTTACGGCCCGTATCTGAAGAAGGGCACGGATTCCCGCTCGTTGGCCAACGAAGAGCAGATCTTCACCGTCACCCTCGACGAGGCCCGCCGCATCTACTCCGAGCCCAAGCGCCGGGGCCGGGCCGCCGCGAAGCCGCCGCTCAAGGAACTCGGTGACAACGACGTCTCCGGCAAGCCCATGTCCGTCAAGGAGGGCCGCTTCGGCCCCTACGTCACCGATGGCACCACCAATGCCTCGCTGCGCAAGGGCGATTCCCCGGAGACGATCACGGATTCCCGCGCCAACGAGCTCCTCTCGGAGCGCCGCGCCAAGGAGGCCGCGGATGGTGGCGCGCCGGCTCGGAAGAAGACGACGCGAAAGGCTGCTAAGAAGACGGTGAAAAAGACTACGAAGCGCGTGGTCAAGGCGGGTTCCCGGAAGAAGTAACATGTCCTTCCGGAGTGCGTTCTGGGCGGCCAGTGCTGGCTACGTCCTCGCCCGCGCCATCGACGTGCCCACGCTCCAGCGAGTGGCCAAACCGCTGGTCGTGCCACTGCTGGCGGCGGATGTCCTCCCGCGCTTCCAGCGCCGGGAACGCCCGCTCGCTGCGGCCGGCCTGCTAGGAGGGTGGGTCGGCGATGTCATCTTGCTTAACGACGTCCGCCTCGCCCCCGCCGCAGCCACCTTCGCCGTCAATCACGGCGCCTACCAGGTGTTGCTGTGGCACCGCGGCGCCCGGCCACGCCTGGGAGCGGTGGCGCTGCGCGCCATCCCGCTGGCGGCGGTGTCCTGGCTGGGCCGCGATCGCCTCAGCCTCGTGCTCAGCTACGGCGGCATGGTCGCCGCGACCTCGGCATTGGCGGCCGACCCGGTACTGCGGGGCCGGAGAGTAGCCCTCGGGGCGAACCTGTTCCTGCTGTCCGATGCGCTTATCTTTGCCCGCTCGGAACTCGACCTCCCCGATGACACGGTGGGGAGGGGAGTCGACGTCGCCGTCGCCGTGACATATGTCCTCGCCCAAAAGTTCCTCGCCGACGGCCTATCCTGGGGTCCATGTCGGTGAACTACATGGTCAGCCATACCCGCGCGGGTGTGGACGCTCTCGTCGCCTCCTTGGTGGCCGCGACCGAGGAACCGGAGCGCCTGGTCTACCTCGGGGTGGGAAAGCTCAACGTCATCTCGAAACTTCTGGGCTGGACCCGCGCTGATCGGGCGGTGACGCAGGTGGTGATGCCGGCCCTCGCCGGCTCGGTGCTTCGCCACGGGTCGTCGCCGGTGTTGCTGGCCGGACTGGCGGGCGGCTGGGTGGGTGACCGGGCCAAGCTCGTCCCGCCGGACCGGACACCGGTGTGGGGATTGTGCGGTATTGCGGCGAACCACGCGGCCTACGCGGTGGAGCTACATAGGCGAGGGGCGCGGCCGTCGATAAGCAGAAGCGGCCTGCGTGCCGCGGCGTGGGCCACCGGCGTGGGGCTGGCCAGCTGGCGGAAGAAGGAGCTTATTGCTCCGGCGACTATCGCTGGAGCTTTCGTGTGCGCGACGTCCACCCTGGCCGATGACCCCGCCCTGCAGGATGGCAGCACCCCGGCGAAGGGGCTGGGGCATGGGGGAAACTTGCTGCTGGTCGCAGAAGGTATGGCGTTGCTGCGGGAGACCCTGCTTACGGGGGATTCGGCTGCACATCGAGCAGTCGATGCCGCCATGCGGGCCGGGCAGATCATCGGCCACCTGCTCATCGTCGACGGGTTGACCCGAGACTAAACCTGTTAGGAACGGTCCGCCATGGTGGCGCGGATCGGTCGGGCCAGCTGAGTCATCTCCCGCCGCCCGCGCAGCTCCACCGACTTCATTATCGTCCACCTGGCCTGCTCAGCTTCGTTGGCACCGCGCAGTGTCGTGGCGTTGGTGAGCACCCGGCCGTCGGTGTCTTTCGCCAGCTCGGTGAGACGGGCGGCGGTGTTGACGGCGTCGCCAATGACGGTGTACTCGAAGCGATCCGAGCCGCCAATATGCCCGGCGACGACATGGCCGGCAGCGACGCCGATTCCCGCCTGCAGGGTCATGCCCTTGAGTTCTTGGCGGAGCTCGCGGGCGGCGGTGAGCGCGTGGGACGTGGCGTCGGAAAGCTGTAGTGGAGCGCCGAAGACGGCGAGTGCGGCGTCGCCCTGGAACTTGTTGATGATGCCCTTGTTGCGGTGCACCACCTTCACCACATGCTCGAAGAACTTGTTCAACTCCTCGACGACCTCCTCCGGGGAGTGATTGACGGCGAAGGTAGTGGAGCCGATGACGTCGACAAACAGCACCGCGACCTTGCGGTCCTCGCCGCCAAGGGTGGGACGCTCCTCTAACGCGCGCTTGGCTACCTCCGCGCCGACGTAGCGGCCGAAAATGTCGCGCACACGTTGGCGTTCCTTCAGTCCACGCATCATCTCGTTGAAGCCGGCCTGCAGGACACCCATTTCCGAGCCGTCGTAAATATCTACCTCCGCGTTGGTGTCACCGCGTCGGACCCGATTGATGGCCTCCTGCAGCTCGAGGATGGGGTCGACGACGCTCATGATGGCGAAGGTCGTACCGACAAACCCAGTGACTAGCGCCGTCAACGACAGAGCCACGATCGCCGGAATGAGCTCACCGGCGTTGCCCATGAAAAACCCCGCCTGCTGCGCGAGGGCCAACAGGAGGATTCCGACGACCGGCACCGCCGTAGTCATGATCCACGTCAAGCGCAGGCGCTGAGTAATCGGCGGCTCCAAGGTGGAATCCTCGAAACGACGCGCCAGCGCCTCGGTGGCGATGGGGCGAACAAGACGCTCGGCCTCGAGATACGTAAGTAGCACGACGACCATGCCAGCCAGCACCGTCGCCACACCAATAACCAGTGCCAGACGCCCACTCGAACTCGCGGCGACAGCCACCGCAATGGCAATGCCAATTCCCCACACGACAGCGCATACCAGCGCTTGATAACCGGGAATGCGCATGACGAGGTTGCGGACCATATTCGGGTCATGTGCCTCGGGGTGGCGCTGCCAGTCCAGCACCGGGCGGAACAACACCAGGGTGGCGGCCATGCCCACCACGACGGCAAACACCAAATACCCCAACCCGATGGCTTCGATGTAAGGGACCTTATGTGTGAAGTTGTGCACCTCTGGCATGGGGATGAGGAAGCGGATAAAAAGCATGATCGCCAGGGCGCCGAGAACGTTCGAGGCCAAGACCAGCGTGGCATACAGGGGCCACGAGGTCCCCCACAGCCACTTGATGGCTCGTAACAGTCGACTCATGGTTTCTAACTCTAACCCGCCAACCACTCCAACGCGGGCAGCACGTTGCGAGGGTGAATAGGCTGGTGCGCGTGAATAGTTCTCCCTCCTCCGTCGCCGACCGCCTCGCCGATACCCCAGGCGTTCGCGACACCGTCCTCCAGGCCGCGGGCGCCGCCCGGGCAAAGGCCCGCGGTGAGGTAACAGACCTGGGGCACGCGATGTCTCATTCCTGGGTCATCACTGGTCCCCCCGGCTCCGGACGCTCCAACGCGGCTGTCGCCTTCGCCGCCGCGCTGGTGTGCACCGATGCCACGGAGCTGGGCTGCGGCCGCTGCCAGGCTTGCCGAGACGTCTTCGCCGATGCCCACACCGACGTCGTTCACATCGTGCCCACTGAACTATCAATCAGCATCGAATCCATGCGTCGCGTCCGCCAGGAAGCCGCCCGCATGCCCACGATCTCCCCGTGGCGCATCATCATCATCGAAGACGCCGATCGCCTCTCCGAGCCCGCCGCCGACGCCCTCCTCATAACCGTCGAGGAACCGCCGGAGCACACCGTCATCCTCATGTGCGCCCCCTCCATCGACCCCCAAGACTTCTCCCCGACATTGCGGTCCCGCTGCCGCCACCTCTACATCCCGTTCCCCTCGGTGGACGAAATCGTTCGCATCCTCACCGAAGACACCGGTGCATCGCTTGACGACGCCCACCTAGCCGCCGTCACCTCCCTCCGACACATCGGACGCGCCCGCCGACTCGTCACCGATCCGAACAACCAAAAGCGCCGCGCCAGCATCCTCAATCTCTCCGAGTTGATCTTCCACCGCGACGAAGCCTTCAAAGCCTCCCTCCAGTTCATTCGAGCCGTAGAAAAGCAGGTCAAGGAAGAACTGGAAGAAGAAAACGCCCGCGAACTCGCCGAGCTTGAACGCGCACTCGGCAAAGGCGGACGCGGCAAAGGAACCCAACGCGCCTTGGACGGCTCCGCTTCCATGATTAAGGACCTGGAAAAGAAACAAAAGGCCCGCAAAACCCGCCGCACGCGCGACCCCCTCGACCTCGCCCTCGTCGACCTCACTGGCCTCTACCGCGACGCCCTCATGATCCGCACCGGAGCTAACGTCCCCCTAACCCACCCCGACTTCGAACCCCTCTCCCGTGAAATCTCTGGGCAAGTCAGCGAACCCGGCCTCGTCGCCTGCATGGACGCCATCGCCGCGTGCCGAGAACACATCCACACCAACGTCACTCCCGTCATCGCCTTCGACGGCATGATCGGCCGCATCCGCCAAGCCTGCCAAGTCTCCTGAGCAGCGATTTTTCCCATCCCTCGGGGTGCGCTAAGCTAACTCCTCGGTGACGCTTGCGCGCCACCGCGCCGCCTTAGCTCAGTCGGTAGAGCATTTCACTCGTAATGAAAAGGTCGCGAGTTCGATTCTCGCAGGCGGCTCCACAAAACCCCAGGTAGAACTTGGTTCTGCCTGGGGTTTCGTCGTGACTGCCTAGCCGACGAAAACCCGCACTTCCTAACAACTTGGCGGGTGTGGAAGGGGGATTGACCCCGGAGTTGTTAGGAAGTGCGGGTTTTGAAGTCCCTCGGGAGGGCCGCACGAACTGTGGTGGATTCTGGCCCCAGCTACGGCCTAGCATCAGGGCAGCAGGCGCGGCACAACCTTGCCCGTTTCGTTCCGGGGGAGCTCATCCATGAAGTGCACGTCGCGGGGGATGGAGTGCTCGGCGAGGTTGTCGCGGACGTGGGCGCGGATGGCGTCGTCCGTGAGGGCGGTGCCCTCGGGGTTGTCGTCGCGGACGACCCAGACGGCGATGCGTTGGAAGGTGGCGTCGTCGGGGACTCCGCCGGAGTAGACGTCGGCGATGCCGGGGAGGGCGTCGAGAATGTTGTCGACGGAGCGGGGATAGACGTTTTCGCCACCGACAATGATCATGTCGTCGGCGCGGCCGAGGACGCGGAGATGGCCGGTGTCGTCGAGGTAGCCGATGTCACCGATGCTGACGAGGCCGTGTGCGTGGTCGATGGGGATGTCGGGGTTGGAGTATCCGACGAGGGTGGTGGAGTTGCGAAGGTAAATGCGGCCCGGGGTGCCGGTAGGGACTTCGTCGCCGTGGTCGTCGAGGATTTTAAGCGTTGTGCCGGTGGCGATTTCGCCGGAGGTGGTGGGGTCGGCGGCGATTTCTTCGGCGGAGGCGACGGAAGCCAACGTCAGCTCGGTGGAGCCGTAAACGTTGCAGAGGATGGGGCCGAAGCGCTCGATAGTTTCCTCGACGAGGTGGGGGGTGAGAGCGTGGCCGGAGGAGACGATGAATTCGAGGTGAGAGGTGTCGTAGCGGTCGTTGTCGTCGACTTCGAGGATTTGTTTGAGGAAGACGGGGGAGGTGACCATGGCCTCGAGTTGGTGGGTATCGATGTCGCGTAGTACCTGTTCGGGGTCGAAAACCCGGTGGGTAACTATTGTGCCGCGGGCGGCTAACGCGATGTTGAGGGCGCCCCAGCCCCAGGTGTGGAAGATCGAGGCGTGGAGCTGGAGGCGGATATCAGCGCGCCAGGGGATCTTTTTCAAAATGCCGGCCAACACGAGAGGCAGGCGAGGCTCGGGGCGGATGACACCTTTGGGGATGCCGGAGGTCCCGGAGGACATGAGGACGATGGGACCGTGCTTGGGGAAGGCGGGCAGGGAAACACCGGAGGTGTCCCAGGGGTGAGTGACGATGTCGGCGAGGCTGGGGTAGGCCGGGGACGGGCTGGTGTGGTGGGCGATGATGATGTGGATGCCGCGGGCGTCGATAAGCGAGGTGTTGAGCCGGTCGACGAATTCCTCGTCGATGACGAGGACGTTGATGTCATTTTCCTCCAGGCAGCCGGAGAGCTGCTCGGGGGAGGAGCCGACGTTGAGGAGGTAGATAGCGGCGCCGGCGTAGCCCTTCGCGGCGAGGGGGTAGATGATGCCGCGGCCGTTGCGGGCCATGACTCCGAGGCGGATCTCGTCGAGCCCGAGGCTGAGGAGATGGCGGGCGACGGTGTGAGAGTTGTCGCGGAGCTGGCGATAGGTGAGCTCGCCGTCGTCGTCGATGAGCGCGAGGCGATGGGGGGTCGTGATGTGGCCTTGCTCTACCTCGCGGGCGGTGGTGAACCAGTATCGGGCCAGGACCGCCGGGGTGGAGAGTATTGTCGCCGCGCTGCCGTGAAGGCTGACGATTCTGGAGCGGAGAACGGAGGGGACAAACTCGCCGAGGGCTCGGGCGGTGGAGGCCGATTCGCGGAGGCGGCTAAGGCTAAACACGTCGGTTGTGCTCCTTTGAGGTGGATATGTGCTCTCCACCACGCTAGTTTGTGGGTACTAAGTAACGCTAGTTATATGTTTAACGACTTAAAATACGTTACGGTAACGTAAGTTACCTGCTCTCGATTACGTGAAGGATGCCTCGCATGCCCGTCCGACTCGTCGGCACTACCGCCCGCCGCTTTGCCCTCCTGGGGGCCGCTCTCATACTCCTCGCGGGCGTGATCTTCGCCCCGGCGTCTCACGCGCAGCAGCGCAACCTGGTGGTTTTCGGCGACTCGATCATCGCCGACACTCCGACGCCGGAGTACTTGGCCAACCGGATCGGTAGTCTCAGCTCCGGTTCTTCGGATGGCTCCAGCGTCGCGGAATGCCCGACCTCGGCCAACAACTACGGTATCCGCGCCGGGTACAAGCTCGGGCTTCCGGCCTGGGATTATTCCTGCGCCGGTACCACATCCATTTCGAATGGACCACAGTTCTCCCGCCAAGTGGATCGTGCGCTCGCCACCGGCGCGCTGACCCCGGCGACGGCCCGCGTGATCATTACCACGGGTTTCAACGACACCTACAACAACTCCGGTCAGTCGGACGAGGTCATCCGCGCCCGCTTTGTAGACGCCATGGCTCCGCAGGTCCAGCGCATTAGGTCGGCTGCCCCCAACGCCCGCATCCAGATCGTCGGCTACTCCGCGATTACCGACGGAGGGAACGTCTGCCTCGTCCACGTTGGTGCCAATATTCACGACCGCACCCCGGCCCCGCAGGTCTCCCGCTGGGAAAACCTCGCCCAAGGCATGCAGTCCGACCTGGCGCGCGCCACGGGCACCCAGTTCGTTGATATGAAGCCGCACACCTGGGGAAACAGCATGTGCGCCCCCGATGGTCAGCGCACCTGGGCCGGTCTTGTTGACTTCCATGCGGGCTCCGGCAACATGCCGATCCACATGACCTCCGCTGGCCACGAGAAGGTCGCCAACGTCATCGCGGCGTCCTAGGCCCACCCTGCGGATTGATCAGTACCCTGGGGTCTTACTCAAATCACCCCACGTAAGGAGCTGATCTAGATGAGCACCACTGTTACCGGGATCATCGCGCGCACCAAGGGCGCAGCGGTAGAGACAACAGAGATTGTCATCCCCGATCCGGGTCCCCATGACGTCGTCGTCGCCATTCAGGCGTGCGGCGTCTGCCATACGGACCTGGCGTATCGGGACGGCGACATCGCTGACGAGTTCCCCTTCCTCCTCGGGCATGAGGCCGCAGGCGTGGTGGAAGAAGTTGGAGAGCAGGTCACCCACGTGCAGCCGGGAGACTTCGTCATCCTCAACTGGCGCGCAGTGTGCGGTGAGTGCCGGGCGTGCCTTAAGGGTGAGCCGAAGTACTGCTTTAACACCCATAACGCGTCGAAAAAGATGACGCTGACTGATGGCACGGAGCTCAGCCCCGCCCTCGGCATCGGGGCTTTCGCGGAGAAAACCCTTGTCCACGAGGGGCAGTGCACCAAGGTCAATCCAGAGGAGGATCCGGCCGCGGCAGGCCTGCTCGGGTGCGGCATCATGGCTGGGTTGGGTGCGGCGGTCAACACTGCCGATATCCAGCGCGGCGAATCGGTGGCGGTCTTCGGTCTCGGCGGGGTCGGCATGGCAGCGATCGCGGGTGCGAAGCTGGCGGGTGCGACGACGATCATCGGCGTGGACATCGATCCCCGCAAGCTGGAGCTGGCGAAGGAGTTCGGTGCCACCGACACCATCAATTCCTCCGACTTCAGCGGTGAGGGGGAAGACAACGGGGTCGTGGCCAAGGTCCGCGAGCTCACCGGAGGCTTCGGCGCCGATGTGACTATCGACGCCGTGGGCATCATGCCCACCTGGCAGCAGGCGTTCTACTCCCGCGACCATGCTGGTCGCATGGTCATGGTCGGCGTCCCCAACCTCACTTCGCGTATCGACGTCCCCGCCATCGATTTCTACGGCCGTGGCGGCTCGGTGCGTCCGGCCTGGTACGGCGATTGCCTGCCGGAACGTGACTTTCCCACCTACGTCGACCTGCACCTGCAGGGCCGTTTTCCCCTGGGCAACTTCGTCTCCGAGAGGATTGGCCTCAACGATGTCGAGGAGGCCTTCGCCACCATGAAAGCCGGCGACGTCCTGCGATCGGTGGTGGTCCTCTAATGAGCACCCTGCGCATTGATCACGTGGAAACCACCGGCATCTTCGCCCTCGACGGCGGCGAATGGCAGGTGGACAACAACATCTGGCTCGTCGGCGACGACTCCGAGGTCTACATTATCGACGCCGCGCACGACGCCGCCCCGATCATCGAGGCGGTCGGCAGGCGCAAGGTCAAGGGCATCTTGTGCACCCACGGGCACAACGATCACATCACCGTCGCCCCCGAGCTGTCCGAGCGTCTCGACGCCCCGATACTCCTGCATCCCGGCGATCTCATGCTGTGGCAGGACACCCACCCCGGCCTCGAGCCGGAAACCATGCACGACGGCCAGGTGTTCCACATCGCAGGCACCGACATGCAGGTGCTCAACACCCCTGGTCATTCCCCGGGTTCCTGTTGCCTCTACCTCCCCGAGGCTGGAGAGCTCTTCTCCGGAGACACCCTCTTCCAGGGTGGCCCGGGCGCGACGGGGCGCAGCTACTCCTCCTTCGACACCATCATCGAGTCACTGCAGCGCTCCGTGCTTGATCTACCGCCCGAGACGATCGTGCGCACCGGCCACGGCGACCACACCACCGTCGGCGCGGAGGCCCCGCACCTCGAAGAGTGGATCCGGCGGGGTCACTAGACGCGAGACCTGTGGTGATGTGAACGGTTGGAGTGCCAAAATTCTCTAGAATGAATGGTAGCATCTAGCGTTTTCGCAGGTCGTGGGAAATCGCGTTTCGCATTCTAGAGAATTTTGGCACCCTACCCCGTGATCGCGACGCCCTGATCGCGACCGGAACTACGCCCTCGAATCTGACTCGCTGTTAGGGTGATGGCATGAACACTCTTGTCACCGGCGGCGCCGGCTTCATCGGATCCCACCTGGTTGATCTGCTTATTGCGGAGGGCCACGACGTGGTGGTCATCGATAATCTCTCCCACGGCAAGCTCGCCAACCTGGAAGAGGCGCAGGCGACCGGGCATCTCACCTTCTTGGAAGCTGACCTGCTGGACGTTGACTTTGACGCGGTCGTCGAGAAGCATCAGCCGGAGGTGATTTTCCACCTGGCGGCCCAGATCGATGTGCGGGAGTCGGTTGCGGATCCGCTGCATGATGCGCAGACGAATATCCTCGCGACCATTCGTCTCGCTGAGGCAGCTCGCCGCCACGGCGTGCGCAAGGTGGTTCACACTTCTTCCGGCGGTTCGATTTATGGCATGCCTAATCAGTTCCCCGTCGATGAGTCGGTGCCGGTGGATCCCCATTCCCCCTACGCGGCGAGCAAGGTGGCGGGGGAAATTTACCTCAACACTTTCCGCCACCTCTACGACGTCGACTGCTCGCACATCGCGCCCGCCAACGTTTATGGCCCGCGCCAAGATCCTCACGGTGAGGCTGGCGTCGTAGCCATCTTCTCCCAGCGCCTGCTTGCCGGGGAGCCGACCCGGGTGTTTGGCGGGGGTAACAACACCCGCGACTACGTCTTCGTCGGCGATGTCGTGCGTGCCTTCTACCTGGCATCGGGGGAGAAGGGCTCGGGGATGCGCTTCAACATCGGTACCTCGATGGAAACCTCTGACCGGGAGCTGCACTCGCTCGTGGCCCAGGCGGCAGGGGCGGAGGATAACCCGGAATTCGCTCCGGCTCGCCTAGGCGACGTGCCTCGTTCAGCCTTGTCCTATGCGCGAGCTCAGGAGGTGCTCGGTTGGGAGCCCCTGACCCCGATTGCGGATGGTGTCGCGCAGACGGTGGAGTACTTCCGTACCCACTAACAGGTGGCTTAAGCCTCGTCCTGCGCAACGGGGGGCACCGCATTTTGCAGTGCCACGGCGCGGGCGAGGCGGGCGTAGCGCAGTTCCTGCTCGCGGAACCGGATCCACGTGGACAACGTGGTGAACATGAATGCGATGACCAGGACGTACAGCAGCAGGTCGGTGCCGCGATCCACGCCGATCCAATTGGCGATGACGGTGAGATCATCCGGGCGCAGGACAGCCCAAACCGCGGCGATGATGAAGACGATGAAGCCGATCTTCACCCCCGCCTTGGCGCGGGCCTTGCGGCGGTTGGTGAGGAAGTAGAATCCCAACGCCACCGTGGCGCAAAGAAGCAGGACTTGGATGAGAGTGGAGAACACTTAAAGCCTCCTGGAAAGCATGCCGTCGGCCAAAATGTTCACGCCGTTGATGAGGGATTGGCCCTTGCTCATCGAATACTCAGTGTAAAGAATATCGACTGGCTCCTCGGCCACGCGCCAGTGCTTGTCCGAGATCATCGAGACGATCTCGGACGCATGGGACATGCCATTCATGCGGATATTCATTTCGTCGGCGACCTTTTTGTTGAAGGCACGCAGACCATTATGCGCATCCGACAGTCCGAGGCGGCGCGTGGTGGGGGAGAGCATGACAACGGTTTTGAGCACGAGGCGCTTGATCCACGGCACCTGATCGTCCGCCGCGCGGGGGCGACCGAAGCGGGTGCCCACGACGATGTCCAAGGGCTCGGTGCGCAGGCGCTCCACCATGCGGACCACATCTTTGACCTGGTGTTGCCCGTCGGCGTCGAAGGTGACAAAGTACTTCGCTCCGGGTTGCTTGCGTGCGTACTCGATGCCGGTCTGAATACCGGCGCCCTGGCCCAGGTTCACGGGGTGATTGACCAGGTGAGCGCCGCCCGCCATGATCTTCTCGGCGGAATCATCGGGGGAGCCGTCATTGACGGCGACGATGTTGGGAAACGTCTTCCGCGCGTTCTCGATGACATCCTGAATCACGGTGCCCTCGCTATAACACGGGATGACCAGCCAGGTGTCTTGAAATTGCTCCACAACTCCGAGACTCTACCGCAGATTGCCCATCTGCCGGGTCAAGGATCCTGCGATTTGGGAAATCTAGCGGTGGAACAGCTTCGAGTACACCCTCGTGAGCAACGCGGTTGGCAGGAGGCGGTAGGCCGTGCGAATGCCTAAGTTGAGGATCGCGCGCGGCCGGGAGATTAGGCCGTAGCGGACGAGGTTGTCCTGCATCTGCTTCTCGGCGGCGAACATTCCCTTGCCGGTGCGGCGCTCGAATTGGGCGGCGGACGTACGGAAGTAGGTTAGTGGTTCGGGGAGGTTGTGGAAGCGAGCCCCGGAGGCGAGCAGCCGCGCCCAGAGGTCGTAATCCTCCATGTGGTGGACGTCGCGGTAGCCGCCGGCAGACTTTATGGCGGCCACTTTCATCATCACGGAGGGGTGGTTAACCGGGGAGTTGAGCAGGGCATAGCGGGCGATGGCATCGTGCGATTCGGGAAGCGCACGGGTCTTGGTAGCCGCGGCGCTGAGGTCGCCCGTTGCGTGCCAGGCTTCATCATCGAATTCACGCATTGCCGTTCCCAAGATGGCCACGTCGGGGTGTTCGGACAGCCAAGCCAATTGAGTTTCCAAGCGTTCTGGGGCGGCGATGTCGTCGGTATCCAGACGCGCCACGTAGGTGGTGGTAATGGTGTTTAGCCCTGCTTGCAGGGCTTTGCCCAGTCCGTTGTTGATGGCCAAGTGGATGCGCCTCAGCTCAGGATGTCCAGCTCCGTGGGCGTCGAGGACTTCTTCGAGTGCGGTTGTCAGTGGCCCGTCTTCCACCATCACTACCTCATCGGCAGGTCGTGTTTGAGCCCACAGGCTGTCCAGGGCGGCAGCCAGTTCCGTGGGGTCGCTGCCACGGTAGACGGAAAGGAGGACGGAAACTTCTGGCATGGGAGAAATCCTAGTGAATTAGCGGTCGCGTACGACGTTGAGCAGGTACTCCCCGTACCCGGACTTCAGCAGTGGCTGGGCCAAAGCTTCGAGTGCAGCAGCGTTGATGAAGCCTTCGCGGTAGGCGGCGACTTCGGGGGAGCCGATGATGGTGCCGGTGCGTTTCTGGATGACCTCGACGTAGGAGGAGGCCTCGCTCATCGAATCGAAGGTGCCGGTGTCGAGCCAGACGTCGCCGCGTTGTAGTCGCTGGACTTGGAGCTCGCCCAGGCTTAAGTAGGCGTCGTTGACGGCGGTGATTTCTAGTTCGCCGCGTGCGCTGGGTTGGATGTGGCGGGCGATGTCGACGACGCGGTTGTCGTAGAAGTACAGGCCCACGACCGCGTAGTTCGACTTTGGCACGGCGGGTTTTTCTTCGATGGACAGGGCCTGCCCGGCGGCATCGAATTCGACGACGCCGTAGCGTTCTGGGTCGGAGACTTCGTAGGCGAAAACGATGCCGCCGTGGGGGTTGCGGCATTGCGGGAGGCTGCCGGTGAATTGGTAGCCCTCGAAGATGTTGTCGCCGAGGACGAGGGCGACATCGTCGCTGCCGATGAAGTCGGCACCAATGAGGAACGCCTGCGCGAGGCCCTCCGGGGCGGGTTGCACGGCGTAGTCGAGCATGATGCCCCACTGGGAGCCGTCGCCAAGTAGCCGTTGGAAGCTGGGCTGATCCTCAGGTGTGGTGATCACGAGGATTTCCCGGATGCCCGCCTGCATGAGGGTGGACAGCGGGTAGTAGATCATGGGCTTGTCATAGATCGGCATGAGCTGCTTGCTGATGCCTTGGGTGATCGGTGCGAGCCGCGTCCCGGATCCGCCGGCCAAGATGATGCCCTTCATGACAGATATCGTGCCAGGCCGTCGCGCCACGGGCGGGGAGCAAACCCCGTTGCTTCGATCTTCGTCAGATCGAGAGTGCTTATCGACGGCCGCGGGGCATGCGGTCGTCCCTCAAAGTACAGCCTCGTGCTCACCGGGTGCACGGCACCCGGGTCGTGGCCGAGGAGGGTGAAAGTCTCTCGGGCGAGCTCGTCCCAGGCGACTTCGTCGCCGGAATTGCTGAGGTTGTAGGTTCCGTACGCAGGGGTGGTGGCCAGGAGGTGGACGATTCCGGCGGCGAGGTCGTCGGCGAAGGTGGGGCGCCCGCGTTGGTCGTTGACCACGTGAGGTTCGACGCCCTTGGCCGCGAGCTGCGCCATGGTGTCCACGAAGTTTTTGCCTTCGCCCACGACCCAGCCGGTGCGGACGATGTAGTGGCGCGGGCAGGTGGCCACGGCGAGGTCACCGGCGGCCTTGGACTGCCCGTACACCCCGAGCGGGCTCACCGGATCGGTTTCAAGGTAGGGCCGCGAAGTAGCGCCATCGAAGACGTAGTCGGAGGAGAGGTGCACCAGGGTGAGGTTGTTGTCGGTGGCGATGCGCGCGAGCTTCATCGGTCCCTCGGCATTGACCTGCCAGGCGCGGGCTCGGTCGGTTTCGGCCTGGTCGACGTCGGTATAGGCGGCAGCGTTGATGATCGCGGAGTACTGCCGCCACGGCCGCTCCGGGGGATTGGTGATGTCGAGTTCCGCCCTCGTACAAAACTGCGCGTCCGGGAGGACGCGCCGCAGGGCGCGGCCGACCTGCCCGTCGGCCCCGGTGACGAGGACGCGGCGGGGCGGGAGGGGGGAGGCGTCGATAAGCGAAGGGTGGCTTCGGTCCTTGCCGGAGATTTCCGTCGGCTCCAGCGGCCAATTGATGAGGTCGAGGTTGACGTTGGCGTAGTTACCCTGCGGTGACCAATGGTCGTTGACCAGGTAAATGTAGGTCGTGGCGTCCTCGAGGGCCTGGAAGCCGTTGGCCACGCCGCGGGGCACGAACACGCCCGTCGCGGGATTGATCTCGACCTCGTGGGTCTGGCCATAGGTCGGCGAGCCCTCGCGCAAATCGCACCACGCGCCGTGGACCCGGCCCGTGGCCACCGAGACCAGCTTGTCCCAGGGCTCCGCGTGCAGACCGCGGGTGACGCCGCGCTTGGCGTTGAAGGAGACGTTGCTTTGGACCGGCCGGAAATCAGGCAGCCCGGCGGCAAGCATCTTCTCCCGCTGCCAATTCTCCTTGAACCATCCGCGGTTATCGCCGCGGACGTCGAGGTCAATAATCAGCAGCCCCTCGATGGGCGTGTGATGAACCCGCATCTACTGTCCTCTCTCCGCGTAGCCAGCCTCAATCTGCTCCTTCGCAGGCCGCCACCAATCCTCATTGTGGCGGTACCAGTCGATGGTGTGGAGCAGTCCCTCGCGCATACCGGTCTCCGTGTCGGTGTAGTGCGGCACCCACCCAAGCTCCCGGCGCAGCTTCGTGGAATCCATGGCGTAGCGCTGGTCGTGGCCGGGGCGATCGGCGACATGCTCAAAGCCCGGCGCGTCCATGAGCTCGCAGATCAACGAGATGACCTGCTTGTTGTTCACGTGATCATTGTCGGCGCCGATGTTGTATGTTTCGCCCGCCCGGCCGCGCTCGAGGATGAGGTGGACGGCGGCGTTGTGGTCATCGACGTGGATCCAATCCCGCACTTGCTCACCCGTGCCGTACAGCTTTGGCGTGCGGCCGGAGAGAATATTGGTGATCTGGCGGGGGATGAACTTCTCGATGTGCTGGTAGGGGCCGTAATTGTTGGAACAATTGGAGATGGTGGCGTTGAGGCCGAAGGAACGAATCCACGCACGCACCAGGTGATCAGATCCGGCCTTGGTTGCCGAATAGGGGCTCGACGGGTTGTAGGGGGTGGACTCGGTGAAACGCTGCGGGTCATCGAGTGCCAGATCGCCGAAGACCTCGTCGGTGGAGATGTGGTGCAGGCGCTTGCCGTGTCGGCGCACCGCCTCCAGGATCGTGAACGTGCCCACGAGGTTGGTGTCGACGAAGGGGCGCGGGTCCCGCAAAGAATTGTCGTTGTGCGACTCGGCGGCGAAGTGGACGACGATGTCGCTGCGCTCGACGAGGGAATCGACGAGGTGGGCATCCGAGATGTCGCCCTCGACAAATTCCACGCGGGACGGGTCGAGGCCATCCAGGCTGGCGCGGTTGCCGGCGTAGGTCAGCTTGTCCAGGACAATAATGTGATCAGCGGGGTAGCGCTGCGCGGTCATGCGCACGAAATTCGATCCGATAAACCCGGCGCCCCCGGTGACCAGCAGTGTCCTCATGGTTGACCACTATACGTGGCCGCTACGGGGCGGCAGGCAGTGTTGTCGGGGCCGTCGCCGCGCCGGATCCATGACCCCGCAAGGCCGACACATGGACCAACCCACCGGCCAATGGTCCGAAGATGAGGGCGGTGCACACCCGGGCCTCTAGCGACAGCGGGGCGAGCCACAGAATGCCAAACGCCACGACTGACGAGGTCACCCACCCGGCGACGTAGGCGCGGTGTTGTTCCTGCGCGAGCGTCGCCGTGCCGGTGACGATGAGGGAGCCTGTGAACGCCGACGCCAGCGTCAAGATGGCCAGGATGGGACCCGGTACCCACAGTCCTGCGGGGAAGAAGTTATCCAAGATCCACGGGCCGATGAGCCAGGCCAATCCCGCGCCGACGAGACCCAGGGCGAGCACCCCGAGGATGGGCATGACCAGCGCGCTGAAGAGCCGATCGCGCTGCTCGACGAAACGAACAATGAGCGCCGATTGGAAGCGCTGCAGCGGCACGAGGATCGGCGCGCGGGTAAACGTCACGGCGTTGATGATGCCAGCCACCGTGGTCACCGTTCCAGCATCCGGTGCCGAAGTGGACTGGACAAATACCGGGAAGCCCGTAATCAACGCCGCCGACGCCCCGGAGGCGAGCATGGCTGAGCCCACCCGTCGGGCCAGCATGGAGGTGTCCACGTCGACGGGGCTGGCAACCTTTGCGCGCACCGTCGGCGACAGACCTAAGACGATGAGCCAGCTCAGCGCGCCGATAACGGTAATGAGGATGAATGCCTCGATGCCCCAGCCCGCCTGCCATGCCGCCAAGGCCAGGAGCAGGCGCACTCCCGAATCCAGCGCGACCAAACCCGCGTACTGCGTCCACAGGTTCAGCCCCGACAACACCCCAGAAAGTACCGATTGGAAGGCGTAGGTAAACAGCCCGAAGGCGAGGAAGGCGGTCGCCATCGACGTCTCCACGTTCCCTCGCATGAGCGTGGGCATCCACAGGGCACCGACGATCAGGGCAACCACGAGGGTCGCCGCGCCGACGATGAACCCGAGCAACCAAGGGCGGCCGTTGCCGAGCCGGGACGAGCTGCGGGCACCGGCAACCGCCCGGGTCGTTTCCTGCATGAGCCCGTCGAGGAAACCAGTGGCGGCGAAAAACAACCCCCAGAAGGCCTGGAAGGCGGCTAGTTCAAAGTCATCCAGCGCCCAGGCGGCGACGTAGAGGACAACGAATCCGGAGAGCGCCGCGAAGACCGTCGCCAGGCTCAGCGCCCTCATCCGGGGAACTCGGGCAATTCGCGTTGGTTCAACCACGACGCCCACAGGTTCTCTACTGCCGCGTCCGCGATCCCTAGCTCCCGCGCTTCGGCCAGCACCTCCCGCTTGAGGTCGATGGGCTCCACGACGGAGTGACGGCCCGCCGCGACGTAGCGGCGGAGCATGCGGAAGAAGGGGGCGTCGCCAAGCATGACCCGCAACGCGTGGACCGTGAGGGCCCCACGCTTGTACACCCGATCGTCGAACATATCCCGCGGGCCGGGATCGGCGAGCAGGAGGTCTTGGGGCAGCGCCCGGAGCTTGTCATAGTGTTCCCGGGCGGAATCGGCGGCCGGGCGGCCGGTGGAGTGCTCAAACCACAACCACTCGGCGTAGCAGGCAAAACCTTCGTTGAGCCAGATGTCGTTCCACTGGGCCAAACCCAGGGAGTTGCCGAACCACTGGTGCGAGAGCTCGTGGGCGATGAGGCGCTCCCACGCATGGTCGCCGGCGATGTGGTTGGCCCCGAAGATGGACAATCCTTGGGCCTCCAGGGGGATTTCTAGCTCGTCCTCGCAGACCACGACGGTGTACGCGTCGAAAGGATAAGGTCCGAAAAGCTCGGTGTAGAGGTCGAGCATGGCGGCTTGGTCGCGGAGCTCCTCGATCGCTCGGTCGCGCAACGGTGCCGAAACCCAGGCGGTCACCGCTGGGCGCGCCGACTCCTCCCGCAATGTCAGGGGTACGTACTCGCCGATCTGCACGGTAGCCAGGTACGTCGCCATTGGCTGGTCAGCCCGGTACTCCCAGGTCGTGCGGGAACCAGAGGTGCGCTTGCCCGTCAGGGTGCCATTGGCGACGACCGCGTAAGGGCTGTCCGCAGTAATCGAAAACTCGTAGCGGGCTTTCTCATCCGGGGTGTCATCGCAGGGGAACCAGCTCGGCGCGCCACACGGCTGCGACGCCACCAGTGCACCATTGGTGAGTTCCTCCCAGCCGAGCCCACCCCAGGCAGTACGGATCGGGCGGGGGGTGCCCGAGTAGCGAATGGTCAGGGAGAACTCCGAGTCGACGGGCACCTCATCTCGGAAGGTCAGACGCAGCTTTCCGCCTGCTTGGCGGAAGCGCTGGACCTGCACCGTGCGGCCCGCGCTGCCCTGGGCGGTCACCTTGCTCACTCGCATGCTGGGGGCAAGATCCAGCGTCATCGACGGCAGCGGCTTCCAATTGTCCAGCCGCAACGTGGCCACGCCGGTGAGGTTGTTAGGCCCCACCCGATAGTTCAGGTCCAGATGATAGGCCCGGACGTGGTAGCCGAGGTTGAAGTCGACCCCTGTGTAATCGTCGCGGGTACCGGGGATCGGAGTGGTGCGCAGCCTATGCAAGATCATCGTCCAACGATGCTACTCCTCGGGTGCTTAAACGTCGCCCACGCGCGGGACGAGCCGCTGGATGAGCCACGTGTAGATGAGTGATTCCACCCGAGCTACCTGCTCGTTGTCGGAAGCGCCCGCGTGCCCGCCCTCGGTGTTTTCGAAATAATCCACCGGCTGCCCCGCCTCCTGCAGTGCCTGCGCGAAGAGCCGCGCGTGGGCGGGATGTACTCGGTCATCCCGCGTTGAGGTGGTGACCAGCGCGGGCGGATACTGCGGTGTGGCCGAGACGTTGTGCAGGGGTGACCAGCGTTCGATGGCCGCCCGTTCCTCGGGTACTGCCGGATCCCCGTACTCCGCCATCCACGAGGCGCCCGCTGACCAGGTGTGATAGCGCAGCATGTCGGTCAGCGGTACCTGGATCACCGCCGCGCCGAGCGCCTGCGGGTACTGCACGAGCGCCCCTGAGGTGAGCAGCCCTCCGTTGGAGCCGCCGCGAATGCCGATGAGCTCGGGCGTGGCGTAGCCGCGTTCCACGAGGTCACGCAGCACCGCGTGGTGGTCCTCCCACACCTTGTGCCGGTTCGTTTTGACCACCTGCGTGTGCCAGTTCGGTCCGAATTCTCCGCCGCCGCGCAGGTTGGGTTGGACGAAGAAATGGCCCTGTTCCAGCCAGGCTATTCCGCGCACCGCTGAATAGCCCGGGGTAAGCGATACCTCGAAGCCGCCATAGCCGCCGACGAGCGTGGGGCGAGGTCCGGCGGAGAAGTCCCCGGTGATGAAGTAGGGGACTCGGGTGCCGTCCGCGGAGGTCACCCAGTGCTGGCGGGTCTCTAACCCGGCGGCATCAAACAGCGCTGGCAGGTGGCGGACTGCCTGCGGTGTGGCGCCCGAGGCGAGGTCAAGTCGATACAGCGTGTCCGGCTCGGTGAACGAGGAGGTGGTAATCCACACCTCGTCGCCATCGTGCGGGCTAGTTGCCACCACCGAGGCCGTAACCAGATCGGGCAAGTTGATGGGCCAGCTTGACTCGAGTGGGTTACTCAGCGCATGCACCCGCAACTGTGTGCTCACATCGTCGAGCAGAGTGAGAATTAAATGATGGGCCGTAAACGCCGTGCTTTGGAGCGAGACGTGCTCCGTCGGGCTAAACACCACTTCGATGCTGCGATCACCTTCGAGGAACCTCTCCAACGCGATGACCCCGAGCCCTCCCGCCGGTATGCCAGCGAACTCAGTGCGCGGAGCGAGGAACAACCACTGCCGACGGATAATCGCCTCGCAATCCTCCGGAATCTCCAGCACCTGCAACGATGCCCTGGGATCGAGGCCCTGCGCCACGCACTGACGGGAACGATAGAAATCCAGCGCCCGGGACACGATGATCCGCTCGAAGCCGGGGGTGGTGTCCGCCCATGCCCCCACCGCGACGTCATCAACCCGGCCTGAGGTGTAGACGTGGGCATCCACAATGTTGTCGCCGCGGTGCCATACCCGCACCTGCGCGGGGTAACCCGAAGCGGTCAGCGATCTTTCGCCCGTGTCCGTTCCCACGAGCAGGGTGTCCCGATCAATCCAGCTGAGATCGGACTTCGCCTCCGGCAAGGTGAACGGCGAGTCCGTGACGAACTCACCGGTGTGCAGGTCGAATTCGCGGACCTCCGAGGCATCGGCCCCACCGCGGGAGAGCCGCACCAGGGCGCGGTCATAGTTCGGGGTGCGCACGTGCGCGCCCTTCCACACCCAGCTTTCACCCTCTGCCTGGGCGAGCGCATCGACGTCGATAAGCACCTCCCATTCCGTCTGTGCGGACAGGTAGGAGTCGAGCGTAGTGCGCCGCCATAGGCCGCGCTGATGCGCGGCATCGCGCCAGAAGTTGTACAGGTGCGGCCCGCGCCGCACGACATAAGGAATACGTTCGTCGACGTCCAGCGCCGCCTTGATCCGTTGTTGGAGAGTACTGCGTCCAGAATGCTTATCGACGTCCGCCTCCGTCGCTGCGGACCAGTCCCTCGCCCACTCCAGGGCTAGAGGGGAATCGATGTCCTCAAGGTAGGTGTCCATTGCTGTCCGATTCTAGACACCAAGGCCACGTGCAAGGGTGGGCCAGGAGTTCTCCAAGTCAGTTTCCCAGTAGCTCCACGAGTGGGTGCCCACGTTGTTGAACTGGAAGTGAGCGGGAATGCCAGCGTGGTCCAGCTTGGCCTTGAGATCGTGGGTGCACTGATTGGTGGCAGCCTCGATGGCTCCACCCTCGACCTGCAGACGGGTAGCGCCGATGGACGCGACCAGCGGGTCCGCGCCCTTCTCGATGTAATAGCCCGGCATGTCCCTGGCCCCAGCGAACCCGGAACCGTTAGATACGTAGAGCTCGGTGCCGCGCAACTTGTCGGCATTGATGAGCGCGTCGTTGTAACGGTTGTACTCCCCGCCCATCGGTCCCCACATCTGCTCTGGTGATGCCCCGCCGCGATTGACCGTCACCTGCAGGTACGCCCAGGGGATGGGGGTGGAGGTGGCGGCACAACCGGAGAAGGAACCGACCGCGTCGTAGAAGCCTTGATTGTGCTGCGCGAACAGCAGCGACGTTGTGGCTGACATGGACATTCCGGCGATCGCCCGCTTGCCGTTGGCACCGAAGTAGGACTCGAGGGGCCCCGGGAGCTCCTTGGTCAGGAACGTCTCCCACTTTTGCGGGCCCTTGAGATACGGAGTACTGAGGCCCTGATCCACCCAGTCGGTGTAGTACGAGAACGCGCCCGCCATCGGGATGACAACGTTGATGCCCTTGTCCAGGTAGAAGTCAACGACATTGGTCTGGGTGATCCAGTCTGTGTTGGACTGCTCGCCCCCGCCGGCACCATTGAGGAGGTACAGGGTTGGCGCGTTGGGCTCGACAGCCTTGATGACCACCATGGGGATGTTCCGGTTCATCGACGGGGAGTAAGCCTGGACCTCCTTTACCCGCGGGTTGTCCGCAGATATGCGCTGGACCTTGGCGCGCCAGTTCGGATCTTTCTCTGCCACGGGCGGGGCCGTCTCAGCGATGCGTGCCAACGGGGAATCCCCCGCCACCTGCGCCGGGGTGACCTCGGCGGCCAGTGCAGCGGGTGCGGTGAAAGCAGTGGCGGCGATAGATAAGGCTGCGAGCGGGGCTGCAATCCGGTGAAGGAGCGTCATTCGGTTCAATTCCTAGAAGGTGGGAGAGGCTGATAGGGCGCTGCTGTTGCAGTCTAATAGCCGCCCCAGACATGAACAGGCGCTGACCACCGTACGAGGTGGTCAGCGCCTGTTTAAGCGTGCTGCAGGGAATTAGACGCCCAGCGCGCGAGCGAAGGTCGGCCAGGACTGCTCCATGTCCTCGATCCAGTAGTTCCAGGAGTGGGTACCGGTGGCGCGCAGGTTGTAATCCGCAGGGATACCAGCGCGGTCCAGCTTCGCCTTGAGATCGTGGGTGCACTGGTTGGTGGCGGCTTCAATGACGCCGCCTTCAGCGATGAGGGTCAGCGAACCTGCCGACGCGGCGGCCGGGTCTGCGCCCTTCTCAATGTAGTAGCCCGGCAGGTCCTTCTCGCCCGCGAAACCGGACGCGTTGGAGATGTAGAGTTCCGTACCACGCAGCTTCTCAGCGTTGACCAGTGCATCATTCTCGCGGTTGTAGGCGCCGCCCATCGGGCCCCAGACCGTCTCCGGCTGGACGCCGCCACGGTTCACGGTGACCTTGCCGTACTGGTACGGCAGCAGGGTGGAAGTTGCCGCACACCCAGAGAAGGAGCCAGCGACGTCGTAGAAGCCCGGGACCTTCTGAGGGAGCAGGAGGGACGAGGTAGCGGACATGGAGAATCCGCCGATGCCGCGCTTGTTGTTGGCACCGAGGCGGGCCTCGATCGGGCCCGGGAGCTCCTTGGTCAGGAAGGTTTCCCACTTCTGCGGGCCAGCGATGTACTTGGTGCCAGCGTTGGGGTCGTGCCAATCAAGGTAGTACGAGAACGCACCCTGCATGGGGATGACGACGTTGACGTTCTTGTCCTCGTAGAACTCTGCGGCCTTGCCTGAGGTGATCCAGTCCATGTTCTGCTCAGCGCCGCCAGCGCCGTTGAGCAAGTAGATGGTGGGGGCGCCTTGCGAGCCGTCCTTAGCCGTGATGACGGCGACGGGGATATCGCGGCCCATCGACGGGGAGTAGACGTTGAGCTTCTGCACGCGGGGGTTGTCCTTGGTGCGCTGCAGCCACTTACGGTCGCTGGCCTCGATCTCGGCTCGGGACATTTCCTTGATGGTGCTGACCGGGGTATCACCGGCGATCTGCGCGGGGGTGACCTCAGAGGCCAGGGCTGCAGGTGCGGTGAAAGCAGTAGCGGCGATAGTCAAGGCCGCGAGCGGGGCGGCAATCCGGCTAAGAAGCTTCATACGGTTCAATTCCTCGTTCGTATTCGATCCCCGCTGCTCGCGCGGTGAAGGCGAGGGAGGCTGATTGGGCGCGGGTTCCACAGGGAAGGGGATTGCGCTCATTGGGTTTCATCGTAATGACTGTCGGTGATGTTAACGGATCTTTGACAATGTTGCTTATTGCAGTCCACGTCAAAGTTACCGAAGTGACTGGTGGTGCACAAGTAATTTCTGTGTCATAATATTTCCAGTCTCGTCCCGTAACGAATTCTCGGGTTGGTTCGTTGAATCCCAATGGATCCCCCTGTCGGAGGGGTGGACGTCACTGACAAGCCAACGAAACCGTAGAGAAAGAAGACTTCATGAACATCAACGCCATCATCGAGCAGATCATCGTGGCCATCAACACCGTGCTCGGCCAGGCCGCACACATGGGCTCTTCCGCCTCGTCCAACGCGGCGCTGGCCCTGGGGCTCATCTAGTCGCCCACTCGGCGCAAAGCCCAGTGCCCCGCCCCTCCGTCATTGGATGGGGGCGGGGCACTACTCAATTCCCCAGGCAAGCGGTGACACCAGGATGGTGAGCACGTATCCTAGGTTTCGTGACTGAACATTATGACGTTGTTATCCTCGGTGCGGGCCCCGGTGGCTACGTTGCCGCCATCCGCGCCTCTCAGCTTGGGAAAAAGGTTGCTGTTGTAGAAAAGCAGTACTGGGGAGGTGTCTGCCTCAATGTTGGTTGCATCCCCTCCAAGGCATTGCTCAAAAATGCCGAGGTAGCTCACATCTTCAACCATGAGGCCAAGACCTTTGGCATGACTGGTGAGGTGTCCTTCGACTTCGGCGTCGCGCACAAGCGCTCCCGTCAGGTGTCTGCGGGCATCGTCAAGGGTGTCCATTACCTGATGAAGAAGAACAAGATCGACGAATTCGATGGTCTGGGTTCCTTCACCGATGCCAACACCATCGAAATTAGCGATGGTAAAGATGCTGGCAAGACCCTCACCTTCGATGACTGCATCATTGCCACCGGTTCCGTCGTTCGCTCCCTTCCGGGGGTAGAAATCGGCGGCAATGTTGTGTCTTATGAGGAGCAGATTCTCGATGAGAAGCTGCCCGAGTCCATGGTCATCGTCGGAGCTGGCGCCATCGGCATGGAATTCGCTTATGTCCTCGCCAACTACGGGGTCGACATCACCATCGTTGAGTTCATGGACCGCGTCCTGCCGAACGAAGACGCTGACGTGTCCAAGGAGATCGCTAAGCAATACAAGAAGCTGGGCGTCAAGCTGCTGACCGGTTACAAGACCACCGCCGTGCGCGACAACGGCGATGTGGTTGAGGTAGATGTGGAGTCCAAGGACGGCTCCAAGTCCGATACCCTCGCCGTGGACCGCGTGCTCGTTTCCATCGGCTTCGCCCCGCGCGTCGAGGGCTTCGGGCTGGAGAACACCGGTGTCGAACTCACCGATCGTGGCGCCATCGCCATCGATGACCAGATGCGCACCAACGTCAAGAACATCTACGCCATCGGTGACGTCACTGCGAAGCTGCAGCTGGCCCACGTCGCCGAGGCGCAGGGCGTCGTCGCCGCCGAGGTCATCGCTGGTGCGGAGACCATGGAGTTGGGCGACTACATGATGATGCCGCGCGCCACCTTCTGTAACCCGCAGGTCGCGTCCTTCGGCTACACCGAGGCACAGGCCCGCGAGAAGTTCGCCGACCGTGAAATCAAGGTCGCCACCTTCCCGTTCTCCGCCAATGGCAAGGCCCAGGGCCTCGCCGAGACGGCCGGCTTCGTCAAGGTGGTTGCCGATGCCGAGTTCGGCGAGCTGCTTGGTGCCCACATGGTGGGGGCCGGTGTGTCGGAGTTGCTGCCGGAGCTCACCCTGGCCCAGCGCTTTGACCTCACCGCCGAAGAAATTGGGCGCAACGTGCACACGCACCCGACACTGTCGGAAGCGATGAAGGAAGCCGTCGAAGGCATCCAGGGGCACATGATCAACCTGTAGCCTCGCGCTAAGAAACCTAGAAAGGTGGGACCCCGGAGGGGGTCCCACCTTTCTAGTTGTAAGGGGCGACGGAGGATCGGTGGGCGTCGATAATAATCTCTTCGTGGATCGGTGGGAACGCGCGCTGGGCACAGTTTTCCCGCGGGCAAACTCGGCAGCCAGCGCCGATCGGTGTCGCGCCGGAAAGATCATCGAAGTTGAGGCCCTCCGCGTAGACGGTGCGATCGGCGTGGCGGGCTTCGCAGCCTAGCCCGATCGCGAAGAGCTTGCCGGTGTCGCCGAAACGGCCGCGGTGATGGCGCACTGTGCGAGCGATCCACAGATAGTTTCTGCCGTCGGGCATCTGCGCTAGCTGGCGCAGGATGCTGCCCGGGTTGGTAAACGTCTCGTAGATATTCCACAGCGGGCAGGTGCCGCCGGAGTTGGCCAGGTGAAAGCCGGTGGCCGACTGGCGTTTGGACATATTTCCCGCCCGATCGACGCGGACGAAAGTGAACGGAATGCCCCGGAGGTTGGGCCGCTGCAAGGTGGAAAGACGACTGGCGACGGTCTCGTACCCCACGCCGAACACCTGGCACAGGTAGTCCACGTCATAACCCGAACGTTCGGCCTCCGCGTGGAAGGTTTGGTAGGGGAGGAGGACGGCTGCCGCCACGTAACTGGCGACGCCCCGTCGGGCAAGGTTCGTGGACGCCTCCGAGGTAAAGCGCTCCTCGGCCACGAGAGATTCGATCTCGTCGCTAGTCTCCAGGTAAGCCAGTTCCATGCCTAAGCGGAAGGCGCGCTGACCGGTGTTGAGGCGGCTAGCGAGCTCGAGATGTCCGGTGTCCCGGTTTAGCCGGTGCAACATTCCACCTAATTCGCCGGACGTGGTGATCTCGATGCCGTGTTTGTCGTGCAGGCGCTCGGCGATGGCCTTCTCTGTCCCGCGAATGTCGAAGCGCTCCACACCCAGATCTGCAGAGATGGCCTCGGCCGAAGTATCGAGGGCGTCGAGGTAATTCTGACGAGCGTAGAAGAAATCGCGCACCTCGTCGTGTGGCATCGACAACGCCTGCGCTTTGGGGCCGCTATCCACCGGAGCAACATTGCGGCGGGTGTCCGTGGCAATGGACAACTTGTCGCGAACATTTCGATACCGCCGGTGCATGTCCACCATCGTGCGGGCGATGGCCGGGTGATTGTAGACCAGCTCTGACAACTCTTGGAGTTCGACGGGATTGGGGCAGAGCTCCTTGTCGAGGACTACGTCTTGGATCTCGGCGAGCAGACGGGAATCGTCATCACGGGAGAAAAAAGTGGCGTCTACGCCGAACGCTTCCGTGATGCGGAGGAGCACCGGGACCGTCAACGGCCGCACGTCATGCTCTATCTGATTAACGTAGCTGGCAGATAAGCCGAGAGTTGCCGCCAATGAGGCCTGGCTGAGGTCTCGCTCACGTCGCAGCTGGCGGAGCCGCGATCCCACGTAGGTCTTTCCCATGGGCCACATACTAGCGTGATCTGATTCACTAAATGGCTAATTTGCAAACTTTGTGTGGAAAACATCGAGCAACCCGCAAAGCTTGCGTCGGCGGGGGAATTTGTCCGGGCATCCGTGGAGTCTCGACGAAAGTTTGACACCTTACGGGGTAGGTGGGTGTGGAAGGGGTGTGATTGGTGATCAACTTCACAGACTGGCTAAAAAGTAGTGCCTTCCGCACATTATGCCTGCAAGCGTGGTGGCAGGGGCAATATTCACAAATTTAGATTTAGGGCACCCTTGCCTAAAAGTCTGCACCCCTGGCCTGCCGAACGGGCATGGGAGCCGAATCTGGATGCCGAAAAGTGGTTCCGACCGGGGGAGAAGCCGTAAAGTATGAGCGACACTGGAGGTGCCATGACTGTTAAAAACGCAGACCGGGACGCAATCGTCCACGGCAAGATTACAGAGAAGCCGCTGCGCGAGCGGCCGTCCTACCCGAGCTGGGCAATCAAGCTCGTAATGGCCATCACTGGCCTGATCTTCGGACTTTATGTCCTTGTTCACATGGTCGGTAACTTGAAGATCTACATGCCCGATCATGGCGGCGTCCCCGCCATCGATGAGTACGGACATTTCCTCCGTACCATGGGCGCCCCGATCTTCCCGCAAGAGACGATCCTGTGGGTTTTCCGCATTGTGCTGCTGGTTTCTTTGGTTCTGCACGTGCATGGCGCCTTCGCGCTGCACGGCCGTTCTCGCACCTCTCGCGGTAAGTTCGCCCGCACCAACCTCATGGGTGGCATCAACTCGTTCTCCACCCGCACCATGCTGGTCACCGGCATCGTCTTGCTCCTCTTCGTGATCTTCCACGTTTTGGACCTGACCATGGGTGTCGCCCCGGCTGCGCCGGATGCCTTCGTGCACGGTGATATCTACGCGAACCTCATCGCGAGCTTCAGCCGCTGGCCCGTGGCCCTCTTCTACATCCTCGCGATGGTTGTCCTGTTCCTGCACCTGTCACACGGCATCTACCTTGCTGTGTCTGACCTGGGCATCACAGGCAAGCGCACACGTCAGATCATGCTCGTCATTGCTTACCTGGTTCCGGCGATTGTCATGATCGGCAACATCTCGATGCCGTTGTCCATTGCACTTGGCTGGCTCGGTTAAGTCCGGAAGGGAATCTAAAACATGAACCATATCGAGACTGCTCCTCGCCCCGAGTTCCAGCACCCGGCCTCCGTTGTTGAAGGGGTCGTCCCCGGTCGAGTCCTCGCCAACGCAGAACCCGTCGGTGTGCCCACCAAGGACATGTGGGATTGGCAGAAGGACCACATGAACCTGGTCTCTCCGCTCAACCGTCGCAAGTTCGAGGTCCTTGTCGTCGGCACCGGCCTGTCCGGTGGTGCTGCTGCGGCCGCCCTCGGTGAGCTGGGCTACAACGTCAAGGTCTTCACTTACCACGACGCCCCTCGCCGTGCGCACTCCATCGCTGCCCAGGGTGGCGTGAACTCCGCCCGCGGCAAGAAGGTCGACAACGACGGCGCTTACCGCCACGTCAAGGACACCGTCAAGGGCGGCGATTACCGTTGCCGCGAGTCCGACTGTTGGCGCCTGGCCGTCGAGTCTGTCCGCGTCATTGACCACATGAACGCCATTGGCGCTCCCTTCGCCCGCGAGTATGGCGGCACCCTTGCTACCCGTTCCTTCGGTGGCGTTCAGGTGTCCCGCACCTACTACACCCGTGGACAAACGGGCCAGCAGCTGCAGCTGTCGACCGCCTCCGCTCTGACCCGCCAGATCGGCCTGGGCAACGTGGAGATCTTCACCCACGCAGACCTGGTTGACCTCATCGTTACCGAGCGTGACGGGGAGAAGCGCTGCGAGGGCATCGTCACCCGTAACCTCATCACCGGAGAGATCACCCCCTTCACCGGTCACGCGGTCATCCTGGCCACCGGCGGTTACGGCAACGTCTACCACATGTCCACGCTGGCCAAGAACTCGAATGCAGGCGCCATCATGCGCGCCTACGAGCTCGGCGCTTACTTCGCTTCCCCGGCCTTCATCCAGTTCCACCCGACCGGCTTGCCGGTCAACGCGACCTGGCAGTCGAAGACCATCCTCATGTCCGAGTCGCTGCGCAACGACGGCCGCATTTGGTCTCCCAAGGAGCCCAAGGACGACCGCGACCCGAACACCATCCCGGAGGAGGAGCGCGACTACTTCCTGGAGCGCCGCTACCCGGCCTTCGGTAACCTCGTCCCCCGCGACGTGGCTTCCCGTGCCATCTCCCAGCAGATCAACGCCGGTCTCGGTGTGGGCCCGTTGCATAACTCTGCTTACCTGGACTTCCGCGACGCCATGGAGCGCCTTGGTCAGGATACGATCCGCGAGCGTTATTCCAACCTCTTTAAGATGTACGAGGAGGCCATCGGTGAGGACCCGTACTCCAGCCCGATGCGTATCGCCCCGACCTGCCACTTCACCATGGGTGGCCTGTGGACCGACTTCAATGAGATGACTTCCATCCCCGGTCTTTTCTGTGCCGGTGAAGCCTCCTGGACCTACCACGGTGCGAACCGACTAGGCGCTAACTCGCTGCTGTCCGCTTCCGTTGACGGCTGGTTCACCCTGCCGTTCACCATCCCGAACTACCTGGCCAACTACCTCGGCCAGCCTGTTCTGCCGGCAGACTCCCCGGAGGCTGCGGAGGCCGTCGATCGTGCCCAGGCCCGCATCGACCGTCTGATGAACATCAAGGGCGAGGACCCGCACGGCCCGGATCACTACCACCGCATTCTCGGCGAGATCCTCTACTTCGCTTGCGGTGTGTCTCGTAACGTCCCGGACCTGCAGGATGCCATCGTCAAGATCCGTGAGCTGCGCGCCGACTTCTGGGCCAACGTCCAGGTCCCCGGTGAGCAGAACTACATGAACCAGGCCCTCGAGTACGCCGCTCGCGTGGCTGACTACATCGATCTGGGCGAACTCATGTGTGTCGATGCCCTCGACCGCGATGAGTCCTGTGGTGCGCACTTCCGCGATGACCACCTCTCCGAGGAAGGCGAGGCCGAGCGTGATGACGCGAACTGGTGCTTCGTCTCTGCATGGGAGCCGGCCGGTGAGGGCAAGTTCATTCGCCACGCTGACCCCCTCTACTTCGAATCGATCCCGCTGCAGACAAGGAACTACAAGTAATGAAGCTGACACTTGAGATCTGGCGTCAGGCCGGACCGACTCATGAGGGTGCTTTCGAGACCGTCGAGGTCCCGGATGCAGTGGCTCAGATGTCGATTCTGGAGCTGCTCGACCACGTCAACAACCGACTGATCGAAGAGAACAAAGACCCGTACATGTTCGCTTCGGACTGCCGTGAAGGCATCTGTGGCACCTGTGGTCTCACCGTCAATGGCCGCCCCCACGGTGCCATGCAGAACACGCCTGCGTGCCAGCAGCGCCTCACCGAGTACCATGACGGCGATGTCATCAAGCTGGAGCCGATGCGTTCCGCTGCCTTCCCCGTCATCAAGGACATGGTCGTCGACCGCTCCGCCCTTGATCGCGTGATGGAAAAGGGTGGCTACGTCTCCATCAACGCTGGCACCGCTCCGGATGCTGACACCTTGCACCAGAACCACGAGACCGCGGAGTTCGCGCTTGACCATGCTGCCTGCATCGGTTGTGGCGCCTGCGTCGCTGCTTGCCCGAACGGTGCTGCGCACTTGTTCACCGGCGCTAAGCTGGTCCACCTCTCCCTCATGCCCTTGGGTAAGGAAGAGCGCGGCCGCCGCGCCCGCAAGATGGTCGACGAGTTGGAGACCAACTTCGGCCACTGCTCCCTCTACGGTGAGTGCGCCGATGTTTGCCCGGCTGGCGTCCCCCTGACTGCCGTTGCTGCCATCACCAAGGAACGCGCACGAGCCGCCTTCCGCGGTAAGGACGACTAGGCTCGTTGGAAAACGAGTTTCGAGAGACGAAAGCGAGTAAAGCAATGTCATCCAACAACTTCGCAGTTGCTGATCAGGCATCCGAGAGTTTCCCCAACTACTCTGCGAAGATCCAGGACTCTTATATCGAGGGCTATGACCCGGTATCGCTGGGCGCGGCGCACTCCTCGCTTGAGCGCACCTCCACCTGGCTGGGCATGGGTCTGCTCCTCACCTCTTTGGCTGGTTTTGGCATCATCATTTGGGTCGCCGCTACGTATCTCTGGCCGGAAGGTGTGACGGTATCTGACTACAACCTCGCCATGTACCTGTGGATTGGCGTGGCCATTGCCGCAGCGTGCGTCATCGGTGGTGCTCTCTTGATCCACCGCGGGCGTCGCTACTACCGCGAGTACCGCACCACCACTGGTCGCCGAAACTAGCACTCATCGCTAACGTCTCTCGGCCATAAGAACCCGCCCCTGCACCTTCCGTGCAGCGAGGCGGGTTCTGCCGTTTTGGTGCGGCGTCCACGTTGGCGGGTGAAGTAGCAATATGTGTGTGGCCCGGGCGTGTTGGTGGGGCCAGGCGGGGTGGGTGCCAAAAGTGCGATATGACTTGACGCGTCAATCGAGTAGGGACATGTGGGCACTCGTTTAATGGGTGAAGTCATATCGCACTTTGCGCTGTCAGTGCGCGCAAGTTGTCGAGGGTGCTCACTATGCAGCTACAGCCATCTATCGGAAACGAACCGCTGACCCTTGCTTCACGGCGGTGAGTGTGGTCGCCCTGTTTCTGCTCCTTAGTCCACGTAGGCTGGCGGGTGTGCGCAGAAATCTCATCATCATTCTGGTTAGCCTCATCGTGCTCATCAGCAGCCTCAGTCTCCTGCCCTATGCACTCGAACTATTGTGAGTCCGAGTGAAGGTCAGGCAACCCCAGGTCACAGTGACCGGTCCCGAAGTCTCATAATGGAGCCCATGGGTAAACACACCACAAGCCCCGCCACGCAGGTCTTATCCGGTCAGGTCCCGGGCCCCAGCCCCGAGGTCGAGGCGGAACGCCGCCGGACGTTGCGTAATCACAAGATCTTTGTCACCGGACTTCTGGTCGTCGCCGCCATCATCTTCTTGGCGTGCAGTTGGTGGCAGAGTCGCCCGGAGGGCGCACCCGTGTGGGTGGGTTACGTGCGTGCGGGCGCGGAAGCCGGAATGATCGGCGGGTTAGCGGACTGGTTCGCGGTGACTGCTCTGTTCCGCTACCCGTTGGGTATCCCGATTCCGCACACCGCGATCATCAAACGCAAGAAGGATCAGCTGGGGGATACGCTCTCGGAGTTCGTGGGGGAGAATTTCCTCAACGCTGAGCTCATCACGGATAAAGTCCGCTCGGCGAACATCCCTGAGAAGATCGGCGCCTGGCTGTCGGAGGAGGACAATGCCCGCAAAGTGTCGCGGGAGGCGGGCAAGCTCACAGCCAATGCGTTGCGGGCGATGGACCCGAAGGATGCGGAGGCGTTGATTCAATCCCAGCTCATCGACAGGCTCACAGATCCGGAATGGGGCCCACCGGCGGGGCGTTTGCTGTCCGACCTCGTTGAAGATGGGCGGACGGAGCCGGTTGTCCAGGAAGTGGTGTCGTGGGCGCACAAGAAGGTGCTGGGTATGGAGGATTCGGTGGTCACGCTCATCGATGAGCGCATGCCTACCTGGGCGCCTAAGTTCGCCAAGGATCTGGTGGGAGCCAAGGTGTACAAGGAGCTGGTGAGCTTCACTGCCGCGGTAGCCTCTGACCCAGACCATGAGGCGCGCCATTCCATCCGTCGTTTCCTCGGGGAGCTGGCGGATGATCTGCAACACGATCCGGCAATGATCGCCCGCGTTGAGGGCATGAAACAGGACCTGCTGGGCTCGACGCCGCTGCGGGGCGCGGCGGCGACCATATGGGCGCAGACTAGCGCTTCCCTCATCGAGGCGGCGGAGGACGAGCATTCGCTGCTGCGTAACAAGGTTCAGGAGCTGTGCCTGACGTGGGGCACGAACATTCGGACTGATCCAGCGCTGCGGGCCAGCTTGGACCGCCGAATCACGGGGGCCGCTGCCTTCCTCGCTGACAACTATGCGGGCGAGGTCACGGCGATTATCTCGGAGACGATTGAGCGTTGGGATGCCGAGGAAGCTAGCGACAAAATTGAGCTCATGGTGGGCAAGGATCTGCAGTTTATTCGCCTCAACGGAACGATCGTCGGTGCACTGGCCGGACTTCTTATTTACACTGTGAATCACTTGCTCTTCGGAGCTTAAACCGAGAAATCCAGCGCCACTTCAGGAGGCCGCAGCGATATGACTACCCCGGACGACAAGAACAATTCCCTGCTCGATAATTTGCGCGAGCCATTCCAAGCGTGGGTGACCGCCGGCTCGCGCCTCGGTGATGTGGTGAGTGACTTCGCGGATCGTTTTAAGGAAGACCGCGAGAAGGCCGATGTGGATGACTCAGTTGGCCGTTTCAAGGCGGCTTCCCAGGAAGCGCGTGAGGGGCTATCGGCCGCCTCGAGCACCGAGGATTACAAGAAGGTCACCGCGGCTTTCGCTGGCCGTGCGGAGGAAATTCTGCGTGACGTGGCGGCCTCTACTCGCCGTGTCGCCGAAGATACGAAGGATTCGGCGGCTGTCGCGGACGCCAAGGCGGCTTTCGGCTCGGCAGTGTCTTCGGTGAAGGAGTCCTTCGATGACGCTGTGGCCAAGGCTCGTTCCCGCCGGGATAGCGACGCCGATGAGGAGTCGATCCTCGACGACCTGCGATCACGTTTGGACGACCTCATTGGGCGGGCCAAGGCTGCCGCGCCGGAGTCAGAGAGCGCCCCGGCCGAGGAGGACGCTGCGGCACCGCCTATGATCGACGGCGAAGTCGTTGACACCGATCCGGATCACAAGGACGTTTAATAGCTCATCATGGACATTTCTCAAACGCTGATCTATGGCTTTGGCATTTTTCAACAGGTGCTGTTCCTAGGAATCGCCCTGGCCGGCGTCGTCGGCGCCATCTTCGCGGGGACGACGCGCGATGATGCTTACGCGGCGGCGGATCGCCAGTCCAAGTTGATGTGGGTGGCCATTCTCGTTGGCTCCGCGCTCGTCGTGGCTACGGGCGTGCCCTTCCTGTCGTGGGTGGGCATCGTCGCGATCGGCGTGTTCTGGTTCGACGTTCTCCCGCATCTGCGCCGAATCATCAGCGGCGCTGGCGGCTGGTAAGTCCGTGCAGCAAGACGATGGGGCGTGGCTTCGCGGCCACGCTTTTCTTTTGCTTATCGACGTCGCGGTGGACACCGCCGCCGTCCGCCGCGGCGTCGCTGCGGCGCAGGACAACGGTCTCGCCGGGGTGGTGGTGTCGCCGGCTCATCTAGCGTCCCTGGGGGAAGTAGACGATCTCGCAGTGGCCGCGGTGGTGGGCTTTCCCACTGGGCGGCACCACAGCTTGGTCAAGGCCGCAGAGGCCCGCCTGGCGGTCGCTCAGGGCGCGACGGAGGTGTGGGTGAGCCCGGATATCAGCGCCAGCGATGCTAATACCCTGTTGGCTGAGTTCGTCGCCCTGCGCGAGGCCGTGCCGCCGCCGGTGCAGTTGAGCATCGTGGCGGAAACCGGACTGCGGGATGCGGCGGCCGGCCAGGCGGTGGCGCAGGCCGCTGCGCTGGCGGGGGCCGATCGGCTGGTGACGGGGAGTGGCTGGTGGCCGGGGACGGGGGCGTCGATAAGCCTGCCCCCGGAGGTGCGGCTGACCGTGACTGGACTGCACACCTTGGATGAGGTGCTTGGCGCGCTGGAAAGTGGTGCCGACCGGGTCGCGGTCGGCGATCTTGCGATCTTGCTAGATCCCTGAAACCGCGCCGCCGGAAATCTCGCTGAGCTTGACGTTCTGGCCAGTCAGCGTCAGGCGGACGGAGCCGTCGAGGACCTCGATGTTCTCAATCTGCATACCCTCGACCGTCGAATCAGACAGGGCTTGTTTGAGGGCGTCGGTGATCATCGTGGTCACCTGCGCGGGCAGCTCGAACCCGAACAGCGTCGCGCCGATGGCTTCGAAGGATAGCGCGCCGTCCTGGGGGATCGGTCGCAGGCTGAGCTGCGCCGCACCATCGGTGAACTCGACGTCGATGGTGTTGTCACTGGGGTTCGAGGTGATGTCGGTGACCTTGATCAGCTGCTGCATCAGCTGGGTGCCCACGTTGCTGTCGCTGGAGGCCATTTGTTCAGCCATGGAGATCTGAACTGTGGCTAGCAGGTAATCATCGGACACCTCGGAGGTGGTGCGCAGGCTGCCGGCAATGGGATTGTTCGGGTCGGAGATATCTAGGTCCGTCAAGAACAGCTGGGCAGCTGGCTGGCCCTTGATCTCCGGGAGGTCACCTTGGTTGGTGATCTCGACGGTGGAGGGTGTATCAATCTCCACGGATTTGACGTTGCCGGACAGCGCCGTGAACACCAGCGGGGTCGCGCCAAAGGAAATGGTGGGTTCCTCTGTGACCTCCACGCCATTGGCCTGGGCATCTTCCCGGAAGCCCTCGCGGAGCTGGTTACCGATGAACCAGCGCAGACCGAACTCCGCCACCAACAGCACAACCATGATGGCGACGAGGACTCCGAGGAGAATTTTCCATACGAGCGAAGAACCAGAGGAACGAGGCATGCCCACTAGTGTTCCTCACCTAGGAGTCGGGAGCAACCAGCTCCCAGGGGACGGTGAGAAGATTGTCACGGATTTTCCGCCGGATCAGCTGCAGCGGCCACCCCTCAGCGATCATCATCGCGCGCGCCTGGCGCCACCGCACCCGCGGGCCGTAGGGCTCCCATCCGGCGTTGCGCTGCCACGCTCTATCGGCGGCGCTGAGCAGCGCGTGAATCTTCTCGCCGGGGACATTCCGGTGGATGAGCGCCTTGGGCAGACGCTCCGCCACATCTGAGGGCAGTTCCACGTCGAAGGGATCCCAAGCCAGGGTGAGGGACTGTGGGCCAGTCGCGTCCAGGAGAATCCAGGTGGCGCGGCGACCACGTTCATCGCAGGTGCCTTCGAGGAAGAGACCGCCAGGGGCGAGCCGCTCCTGGACGCTGGCCCACGCCACCGCCACTTGGTCGACGTCGTATTGGCGCAGCACGTTGAAGGCGCGCACCAGCTGGGGCCGGTACCCGGCAAGCTCAAAGCCGCCGAGCTCAAAGCGGACTCCGTCGCGCGGAGGAAGGACCCGCTCTGGGTCGATCTCGAGGCCCACGACCTCCACGCCGGGGTTGACCTTGCGCAGGCGGGTGGCCCACTCGACGGTAGTGGCGTGGGAGGCGCCGTACCCGACATCGACCGCCAAAGGTCTAGCAGCGCCAAGCAGCAGGGAGCGGACCCGCGGGTGGTGGATAAGCCACCGGTCGGAGCGCCGTAGCCGATTGAATCCGGTGGTGCCGCGGGTAATAACACCAAATGGCCGACCAGTCCCGGCCTCCGCGCGGAGGTTGTGGGCGTGATCGGCCATGGTGGAAGACAGTGAGGCGCGTTAAGCGTTCTCGGCGATCCAGGTGTTGGTGAGCTCACCTTCGTTGTTAAACAGCTCGCCCAGGGCTTCGCCGACCTTCGGCTCGATGGCCGGGCCCATGAACGGAATGTTCACGGAGACCTCGTTGGCGTAGGCGAGGGTGGTGGTCGAATCATCACCGGTCAGGTTGATGTCGCCCTTGAAGTCCACCGGGGTGCCCTTGACGTCAGCGGTGTAGGTGATGTGCGCGGCGCCATCGGTGAGCGGTCCGACGGTGACGACGCGCTTGACCTTCAGAGCCTGTGAGATCACCGCGCGGACGGCCTCGGGGAGGATGTCCAGCGGCAGGACCTCAAACAGGGTGGCCACGGCGCCGCCCTCGGTCGCGGTGAACTCGTTGACCTCGCCCGGCTCAGGGGAGAGGTTTTCGGCGATGTACGCCCAGTAATCGGCGTTGGTCAGCGCTGCGTGGACCTTTTCGGCCGGCTGATTGATGGTTACGGTGTTCTCACTGCGGGATGCCATGGATAACAGACTACCGTTAAATACGTGACTGACCCATCAAGCACCACGGACCTGTACGCGCATCTCCAGGCAATTGACAGCGTCACCCTCGACGCGGACGCGACTTTTGCTGACTTGACCTCCCTTCACGTGGGCGGCCGACCACGCCTGACGGTGCGCTGTGCCACCGACTCCGCTGTCGCGGAGGTTGTCATGCTTCTCGACGCCCTCCAGATGAATTTCCTCATCGTCGGCGGGGGCTCGAACCTCATTGTGGCGGACGGCGAGCTGGACCTCGTGGCCGTGGTGTTGGAAAACCGGGAGATTTCCCTCACCACCGAGGGCGTGCTGCGCGCCGGGGCGGGCGCGGTGTGGGACGACGTCGTCCTCGCGTCCGTCGAGGCGGGATTCGGCGGCATCGAGTGTCTGTCGGGGATCCCGGGCTCGGCCGGGGCGACGCCAGTGCAAAACGTCGGCGCGTATGGGGCTGAAATTTCCGATGTCCTGGTTCAGGTCCTTCTCCTCGATCGCACGACGGGCGAAATGGAGTGGGTGCCTGCTTCCTCCTTGGAGTTGGCTTATCGCTATTCCAATCTAAAGTTCAGCAACCGCGCCGTCGTTCTGGCCATTGAGCTGCAGCTGTCCACCGACGGTCTCTCGGGTCCGTTGCGTTATGGGGAGCTCGCGCGCCGCCTCGGTGCGACGGAGGCTGGGGAACGCCACCCGGTCGCCGATGTCCGTGCGGCAGTCCTGGAGCTGCGGCACGGGAAAGGCATGGTCATCGACCCGGCGGACCACGACACGTGGTCCGCGGGTTCTTTCTTCACCAACCCCATTGTCCCCGTGGCACTGGCGGATGAGGTCCAGGCCCGGGTGCGCGAGGTGCGGGGGGCCGAGGACGCCGAGCGTATGCCGCGTTTCCCCGCGGGAGGTGAGCATTCCGCCAAGGTCAAGCTCTCGGCGGCGTGGCTCATTGACCGCGCGGGCTTTGGCAAGGGTTTCCCCGGCGAGGGCGCTCCGGCGAGGTTGTCCACCAAACACACCCTCGCGTTGACCAACCGGGGGTCGGCGACCACGGCGGACGTGGTGGCGTTGGCACGTGAGGTTCGAGATGGGGTGCAGGCGGCCTTCCAGGTCATCTTGGTGCCAGAGCCGGTGTGGGTTGGGGTCGCAATAGACTAGCCCGCATGGGTAATTCACTCGTTGTTATCGGCGCCGGGCACGTCGGCAGCTACGTCCTGGCCGACGCCGCCTCCTCCGGGCTCTTTCGCGACATCGCCGTCATCGACGTTGACGAGGGGGTCGCCCACGGCGAGGCGCTAGACCAGCATCACGCGACGGCGCTGCTCAGCCGCACTAACACCCGGATCCACGCCGGGACGTATGCGGATTGCGCGGGCGCGGACGTCATCATCAATTGCGGCGGGGCCCTCGATCATCCCCGATCCCGATAGTCCCGACGGCCCGCCCGACCGCACCCTGCTCACCGAGCATAATTCGCAGGTCATCCGCCAGGTGATGGGGGACATCGCGGCGGTGACCACGGAGCCGGTGGTCATTATCATCACCAATCCGGTGGATACCCTCGCGTACATCGCGGCCACGGAATTCGGCTTCGCGGACGGCCGGGTCTTTGGCACGGGCACGATGCTCGATTCGGCCCGCATGCGCCGGCTCATCGCGGACCGCCACGGCATTGACCCCAGCTCAGTCACGGGGGTCATGCTCGGCGAACACGGCCTTTCGGCGGTCCCGGCGCTCAGCCAGGTCAACGTGTCCGGCATGCCACCGGAGGAGCTCGGCCTCGGCGAGCCCTATCAACTCGGAGAGCTGGCCGAGGCCGTCGTCTCCTCCGCCTACGAGGTCTTCAACGCCAAAGGGTGGACGAATGCGGGCGTCGCCCAATCCGCCGTCCTGCTGACCCGCGCCGTGCTGCTCGACGAACGCAGCGTATACCCCGTCACCCTGCCCCTGACCGGCCAGTACGGGCTTTCCGACGTCGCCCTGTCCCTGCCCTGCGTCATCGGTGCGGGTGGAGTGCGCACGCGATTGGCCCCGCGGATCACCGCCGAGGAGCAGACGCTGGTGGCAGCGTCTGCCTCGACGATCCGCGAGGCCATGGCGAGAGCGGGCTGTTAGACCCTCGGGTACACCCCGTCCTCGCCCAGACGGGCATTTTCGTCGAGCAGCAAGGCGATCTCGGCTTCGTGCTCACCCACGGTCGGGAGGCGACGGCCCTCCACCTGGGTAAACAGTTCCGCACGACCGATCATGCCGGCCTCGAAGTGCTGCGCTCCGGCGCGGAGACGGGTGGTGGCGTGTTCGCGCCAGGCCGCGACGTCGCCGCCAGAGCGCGCGAGGGCGGCCTCGAACACTGCCGGGTGCGCGAGCACCACGACGGCACCGACGTGGCCGAAGCCCAGGGACGTGAGGACACCAGCCTTGACGGCACCTTCACCGAGTGCGAGCGGGGAGCGCAACCACACTAGCGGGCGGGCCTTCGGGGCGATGAGCGGATCGACGCAATCCAGGGCCGCGTTGGCCGGCAGGCTGCCGGTGCGCAGGATGTCCACCAGTCCACCCATCTGGAAGAGCGCCGCGCCAGCCTTCGCGTGACCGGTGAGCGACTTCTGCGAGACGACGAACAGCGGGTTGCCTTCCGTGCGGCCCACGGCCTCCCACAGGCGGGAATGCAGCTCCGACTCGTTCGGGTCGTTGGCGTTGGTGGAGGTGTCGTGCTTGGACACCACCCGCACATCATCCGGGGTCAGACCCAGCGAGCGCAGGGAGCGTGCCAGGCGGGAGTTCTCGCGGCCACGGGCGGCACCCAGGGCGCCGAGGCCCGGGGCCGGGATCGACGTGTGAGCGCCATCGCCATAGGAGGCGGCATGGGCCACCACGGCGAGGACCGGCAGGCCCAGCTCCGCGGCGACGGACGCCCGGGCCAGCAGCACCGTGCCACCGCCCTCGGCCTCGAGGAAGCCGCCGCGGCGGCGGTCGTTGGCCCGGGAGATGAAGCGGTCGCTAATACCCTTCGCCGTCATGGCGGCGGTCTCGGCGGTGGCGTTCATGTCGCCGAAGCCGGTGAGGGATTCGACCTGAACGTCGTCGATGCCACCGGCGACCACGAAGTCAGCCTTGCCCAGCGCGATCTTGTCCACGCCCTCCTCAATAGAGACGGCGGCGGTAGCGCAGGCGGCGACCGGGTGGATCATCGAGCCGTAGCCACCCACGAGCGACTGCATGACGTGCGCGGCCACGACGTTGGGCAGTGCCTCCTGCAGGATGTCGGAGGGGCGCTCCTGCCCGAGGAACCGGGACACGAACACCTTGTGCAGGGACTCCATGCCACCGATGCCGGTGCCCTGGGTCGACGCCACGTCACCCGGGTGGACGGCGCGCAGCAGCTCGGCGGGGGTGAACCCGGCGGAAATGAACGCGTCGATGGCGGTGACGAGGTTCCACACCGCAATGCGGTCCAGACCTTCGATCATGGAGGCGGGGATGCCCCAGCGTGCCGGGTCGAAGCCCTCCGGCATCTGACCGGCGACGGAGCGGGTCAGGGTGGCCTTGCGGGGGACGCGTGCGGTGGCACCCTTGACGCGGGTGACGGTCCACTCGCCGTCGATAAGCGCGACGCGCGTCTTGTCGGGATCGGCGGTTTCAATGTCGCGGGCCTCGGCCTCGGAGGGGACGGTGAAGGTGATGTCCTTGTCCAGGAAGACCTCGGTGACGTCGATGGACCCGCCATCGGTGAGGAAGTACTTATCGCTCAGGCGGCGGATGCCGGAACGGGCGACAACCTCGTCGCGGAAGCGCTCGTAGACCTCGTCCTCGGGGACTTCGGCGCCGGAGGCGTCGTACCAGCCCGGGCGGGGATCCTCGGCCCAGGAGATGAGGCCGGTCATCCACGCCAGTTCCAGGACTCCGGCGGCGGTGAGGTCGACGCTGCCGTCGCGCTGGATGCCGTATTCGGCCTGCGCGCGGGTGCGGCCCGAGCCCCAGGAGGAGACCTCGCCGAGGCCGACCATGACGATCATGTCGTCGAGGTCGCGGGTGACCTCGCCGACGGTAACCTCACCCGGCTGGGTGGGATGAGCGGCGTTGGGCAGGGCGTTGATGGTGGTGTCGGCCTCGGCATCGGTGCCCAGGACTGCGGACTCGGCATCGGCGCGGGCGGCCTCCGCCAGGGCGGACATGGACACTGCGGAGGAACCGAGCCCGCCGGTGAGGTCGGCCTCGATGGGGGCCTGCGCGGCCTGCTGTTTCGCCTCGGGGGAGGCGAGGTCGAGCAGCTCGGAGGAGATCTCCTCGGGCGACCACACGTGAATACCGGCCTTCTCGGCGGCGGGGACGAGGACGTCATTGCCGCCCATGAGCGAGGTGCCGGACACCCAGCCGATCTTCGCCTGGGCGAGGGTGACACCCTCAGGCCAGCCAGCTTCGGCGGACCACTTGGCCAGGATGGCATCGAGAGCGGCCTTGACCTCGCCGTAGGCTCCGTCGCCGCCGAACATGCCTCGGTTGGGGGAGCCGGGCAGGACGACGTGGCAGCGGGTATCCGGGAAGCCGGGGTCGTTCTGCGCCAGCTGGGAGAGCCCGGCGATGGTGCGCTCGAGGCTCCACAGCAGGAGGCGGGTTTGGTTCTCGGCGGCCGCGCCCGCGTCGGCGAGGGAACCGGAGACGCTCGGGGCGGCGAAGGGGAACGCCAGGGTCGGCGTGAGCGCCGGCTTGAGGATCTTCACCTCGTTGCCCACGGATTCGCGCTGCTCGTTGCCGATCCACTCGATGAGCGCATCGACGTCGCGGTAGCTGGAGAGGTTCGCGGGCACCAACCACAGGGCCGCGTCCACGGAGGCGTGGCGGGCGAAGAGCTGGCGCGCGAATTCCTTGCGCGCTTGGCTGACGTTGGAGGCCGTCATGATGACGGTCGCGCCGCCGGCCAACAGGCCCTCGACGAGGGCAGCGGCGATCGACCCGGGCGCCGCGCCGGTCACCAGGGCAACCTCGCCCAGGTAGCGCTGTTCCGGCTTATCGACGGCCGCGCGAGCAATCTCGCGCAGCAGCGCCGGGTCGGCGCCGCCGTTGGCGGCCCACCAGGTGGCCTGCTCCGCAATGACCTCACCGGTTCCCGCGAAGCGGGCGGGGGTGAGCGCGAGTTCGCCCAGGGCGACCCGGGCGAGGTCCTCGCGGGCGGATGCCCAGCGGTCGTCGAAAAGCACGGCGCGGGTGGCGTCGAAGGTGGGGGTGACGGTCTTGAGCCAGCCGGCGCCGAGCTCGGCTTCGACGGTGTCGAGGAGCGTGGTGTCGGAGACAGCCACCTCGGCGACCTCGTCGATAATGCCCAACTGATTCAGGGTGGTGCGAGCCAGCGCGGCGAGGATGCCCTCGGGGCCGGTCACCGAGTCGGCGTAGGCGTTGAGCGCGGCCGAGTCGACGACGGAGCCAGCGCCCCCACCGGAGCCACCGGCGCTCAGCGACACGGAGACGCCGTGGGTGGCGGCGACGGCCTGGACGGCGGCGTCGATAAGCGCATCAACCTCCGCCTTCGACGATGCGGACGTGGGGATGGTGGACAGGGAGCCGCCGCGAACGGAGTCGCCCTCACGGGAGCCGAGGAGGATCTCCGCCTCAACGTGGCCAACCCAGCCGGCGGGTAGACCCCACGTGCCGGTGACGCGCTCGGCGACGTGGGCGGGCTTGTAACCGGAGGCGCCGGTGAGCTGGCGCAGGCGGGCGGTGACGGCCTCGCCCAGGACGGTGCCGAAGGGGGCGTAGCCGGGGGCGGCGGTGCGCACGCGCTCACGCAGGGTGGTCACGTCGGCATCGGCCGCGCCATCGATGGCCGGAACACCCAGCTCGGCGGACATGTCCATGAGCAGCTGGTTGCGGCGCGAGGACACGCCGTTGGTCAGCTCCTCGACGGTGTCGGACCCGTTGATCTGATCCGGGCGGATCTTGTTCTGGAAGGCGAAGAGCACCATGATGGCCTCGCCGGCACTGAACGGCAGGTCGGGGGCATCCTGTGCGCTGCCACCACTGGCCACGGAGGCCGGGGCTGGTGCAGCGGCTGCTTGCTCGGGGGCGCTCTCCACCGGCGCAGTCTCCACAGTTTCCTCGGCGACTTCTTCCACCGCCGGGGGCTGCTGCACGTCATTGAGCATGACGGCATCTTGGTCGCGTTCCACGTTGAACACCGGGCGATGAGAGCCCAGGATGTCCATCGTGCGGGAGGCGAGGTTGGTCAGCGTCGGGGAGGCGGCGAGGCCGACCTCGATGATCTGCTCGACCTCGCTGATGAGCAGGGCCTGGGTCTCGATCCAACGCACCGGGGAGGCGAACTGCCAGCTCAGCAGCTCAATGAGCAAATCGCGGGCGAGGGTCTGCTCATCCGCGATTGCCACGTCGATGCCCTGGAGGCGCTCGGACGGGACGACCTCAAGGATGGAGTCGACGAAGGACTGCGTCAGCTCGAAGGGGCGGGCGACGAGGTTGGGCACGTAGCGGCCGATGAGCGCGTCCAGGTCCACGGTGGTAGGCAGCAGCTCGTCGAGCTTGGCGGCGAAGGCCGGGACACCCGGGCGCAGGACCCGAGAGTGGAAGGGCACATCGATGCCCGGCACCGTGACATAAGCGCGGGGGGTGATCGAGTTGGCGTGCTCGGACAGTGCCGCCAGGCCCTTGATCGTGCCGGCGATGGAGTATTGCTGGCCAGCGATGTTGTAGTTGACGATCTCGAGGTATTCGCCGGTCTCCGCGGCGACCCCGGCGAGGTAATCCTCCACGTCCTCGGCGGCGACGCCGATCATGTTGGGGCGCAAGGCACCCATGCCGTAGTTGGAGCGTCCCGCCTCGTCGCGGGGGACCAGGCCGTGCATGGCAGAGCCGCGCGAGTAGACGATATCGATGACGTCTTCCAGGGCGAAGATGTTGGCCAGGGAGGCCAGGGCGGTGTACTCGCCGAGCGAGTGTCCGGCGTACATCGCATCGGAGCCGATGGCGTTGTTCTCCCGCAGGCGTTCGGTCTGCGCGTAGGCGACGACGGCGAGCGCGACCTGGGTGAACTGGGTGAGGTTGAGCACGCCCTTCGGGTGGCGGAAGGTCGTCCCGCGCACGTTCAGCACCGTGGGGTTGTCATCGACGATGTGGCGGATGGAGAAGCCCAGGGTGGCGCGGGTGTGCTGATCGGCTCGACGCCACACCTCGCGGGCGGCGGGGGAGGAGTCGCGGTCGCCGCGGCCCATGCCAGCGGCCTGGATGCCCTGGCCGGGGTAGACGTAGGCAGTGCGGGGCTGAGCCAGGAGAGCCTGACCGCGGGAGACGACCTCGCCGTCGATCCGGCAGGTGACTTCGAGGGCACGGTGAATGCCCTTGCGGCCGACGCGCTCGACGGTGATCTCGACGGCATCATCGAGCTGGACCATGCCGAACATGGAGTAGGTCCAGCCGACGACGCGGCCGTGGCGGCCCGCGAGGTGCTGGGCAGTAGCCGAGAGCCACATGCCGTGGACCAGCGGGGCCTCCAGGCCGACGAGCCCGGCGGCGTTGGTGGAGGTGTGGATCGGGTTGTAATCGCCCGAGACCAGCGCGAAGGGGGTCATGTCGGAAGGAGCGTGGACGATGGCGCGGTCGACGAAGGAGCGGGCCGTGGCCTCGACCTTGGTGGCGGACTTCCCGCCGCCCCACTCGGGGGCGGGCACGGGCATGTCGGTGCCGTTGGCGCGGCCGCGGATGGCGAAGCGCTGCATCTGCGTGGCCACGATCTCGCCCTCGGAGTAGAGGGTGAGTTCGACGGTGACGATGCGCCCGGAGGCGGATTCCGCGATGGAGGCGCAGCGGGATTCGACGTCGATGCGGCGGCCGTCGGCAAGCTCCTCGAGCGGGACGCGCAGGTCAATAACGTGGTCGAGGTGGACGGCATTGAGCAGGCCCTCGATGACGGGGTAGCCATCGGCGAGGCGGCCGGTGCCCAGCGCGGCGTAAATGGCGGGCCAGCAGGGGCCGACGAGAGCATCGGGAGTGCCGGCCGCGACGGAGCCGAGCGCGGCGCCACTGACCGCCGAGTGGGCGGGCAGCAGGGAGGCCGGCAGGGTAAAGGAGTAATGAATGGTGCCATCTGCATCGGCGACGGGGAGATCGGTGATCTCATCGCCGGTCTCGGAGGTGGAACCGACCCCGGCGACACCGGCGAGCAGGTCAAACACGGCCTTCGGCAGGCGTTCGTCGGAGACGACGGGGCTCGCACCGGTGGCGGTGGAGGACGGCAGGTCGAGGGGGATATCGACGTGCTCGACGTAGAAGGGGCGCTGCTCGGCGGGCAGCTCATCCCAATAAGAATCGGAGTGGACGCGGATGACCCAGCCTTCGTCGGTATCCACGAGCTCGGTGGCGCTGTCCGGCAACACGTGGGCAGGGTTGTCGATGAGGTGGCCGTGCCACTGGATGGTGGGGGCGGCGCGGAGGAACTCCGCGGCGTCCGCGGCTTCCGCCAAGCGGGAGAAGCGGGCGGTGGGGGTGACGGCGGCGTCGATAAGCGACGTGGTGCAGTCCGCTTCGAAGCGGGCCAGCAACTCGGCGACGGGCTCGTCGACGCGCTTGATACCGGCGACGGACACGGGGCCGGGGATGACGCGGACGGCCTCGGCCGGGTAGCGCTCGTCCTGGGCCTGCCACAGGGAATCCAGGCCGAACCAGGTCTTCAGATCGCCGTCGATGGCAGTCACCCACGGCATGGGCTTGTGGTGCTTGCGGTTGAGGCCGACGAACCACGCGGCATCGCGCGGGGTGACGGTCAGCTCCACTGCCTGCGGATATGCCGCCACGAGCTTATCCACGCAGCCCTGGGCGTCCTCGCAATCGTCAATGCTGTCGAACAACGTGGGGATCTCGCCGTGATCGACCGGGTGCAGGCGAGCCTCGACGCGGTGGAGCAGATCGAGGAAACGATCCGGCCAGGTCGGGTCCTTCCACGGGAAGGCCAGGTCGACAAAGCGCTGCAGCCACTGGGCATACGTCATCGTATCGACGTCGCCGAAGTACGGCTTGGAGGTCTTGTTCAGCGCCGCGATGAGCTCATCGCGGTGTTCGGCGTACTCCTCGATGTCGAGGGAGGTGATGAGGCGAGAGGCGGCGGCGAAATCGTTGTCCACCTCGTGCATGTCGGCGAGCAGATGCGACTGCCCGGAGGTGACGCCACCGGCGCACTGGAGGCGGCCGACCCACCCCTTGTTGTCGTCCGGGCTGATGCCGGGGGTGTTGACGAGGAGCTGCTTGACCTGCGGCGTCGTCGTTGCTTCCTTGGTGGCCATGGCGACGGTGCCGAGGATGACGGCGTCGACCGGCATCGACGGCAGGCCGTAACCGTGCGCCCAGGAACCGGTGAGGTACTCGGTGGCGCGCTCCGGGGAGTGGATGCCGCCGCCGACGGCGAGGTAGGCGTTGGGGCGCTGGCGGACCTCCGCGTAGGTGTCCACGAGCATGTCGCCCAGGTCGACCCAGGAGTGGTGCCCGCCGGAGTGGCCGTCTTCGACCTGGATGATGATGTCCGTGTTCGGGTTCGCATCGGCGATGGCCAGGGCATCACGAATCTGCTTCGAGGTGCCCGGCTTGAAGGACACGTAGGGGAAGCCGTCATCGTGCAGCTGCGCGATGAGCTCGGTGGCCTCCTCCACCTCCGGGATGCCCGCGGAAACGGTGACACCATTGATCGCCGCACCGGCGGCCCGGGCTTTGGACACGATACGGGTGACGCCGAACTGCAGGTTCCACATGTAGCGATCGAAGAACATGGAGTTGAACTGCGCGGAACGGCCCGGCTCGAGCTGCTCGACCAGCCCGTCCTTGTTCCGGTTGAACACCTCCTCCGAGTACTGGCCGCCGCCGCCCATCTCGGCCCAGAAGCCGGCGTTGGCGGCCGCGGCGACGATGCCCGGGTCCACGGTGGTCGGCGTCATGCCGCCGAGCATGACCGGGGATAGGCCGGTGAGGGTGGAAAAGCGCGTCTGCGTGACGGTCTCGCCGGTGGGCAAGGTGATCAGTCGCGGCGCGAAGTCGGAGTAGTCGGCCGCAGTGGGCAGCGTCGCTCCCGGAGTGCCCAGGAGGTCACGCTCGGCCGGGGTGGTGGCGGGCACGATGGCAATGCCGGAACCGGCCAGCAACTTGGCGGTGATGGTGGACAGGGAACGGTCGAGGCTCAGGACCTCGGTGACACCCTTGGCTCGCAGGCTGGCGACCTCATTGGGCCAGTCGTGCGGCTGCACGAGGATGGCATCAGCCAGCTCCTGCGGGGTGGTATCTCCCAGGTCAAGCCCACATTCCTTCGCCCAGGCGGCGGCGCGGTCGGCGGCGGCCTGCATGGCGGAGTGGTGGAAGAACCCGGCTACGGGCAGTTCGTCGAAACGCGGGGTGATCTCGTCGCCGCCGCGCTCGCGAGCCGCGAGGCTGGAGTTAGCTTCATCGACAGCGGCGCTGATCTCACGCTGGGCGGCGGCCAGCTGCTCCGGAGTCCCGGTGAGGACGAAGTGGCGCGGGCCGTTGGTCACGGCCAGCTCCGCGCCGGCCGCATGCTTCTCGACGACCGCGCGGTCCACCCCCCGCACACTCAGCATGCGGGGGCGGTGGTCACTCGACCCGACTTCCTGGCTCGCGGCGGTGCCCAGCAGGAGCGCGAAGGCGAGAGCGTGCTCGGGGTGGCGTGCGGCGACGACGCCGAGGCTGCCCTGTGAATGACCCACAAGCTCGACCTGGTCGAGGTCGAGGCCCAACTCCTTGAGC